>NZ_DFPI01000033.1:0-318190 GCF_002377215.1 Sphingobacterium sp. UBA3519
AGCTACGGAATCTTACTTCTTTGTTTTTGAACTACCGTTCCTTGTTTGAAGTGATGCAAAGATAGGATTAATCCCTATTCCACGCAAGTATTTGTGCCATAAAAATGCGCTACAGCTGTTTAGGGCTTCATTTTTAGTGGTTTATTTTTTCTTTTAGGAGAGGAATTCTCGATCTTCATCCGATAATTGAGGTTTTTTGTGATCGTTTTCTTCTTCCGATTCGTCTATTTCCTCCTGTTCGTGTACCTGCTGTTTCTTTTTTCCGGTTTTTAGCAGCGATACAAACACAATTCCGGCAATAAAAAAGGCCAATAGTAGCTTCCATAGTGCCACTTGTGATTCCCCGAGAAAATTGAGCTGCACCGATTGCGGATTCTTGACACAGACAACTGTGATGATAACCGTAATTAAGATTAAAAAGATATTACGCATGTTACTGTAAGCTATATGTCGTTATTGTAGCAGCGAATATAGGGAATATCTGTTTTTAATCGATATCGATCTTTGCACGATTTAAGCGCAAAGAATTCAAAATAACCGAAACGGAACTAAAACTCATTGCGGCAGCTGCTATCATGGGTGACAAGAGAATTCCGAAAGATGGATATAGCAGGCCGGCTGCCAAAGGAATTCCGAGTATATTATAGACGAAAGCAAAACCCAGGTTTTCCTTAATGTTACGAAGCAATTTATGACTCAGTACTTTTGCTTTGGCAATTCCGGTCAGGTCTCCTTTCAACAAAGTCAAAGAAGCACTTTGTATGGCAACGTCAGTACCCGTACCCATGGCAATGCCGATATCGGCTTGAGCAAGGGCAGGGGCATCATTGATACCATCACCGGCCATCGCGACCACATGACCTTGTTGCTGTAATGTATGAATCTCTTGCAACTTATCTTTGGGCAAGGCATTGGCTTTGAAATGCTTAATGCCGACTTGATCCGCCACAGCCTTTGCCGTATGGACATTATCTCCAGTCAGCATGACTACATCGACTTGATGTTTTTGGAGGTATTGAATTGCCTGCTTCGATGAAGCCTTGATTTGATCTGAAATACTAAAATAGCCCAATAAGGTTTGATCTTTTGCGAGGAAAGACACCGTTTTTCCATTGGACTGAGCGGTTTCAGCCATCTGCTTCATATCGTGTGGAACTGCTATACCGATAGACTCCATCAACAATTGATTGCCAAGTGCTATACTGTTTCCGTTTATGTTTCCTTTGATTCCTTGTCCCGCTACGTTTTCGAAATCGGAAACTTTATTTTCTGTTTTACTGTTTTCTTTTTTTGCTCTTTCAATAATAGCATGACCTAAAGGATGTGTGCTATTGGCATTTAAAGCGGCAGCCAAAGACAATATTTCGTCTTTGCTACTGGAGGAGTTTGGTTGAATATCATCGACGGTGGGTTTTCCTTCGGTGATGGTACCTGTTTTGTCTGTTAGTACCACATCGACCTGGTTCATTTTTTCCAGTGCACTTGCATCTTTGATCAGGATGCCATGTTTGGCTCCTTTGCCGACACCAACCATGACGGACATCGGTGTCGCGAGCCCCAAGGCACAGGGGCAGGCAACAATTAGTACGGCAAGTGCATTGGCAAAGCCGAACGCTAAGGAAGCAGAAGGAACCCAGAGCCACCAGGTAAGAAATGTCAAAATTGCAATGATAATGACAATCGGAACAAATACCTCGGATACTTTATCTGTTAACCGTTGAATGGGTGCCTTGCTTCTGCTGGCATCATTAACAAGTTGAATAATCTGAGCCAAGAGTGTGTCCGAACCAATACGCTCTGCTTTCATGAGGAAACTGCGGTCGCCATTGATGGTTCCTGAACTGACATGATCGCCTTCCTGCTTTTCTACCGGAATAGGTTCACCCGTCAGCATGGATTCATCGATGCTGCTGTTGCCATCCGTAATTTGTCCGTCGACTGGAATTTTATCACCGGGTTTTACTTTGAGTATATCACCAAGTTGAATTTGATCTATGCCTATTTTTTTATCGATTCCATTTTCCACGCGCGTAGCTTCGGAAGGACTCAGCTTGATCAGTTCTTTGATCGCTGAATTGGTTTTGGAATGTGCTTTAGCCTCCATCACCTGGCCTAACAATACCAGTGTTAGAATGACGGTAACGGACTCGAAGTAAAGCGCAATGTAGCCATGGTGATTTTTTAATTCATCAGGAAAGATCTGCGGAAAAAATAGACCTACCAAACTATAGACAAACGCAGCTCCAGCACCAAGTGCAATCAGGCTAAACATATTAAGGCGCCAGGTTTTGAAAGATACCCAGCCACGTTGAAAAAAAGACCAACAGGTGTAAAAAACAACCGGTAAAGATAAAACCAATTGTATCCATCCCGACCAGCTGGGCGGAATGATTTTACCGATCGGGTTGCCCGGAAGCATTTCACCCATGGAAAGTATAAATATGGGCACAGTAAATAGGATGGAGACCCATAATTTCATACGAAGATTACGATAGGTATGATCGTCGTCCGCACTATTACCATTGGCTATAGGCACAAGGTCCATACCACATATGGGGCAATTTCCGGGATGGTCTTGTACAATCTCAGGATGCATTGGGCAAGTATATTGAAGGTCTGTCTTTAACATGGGGACTTTTTCCAGGTTCATGCCGCATACGGGGCAGTTTCCTGGTGAGTCATAAAGCTTTTCGCCTTCGCAATGCATGGGACAATAGTATTTATCTGCAGACGTACTATGATGTGCTTTGTCGGGTGTAGCTAATGTTTGTGACTGATGCATTGTCGCATTTGACTGAGCGGAATGATTGTGTTGCTGTTTGCTATGGATAGGCGGAACTTCCATGGATTGATCGGAGGGAACCTCGGAAGTATGCTGATGTGCTTCGCCGATTTGATATGGCCCCAATTTGGATATTATTTCCTGTAATTGCTGTAACGGAATGTGTTTCTGGGATGTTATTGTGATGCTTGGCGGGTTTAAAGTCACCTCGGCATGAACCCCAGGTAACTCGTTCAATGCATGTTCGATTGTTGTTTTACATCCATCACAGGACATTCCTGAAAGTGTATAGCGGTGTTGCATAGCGTTGTCTTTGTTGCCTAAAGTTAAAAGTTATATCGAGTTGATTTTTACACTTTTACCGGGTTTTTTTGTAAAATTTCCCGTTGATAATATGCTTTCAATTTGCCCCATTTTCTAGGTCGAGCCAGCTTTATAGTCTTCGGGAGACGGAATGTGATGTGAAAAACATCGAAATCACGCTATGATAAACACAATCGAGCGATGTTTTGTTTGCTTTGGGGATAGCTATGGGGGTTGGAATATCTCGTTGATTAAGCTAATAGCATCACTTGGGGATGTTTGATCAATGTATTGATGCTGACCTGCTCTTTCAGCAATGCTTCATGAAAAGGCGCCGGGATCATTAATTTAAATGTTTTTTTTGTGGTCTTGACCATGAATAGGGCGCCGTGAACGACCTGTTTATCATCTATGATCAACGTGTGCTGTTTTACCAATTGGCTTCCCAATTTTTCCTTTTCGATGAGCTGTATAAGTTGTTGCATTGTATCAGAATATTTAGCCAAAATTACCAAATACTTAGCATTTATTGTTTTTTTTTCTAATCGTCGCTCTTTGAAATTTATCCACTGCTTTCCACCTTTTATTATCTTTTTAATAGCTAATAATCGTTTTAGCAAAGAAGAGTTTTCAAAACTTAGCGCAATCGATTGCGTATTTGGTCTGCTAAAATGCTAAATATGAGCAGCATGTGTTTGCTAAAGTTTGTTTAACTTTTTTAGCTTTGTGCAACAAATATCCAATAAAACAATATTATGAGTGGTATAACTACACTAGGTCAATTTATCATTGAAAAACAGGCCGATTTTCCATATGCTAAAGGGGAGCTTTCTAGACTCTTGCGCGATATTGGAATTGCGGCAAAAATTGTAAATAGAGAGGTAAATAAAGCGGGATTGGTTGATATTTTAGGCGATGCAGGCCAGGTCAATGTGCAGGGCGAGGGACAAAAGAAACTGGATGTTTACGCTGATGAACAGTTTATCAAAGCACTTCAAAGTGGGGGCGAATGCTGTGTAGTTGCCTCAGAGGAGCATGAAAATCCAGTTTACATCCAATCAGGGGTTTCCAAAAATGCCAAATATATTGTGTGTATTGACCCGCTGGATGGCTCAAGTAATATTGATGTCAACGTATCTGTGGGGACTATTTTTTCCATTTATCGACGAATTTCTGATACGGGTGTTTCTTGTAATAGCAATGATATTTTACAACATGGAACGAAACAGGTCGCTGCAGGTTATGTGATCTATGGTAGTTCAACCATGTTGGTGTATACAACCGGAAAGGGCGTAAACGGATTCACATTGGATCCATCGATCGGCGAGTTTTGTTTATCCCATCCCGATATGAAAATTCCGGCGTCGGGCCAAATTTATTCAATTAACGAGGGAAATTATTCCAAATTTCCAAACGGCGTCAAGCAATATATCAAATATTGCCAAATGGAAGACAGTGCAACGAAACGCCCCTATGCGTCACGGTATATCGGCTCAATGGTCGCCGATATTCACCGTAATCTCCTCAAAGGGGGCATCTTTCTTTATCCAACGACTTCTGCACACCCTAATGGGAAACTGAGATTGATGTATGAGTGCAATCCAATCGCTTTTATTATCGAGCAGGCCGGAGGTAAAGCTTCGAATGGATCTCAGCGTATACTAGCTATTGAGCCAAAAACTTTGCACCAACGATCAGCAGCTTTTTTGGGCAATACCGATATGGTGGAATTGCTGGAAGATTTTCTGAAAAAATACAGTGATTGATTCTGTAGTGATTCAATGACAGGTAAGATTCTTTAGACCATAAGAATTATTTATCTTTGTCCCCAGAAAATGGCTTCATTATTGCGAAGCCATTTCTTTTTCACGATTTGTAATATGTTACGATTTTTAGTTTTTATTTCATTTATTTCAGTAGTATTTTTTTCTTGTAAAGATAACCCTCCAACTTATGGCGATGTGCTGGCGAAGGAGTTTGAAAATAAGTCCTATAAGGATTTTGACACAGCTGCTTACGTAAAAGTCTTCCGTGACGTGTATGCTAAGGAAAAATCCCAATTGGTTAATCCGAGCTGGATGAAGGAATTATCGGATTCTACTGAAGGGATGACTTTAATTGCCGAACATCTCTTTGATGGTAGTATCGATACTATGATTACTTACTTCGAGCGAAGCGAAGAGCATGGTATTCGGACCAGTTATTTCCATACGGCTGCGATTAAGGAAACGTTGTTTTCGCTTCGAAAACTGAAGGGCAAAGATGTTGCCGAAGTTTATCCTTTATTGGCGAAGCTTGACTTATTGAGCACTGATGGACTCGTGGCTTATATCAGCAGTATCAAATATGGTGTGGTTAATCCCAAACGCCTTTATGGAAGGTATTTCGTTCCTCAAAAACGTATGAGCTATGGCAAAGTTGTCAACTTGTTGGACAGCGTGAAAATCGGAAACGTCTTGGCCGATATACAGCCTAAAAATCAATATTATACTAGATTTCAAGATTTGTTGGAAAATGGGAATCTAAACAGTGCACAACGAAGCCAGGTGTTAATGGTATTGGAAAAATTGCGCTGGATGGGGGATGCTTTTCCGGAGAAATATGTATTTGTGAACATACCTGAACAGCGTTTACATATCATGGAAGATGGGAAGACAAGCCAACTGATGAATGTGTGTGTGGGTGAAACAGACAATCCGGCATATACGCGGAAAGGTGAGAACCATGAGACGCCTGTGATGCAGGGGATGTTGGATGCCATGCAAGTTAATCCGGTATGGAATATTCCAAGCAGTATTGTTAAGAAAGAATTATTGGCAAGTGTTCGGAATAATCCAAACTATTTGGCGTCGCGCAATATGGTGGCTTATTACAAAGGTAAACAAGTGGATCCTACAACTGTCAATTGGAATTCGGATTCTGTGGAGAATTTTCGTTTCAAACAGAATCCCGGTTCGGATAATTCATTGGGGAATGTAAAGTTCCTGTTCGAGAATCCCTATTCTATTTATCTACATGATACGCCGGCAAAACAAATGTTTGGGCAAAGCAACCGGGCGGTCAGCCATGGTTGTGTGCGTGTAGAAAAACCTGTGGATTTGGCTTCTTATCTTGTCAATAATGAAAAACAGGCCGAAAAAATTGCGAAAGAAATTACGACAGATTCCATTTCAAAGTCTCGCTGGGTAACACTAAAACGGCAGATGCCAGTTTATATCACGTATTATACAACTTGGTTGGATGACGAAGGTAAAATTGTTACTTATCCGGATATATACGGGTACGACCCGCGTTTAAAGGAAGCGTTAAAGAAGTATTGGACAAATTGATGAGAAAGGCTTAACCAAATGCGTTAAGCCTTTTTTTTATAGCTAATATTCAGAGTTGTAGGCTAGGGCTATCCGGACAAAAGGATAGTCTTTGTTGACGTTGTTATGGTCTTGATAACGACCTTCCAATCTAAAGTAACCAGAGTAAAGGTTGACGCCAAAGTTCTTCCAGATACGCATTGAAGCACTCGTGGATGCCGTATGAAGAAAATGGTGGGATTTGTTACCACTGATTGTGACAAAATATCCACCACGATAATCTACACCAAATTTAAAGCGGTTTAATGTGCTCAATGTAGCCGAAGCCCTAACATCAGCTCCGGGTCCGTAATCGTATGTGCGGCTTTCACCAAAATGGAGGTAGGGATCGGGTACAGCGGCCAATACCACCGGACCACCACCAAGAATGGTTGTCAGCTTGGTACGGCTACCAATATTGAAGTTTGAAAAGACATTGTAATTGATGCTCT
This sequence comes from Sphingobacterium sp. UBA3519, assembly GCF_002377215.1. Taxonomy (NCBI): domain Bacteria; kingdom Pseudomonadati; phylum Bacteroidota; class Sphingobacteriia; order Sphingobacteriales; family Sphingobacteriaceae; genus Sphingobacterium; species Sphingobacterium sp. UBA3519. Next base: position 6,885 of record NZ_DFPI01000033.1, read on the forward strand.
GGGATCCGTAATAAAAAGCTTCATTGCGCAGAAAGTCAAAATGTGCAGACACGATACCACGGTGGCGTCCTGTTAAATTAGAGAGAATACGGTTTCCATATAGCGAAGCATAGACATTGACCGCATTGACAATGGAACTATCATCTGATCCGAGTTCCAAATTGAGGAAGAAGTCATCAAAGGGTTTCTTTTTGTCTATATCATTGTTGGTGTAAATCAGTTTGATACGTGCATATACGTCATTCTTTCCTTTATTTAAGATGTCATGTTCTTTGGCATCAAACCGTCTTAGCCCCAATTCAACTTCGGTGTGCACTAAAGAACTGTCGATAACAGCTCCCTTGACCTTATCTCCCCAGCGCCCATCAAGCAGTCGGTTGAGTCCGTTTATCGGATTGATCAGCATGGCCAGTAGTTCTTTTTTATTACGTTGTCCTTTAGTTAGGCTTGGGCGTGAAAGAATATGATGCGATAGTCTATGGGTCATTTCACCTAAAATAGTACCCCCAAAGCTTGTGTTGATGATATCATTGATGGATGGGGGTTCGGTTTCACCTGCAGTTTCCCAGATATAGCTACCAGCTACGGTTGCAGCTGTTGATTGTAGAAAACTATAGTTGTTGGATCGGAACGAATTGAAATAAAACTGACCGTGATAAGGGTGCGCCATTTGATTTGTTGCAAAAAGATTGTCGTCCCAGGTCCAGGCAGACAGTTTTAAATGGCTAAAGAAGTTTTTAAAGGAAATATGGGAAACAGGATCTTTTCGAATGAAGTAATTAACCGAGGCAGGAATAGCCTGGATGGAGAACCACTCAATTCCCGCCCTTAAGAAGTTCTTTTTTTGGTAATCAAATAGACTGTCTGTTTGTTTTACATTGATACGATGATTGTTCCATGGTTTTGGCTGCTCGCGGTGGAACAAGTGATTTTTTTCGACTGATGTCGCTCGAAATAGGCTGTCTGAATTCATTAAAGAGTCTCTTGCTGGAAGTAGTGCTGCCTTACTTGGTCCTATATTCCCGAGCTGGACAAGCACCCAAAAGATAAATATAAAGAGACTATAGTGACGTTGGTTAATGCGTTGTTTGATCGAAATGAACATACTGTTTTGCGATAAAATTTGTAAAGAATAACAAATATAGGATAAAAGTGTTTGTGCGATTAGTACCTTTGCATCAATTATCCTGTTCAAGTAATTTAGAAATGAACAATACCTTTGAAATATTCAATATAAAATCGATCAATCTTAAGAATGAGTTGTTTGCAGGATTAACGGTCGCGATGACGATGATTCCGGAATCACTTTCGTTTGCTATTTTAGCTGGATTACCGCCTTTAACGGGACTTTACGCAGCATTTTTAATGGGTTTGACTACTTCCATTTTGGGAGGCAGGCCAGGGATGGTCTCTGGAGGTGCTGGTGCAACAGTGGTTGTTTTAATGGCCCTGGCGGCAAGTCACGGTATTGATTATCTTTTTGCTGCTGTCGTCTTGGCGGGGCTTCTACAATTTTTGGTCGGACTTTTTAAATGGGGGAAATTTGTACGCTTAATTCCGCAGCCTGTGATGTACGGTTTTTTAAACGGACTGGCCATCATTATTTTTATGGCGCAAGTGGTCCAATTTAAAGAGAATACAGGATCGGGGGTGGAGTGGATGTCGGGAAGTACCTTATACATCATGGGCGGACTGACTCTACTGACGATGTTGGTCGTGATTGGATTTCCTCGGATCACAAAGGCAGTCCCGGCCTCTTTAGTCGCTATTCTCGTTGTGTTTGGCTTGGTTTCTCTTTTAGGAATTGATACCAAAAAAGTAGTAGATATAGCCTCTGTTAGTGGGACATTACCCCATTTACATTTACCCAATGTACCCCTGAGCTGGGAAACATTGCAACTGATTTTTCCGTATTCGTTGGTGATGGCCGGAGTAGGGTTGGTGGAATCGCTTTTGACACTAAATATGGTGGACGAAATAACCGCGAGCAAAGGAAATGCAAACCGCGAATCCATGGCACAAGGGGTAGCCAATGCAATCAATGGATTTTTTGGAGGAATGGGTGGATGTGCTATGGTTGCTCAAACACTGGTCAATTTAAATGCTGGTGCACGCACGAGGCTCTCTTCTTTTATTGGAGCCATGACCATCTTAGTGATTATTTTGGTAGGTGCTCCTTTCATTGAACAGATACCAATGGCAGCGCTGGTCGGTGTGATGATGATGGTGGCAATAGGTACCTTCCAATGGGTGAGCTTGCGTATTGTCAATAAATTTCCCAAATCAGATATTTTCGTTGGTATTCTTGTCGCAGCGATTACGGTGGTTTTACATAATTTAGCACTGGCGGTGCTTATTGGTGTCGTGGTATCCGCACTTGTATTTGCCTGGGACAATGCAAAGCGCATTCGGGCAAGAAAATATTTGGATGCCGAGGGCATCAAGCATTATGAAATTTATGGACCGCTTTTCTTTGGTTCGACAGCTAATTTTTTGGATAAATTTGATGTTTTGGAAGATCCTGACCGTGTGATTTTAGATTTTAAGGAGAGTCGTGTGGTGGATATGTCCGCTGTGGATGCGCTTAACAAAATTACCGAACGCTATGCCGCACAAGGGAAAAAGATCGAATTGTGGCATCTCAGTGAGGATTGTCGCTCACTGCTAAAAGATGCAGCAGACATTGTGAAGGTCAATATCGTCGAAGATCCCACTTATCGGGTCATGCCGGACAAGTAGACAATTTTTTGCGCAGCTCAAAAAACAGTTCATTTCCCTGTCTTTGGGGAATACTATTGGTGGAATCTGCCAGGTGTAAAATGTCAAATTTAGATTTGAATAATTGTTGGTATTCTGTTTGATCTCCACCGAAAGGTGGGCCTTGCTGCGCAAATTCCCGTTTGAACAATAAACCCATCAGTATACCCTGAGGCTTGAGCAAAGTATGCATTTGTTGTACATAGCTGGGGCGTAATGAAGGATCCAGTGCACAAAAAAAGGTTTGCTCAATTATATAGTCGTACTGGCCCTGGTGCTGGAAGAAATCTTGACATAGAATTTGGATGTTAGGGTTATTTTCGAATTCCCTTTTTACCTTTGCAACGAGTGTTGGGGCGATATCAAGTAAGGTAATTTGACTAAACCCCATGGCAAGGAGAGCCTTCGCCTCGTAAGCATTTCCACAACCGGGAATTAAAATTGCCGCATCTTTAGCAATAGACCCCGCTGCATAGTTGATGATTGCAGGGGATGCGTAGCCAATATCCCAGCCTTTCGATTGGGTCTTATAACGTTCATCCCAATAGTTTTCATCCAATAGTGAAGAATCCATAGCTATTTTGTTCTATATACTTTAGCAATTTACATAAATATTAGGTCAATAGCGTGCTTCTCTCCAATGAAAATTGCGTTTAGCTATCCTCTCGGAAGTTGATCATCTAATTTCAATTTTGGGAGCTATCGAAAAGGAGCAAAGTGTTGTAATTCACTTGCGTTCCATACGATATTAAAATTTATAGCGTTCAATTACTCTAGTAGGGCAAGTAGCCTGTGTTTTTAGATGAATTATATTAAAGTAGTCTTATTTATTGTTTTATTTCTAATTGTTGGTCTTGCATATGCTAACCAAGATTGGAATGGTTTGGAGAGCGCGCATCACTATATCGGTTATGTGCTGTTAACTGTCTATATATCAGGATCAATTATGTTTGTGTACAAACCTCTTAAAGGAGATAGAAAATTGAGACGACATTTTTTTATCCGGTTTTCTGTGGTTTGTATCGCCTTCCTGCTACTTCTTGTCCCATATTTGATTCTTAAGCAACAAAATGATGGTTTGGGGGCAGGATATTTACTCTATTTTATGACAGTCAGTCTTGCGGCACCCTTGTCTGTTTATGCCTTTATTGAGATCCTATGGTTATTTACGCAAAAGAAATATCCGCAAATAGGTATTAATCTATTGCTTGTTGGTTATATCTACTGCCTTTTTTTATTCAGTGGTCTATTTGGATATTAAATCTACGGGAGACACGGACTTGTAATCATCGTCTTTTAATCGGTTAAAATTAAGAATGGTTCTGTTCGTTTTTCGGGGATTACCTTTATTGTAAAAAGAATCAATGATCAAAATTGCTGTTTGCTTCTTATCCGAAAAATTGCTAATTTAATAAGGATTCTTAAACCTGAATTTAAAGGATCTCGAGTGTAAACCTGATCAGGTCCCTATTCTTGAAGATAATAGTTTTATAACCAATTAATGGATTGAGGTATGATACACAAAGTAGTTTCCCTTGTATTGGGAGGAGGTCGAGGGTCGCGCCTTTTCCCATTGACGCAACAGCGTTCGAAACCAGCGGTTCCAATAGCTGGAAAATACCGTTTGGTCGATATTCCGATTTCGAACTGTTTGAATTCAGGCTATAATAAGATCTTCGTACTGACGCAGTTCAATTCAGCCTCTTTGAACACACACATCAAAAATTCTTACAATTTCAGCATTTTCAGTAAGGGCTTTGTCGACATCTTGGCTGCAGAGCAGACCAATGAGGGCGATCGTTGGTTTGAGGGTACCGCTGATGCGGTCAGGCGCACGCAGAAGCATCTCCTTAATGTCGATTACGACTACATTCTTGTATTGTCTGGTGATCAGTTGTACCAAATGGATTATTCAAAGCTGATTGATTTCCATGTTGAAAATGGAGGCGATGTTACCATCGCTACGATACCAGTCAATGGTAAAGATGCTACGGGATTTGGTATTTTAAAAGCGAACGAAGCGAATGAGATTACTGCTTTTGTCGAAAAGCCCGATAAGGATGAAGTATTAAATTGGACCTCAGAGGTTTCAGCGGTTTTGCATAAACAGGGAAGGCATTATTTGGCATCTATGGGGATTTATGTTTTCTCAAAAAACATATTGCGCAACCTTTTGATCGCCAACCCGGGGATGGATTTTGGTAAAGAAATTATACCTGATGCTATCGAAGCACTTCGGGTATTGAGCTATCAATTTGATGGGTATTGGACCGATATCGGGACCATCAAATCATTTTTTGATGCCAATATTGGATTGACAGATGATATTCCGGATTTCAATTTGTTTAATGAAACCGTGTATACACGTGCGCGGATGCTCCCGCCTTCGAAAATTTCGGGTACAACGTTAAATAATACGGTAATTGCCGATGGATGTATTTTAAATGGCGATAAACTGGAGAGGTCTGTTATTGGGATACGTTCCCGTATTGGTGAAGGAACGGTTATTAAATCGACCTACATGATGGGAACTGATTACTATGAGCAGTTGGAAGAAGTATTGGAGTTGGGAAATACACAAAAGCCACCACCGGTAGGTGTAGGTAAACGTTGTTATATCGAAAACGCAATCTTGGATAAGAACTGCCGAATTGGAGATGACGTTCGTATCATTGGTGGACCGGGTTTGAATGATGGCGATTTTGATACGCATATGATCTGTGATGGGATTGTTGTTGTGAAAAAAGATGCGGTCATTGCCAATGGTGTGACGATAGGACTTTGATCATACATAAATTTTAAATCTAAAGCCCGCTGTTCACATCAATTCATGAAACAGCGGACTTTTGTTTACGCTTTTTGAGCAGACACATCTTCATGTGCCGATTACGCTTTCGCCCTACGGCTATTCAACCTATAAGGGAAGCTGACCCTCTGACGAAGGTGGATGCAAGATGCTTAGTTTCCGAGTTGACAATGCCCGTTGTCTTTTTTTACTGGATATTTTAATATTATCTTTGCGCACGATAAAATAAATACGGATAAAATGAGCACTTACAAAAGATACTTTGTTTTTTATTGTATCCTGGTTTCACTTTTTGTAGTACCGGCTACCTCAATTGCCCAAATTCTGTCGGAACAACCGTCGGATTCGAGCCGCGGATCTCATTTTTTTAAGAAAGTTCCTTACAAGGAACTGGCTGTTCCTGTAGGACTGATCACCTATGGTGTCGTTGCCAAAGGAAATCCTTTTTTAAAGGGGATAGATGAAGACATTAGAGACGGCGTATCGAGAGGAACTAGCCGAAAAATTAAGTTGGACGATTTCACCCGCTTTGCTGGAACTGCCGGAGTATTTGTTTTGGACGCGGTAGGGGTGCCTGCCAAACATAACCTTAAACAACGCCTGTTTACGACAGCGGTTTCTAATATTATCATGACTTCAACCGTGAAAATTATGAAATCCACCATTCCCGTATGGCGGCCTGATAGTTCAGCGAATAATTCCTTTCCTTCGGGGCATGCTGCTACTGCGTTCGTTGGTGCCGAACTGTTTTGGCAGGAATATAGACAGGAGTCAATTTGGTACGGTATTGCAGGATATGCTGTTGCAGCAGGTACCGGTTATCTGCGGATGTACAACGACAAGCATTGGTTCTCGGATATCGCTATGGGAGCTGGGGTCGGTATCTTAAGTACTAAAATCGCCTATTGGTTGCTCCCTTTGGTAGACAGTCGATTACAGAATTCGAAAAAGAGCTATGTTGTGCTTCCAACATATAACGGGAGACAATTTTGTTTAAACGCTAGTTTACAGTTTTAGGCTCATTTTTTTAAGCCCCATTCGGGGTCTCTACATTGATCGTATTCGGCTTGCCTCAAAACAAAATTTCCTAGATAGTATTCGTACAGGGGTATAAATCCACTTTAAACCCCTGTATTCACTACAGTTTTTAGGTGTTCTACCTGAAGATCGGCACTGCTGTGTCAGCCATTTCCATTCCCTATTTCAGCATGTAACGTTTATGTGAACTTCGGATTAAAAAATCATGTTAATTTCGTAAATAAGAATTTGTTTTTTAAATTTAGTAGACAATCTAATCCACTTTTGCTGTTTTTTACAAAAAGAAAAGCAGGCTAAGTAAATAAACCAAAGTTGAGCCTAAGGGTTCTTTATTATTTTAAACCAATTTGTAATTATGATGAGAAATTTTTTTCTTCATGGAAAGGCGAGACCCATTAGCCTTTTGGGGCTCTGCCTGCTGTTTAGTCAGCCTGATTCTTACGCACTGAATCTGGATCCGATCAATGCTATTGTCGATCAAGATCAGGTTACAGGGATCGTCAAAGATGAGAAAGGTCAGGCATTAGCCGGCGCTACCATCACCGTCAAAGGAACATCCGTTCAAGCATCCTCCAATCAACAAGGTATTTTTTCTATTCGGGCCAAGCGTGGTGATGTTTTGGTCGTGAACTACCAAGGCTTTACAAAACAGGAGGTAGCCGTTTCCGCAGGCAACATCAGTGTTGTTATGGTTTCGAGTGATCAGGCGCTTGAAGAGGTCGTGATCATTGGCTATGGTAAGCAGCGGAAAGGGAATATCACCGGTTCCGTCGCTACCGTCAATGCAGAACAGCTAAAGAATATCCCCAGTTCAAATCTTTCCAATTCACTTGCCGGTAGAGCAGCGGGGGTCAATGTCACCAATACTTCGGGGATGGCTGGAGCATCGTCGAGCCTGCGTATCCGGGGGAGTTTTGCCGAGCCACTTTATGTAATTGATGGTGTGGTCCGCGATAAAGCTGCATTTGATGTGCTTGAAGCGAACGAGGTCGACCAAATGACCTTCTTAAAAGATGCAGCGACTGCCGCAGTGTACGGCACCCGGGCGGGTAATGGCGTTGTCGTTGTGACGACGAAAAAAGGAACAGCGCAAGCACCAGTTTTTAATGTACAAAGTAATTATACTTTTAATACGCCAACACAGGAACTTCTTGCGAATTTAACGACTGCACAAGATGAACTCACCTATCAAAATAGGGTCGCCGAATTTCGCGGTCTTTCCATCCCAAATGGACAAAAAGAGTTTGATTATTTCAAGGATAAAAATTACAATGCAAATGATGTGATCTGGCGCAATCCATTTACCCATCGCCAATCCATATCGGTCAATGGTGGTGGCGACAAAATTACTTATTATAGCTTGCTGAGCTACCGCAAAGAAAATGGATCCTATAAATCTTTGGACCATGAGAAGTTCAATTTGCGCAGCAATATCTCCGCGCAGATTACCGAAGATTTTAGCATGGATTTTAATATTTCAGCTAACCAGACCAACTCGAAGCGCTTTTTTTGGCCTTTTAGCACATCTTCCAATGATGATGATTTTGATGTATCCGATTTCTACCGTGTTACCTTCAACTGGCCAAAGATGTATCCGTTTTACTTGAATGCAGACGGAACACCGAGCAATACGCCAACGGCTTATCCCGTACAGACACCTATGGGAAGCTGGCAGGCATGGAATGTGATCGATCAGGTCATCGGGGATCGTTATATCGACCGCAAAGTGCGGCAGGTTAATCCTATTATGACCCTAAATTTGAAGCTGGATAAATTGGTACAAGGTCTATCGACAAAACTTGTGGGGAGTTATCTTGCCAGTGACTATATGCGCAAGCGCTATATGAGCTTTCAAAAAAACTACACCTTTACTTCACTGAATCCAAATGACAACCGCTTTATACCGGCCCCACCTTCGGAAGCGAATATCAATATCTTTACTTTTAGTCAGAGTCAGCCTTTCATGGATTACAGCCCACAACGATTGTGGGAATATCAGGTAAACTGGTTTTTAAACTATAACCGCAAATTTGGTAAACATTCCGTCGATGGGACATTGGTTTATGAGCAGTCCAAAAAAGGAGGGACGTACGTTACTTCACGGGCAGAGAATCCGATTACAGCCCTGGATCAGATGTTTATTTATCCTACAGATCGGAACTTTAGGTCGACAACTGCCAATGAAACAATTGATTCAAGACGCGGCGTGATTGGGCGTGCTAATTATAATTATGCAGATAAGTATATTGCGGAGTTTTCTTTCCGCTACGATGGATCACCTTTGTTTCCTAGCGATAAACGGTGGGGCTTTTTTCCTTCAGTCTCGGCAGCCTGGCGTGTATCGGACGAGAACTTCTTTACGGATATAAAGAATACGATATCAGACTTGAAGTTCAGAGCTTCTTACGGTACAACGGGTAATGATTTGGATGTAAATGCTAATCGAATCGGTCAGTTTGGCTATCTGGAAAAATATTACAGCTCTGGTGGCTATATGTTCGGAGATCGCTATTACAATGGTATTGCGTATGGTGCAACACCGACGCAGAACCTCACTTGGACGACTTCTAAAAGCGTCAATCTCGGTTTGGATTTTGGATTTATTAAGAATAAGCTGACCGGTAGCCTAGATCTGTTTTCACGTAAGGAAACGAACATCCTAGGACCAAGATCACTGAAAGTTCCGGATAACTATGGTCGCGCACTTGCTCCTGAAAACTATGCCGCAAGAAGTTACAAAGGCGGGGAGATTTCGTTGAACTGGAATGATAAGGTGGGCGAGGTGACCTATGGGCTCAATGGGAATCTGGGTTATGCAAAAGACCGCTGGGATATCATTGACGAGGAACCGGCGTATGCTGCCGGCCAACCGCAGAACTTTCGTTCCAGAATTGGGCGGCCAGAAAATAGAATTATCGGCTTAGAGGCACTGGGTTTAGTAAGGACACAGGCTGAAGCCGACGCACTGAAAGCAAAAGGATTTAAGACCTACGGAAGGGATCCTTTTCCTGGGATGATCTTATATAAAGATATTCAAGGGGCGAACTACTCAGGAGGTCCGGATGGGAAAATTGATGATAACGATTTGCAGTTATTGTCAGACAATAATTCTCCGCGCATCAATTACGGGTTTGGCTTCAATGCGAGCTGGAAAGGCTTCTATGTCTCGACATTATTTCAGGGGGTTCTTGCTTATGATCGGATGATCAGCAATCAAGAAGGTGGTGGAATGCGTCAGCATGGCGATACTTTCCGTCCATATTACCCGATTTGGGCTTCCGATGTCTGGACGCCGGATAATACCAATGCGAAATACCCTCGTCCAACAGGCTATTCTGGTTGGGCTGAGTCTGGTGCAGCTCCTTCGTCGTTCTGGATAAGAAATGGAGCCTATCTGCGTTTACGCGATGTTAACGTGTCTTACCGATTGCCGAAAAGCATGACCGAGAAGATCCGTGTAAAAGATGTCAACCTGTTTTTCAATGGAACCAATTTGTTTGTTTTTTCGCCGATGAAAGAATTCCATGATCCGGAACAAAAGCTGTATGATTCTTATCCAGTCATGAAAACCTTTACGTTTGGACTTGATGTTAAATTTTAAATGAAAAAAAGATGAAAAAAATATATTATCCTTTAATAGCGTTGGCTCTGTGTATGTCTTCCTGTAAAAATGTGCTGGACATTGAAGATCTCAATTCGCTGGATGAAGCTAAAGTATGGGCCGATCCAAATCTAGTCAACGGCTATCTTGCCAATCTATATCCACTATTTGGCAACTGGAACGCTGGTGCGGATGGAAATTCGGAACAACTAATTGGCATCGCTTTCCCTTTGGATGCGGTCACCGTCAACAATGGTTCTTACAAATCCTGGGATTATACAACCATCCGAAAAATTAATACGGCGATCCAGAAAGTTGGTGAAAGTACTGTGCTAAAAGCGGACTTCAAAAATGCGGTGATTGGGCAGTCTTTGTTTCTCCGTGCCTATATGTATTTTAATATGGTCAGGATTCATGGTGGGGTCCCTTATATTACGGTACCTCAAGATTTAAAAAATGATGATCTTAATGTACCCCGCAATTCTACAAAAGAGTGTTTTGATCTGATGATCAAAGATTTGGATCAGGCTATTTCCTTACTGCCAAAAACGATTGCCAAGGGTACGGCAGATTATGGAAAGGTTGACGGTGATTTTGCGGCAGCTTTTAAAGCGAAAGTATTGTTATATAAAGCTTCACCCCAGTTTAATCCTTCCAATCCTTATGGAAATGCCTATTGGCAGGAAGCCAACACTGCGAATAAATTGGCTTATGAGCAACTTAAAGCGGATGGCTATAGTTTGACTCCAGATTATTCCAATATTGCGCTGGTTGAAAAAGGACCAGAGGTTGTTTTTGCTGTGATTAATACTTATCCAAATAAAGTCGCTAATTGGGATAATGGCGTACGACCCGGCTCCGAAAGTAGAGGGCCAGCGGGTTCCGTTCCATCCTGGGAATTTGTAAAAGCTTTTCCAATGAAAGATGGAAAGCTTTATTCCGATCAAACGGGCAAATACTATAAGACAGAAGATCAATTTTTGCAATCCTATTGGGAAAACCGCGATCCGCGTTTTGATAAATCCATTGTGTGGAATGCCAAGATTTATGAGGTTTCAGGAAAGACCGGCAAACGACAATACACTTCTGTAGGTATTGCTCCGGCTTTAGATGACTTTGGTATAAACCCTAACGCAAAAACACCTTCTTCCAATTTGGATCGATATAGTGGATTTTTTATCTTAAAAAACTCTAAATTATCATTAAAACAGACCGAAGTGGAAACCCAGTATGATGTGGATTTTGTCTTGATGCGCTATGCCGAAGTCCTGTTGAATTATGCTGAAACAGCAAATGAAATCGGAGACTTTGCGACAGCCTTAGATTTGGTGACACAGATCAGAAAAAGAGCGGGTATAGAACCTGGTGCGGATAATAAATATGGTATTGCAGCGACTACGAAAGAGCAAATGCGTGAAGCCATTTTAGCAGAGCGTAATATTGAGTTCTGCTTTGAAGGACATCGTTTTTGGGATTTACGACGGTTACGTAAGTTAAATATACTAAACAATACGACAAAGCATGGAGTTGAAGCTATTGCGATCAATGCTAATGGAACTGAAATGAAACTGGAAGATGCAAATGTATTGGCCAAAACATACACGTTGAAAGAGAATCAGTTTAAATATAGTGTCTTGCAGGTGCCTAGTACAGGAAACAAAGTGAACCTGGTACCAGATACCTATTATTTCTTTCCAATAGCACAATCAGTCATTGATAAAAATCCGAATATCAAGCAGAATAAAGATTGGGGCGGAACATTTAATCCAACCCTAGAATAGTGTATTCACTAAACCCATTCAATAAAAAACACCCTCAACGGCTTTCGCTGTTGGGGGTGTTTTATTTAAATTTCATTTATGGCGAGTTTTTTAATCGCCCGATTGAGCCTTATTTGGATGATAATTTAAAAACTCTTGAACTGAGTCTACCCTGGCCTTTGATTTTGATTTCTTCCGGATAAAGCTCCAAAAGACCATAGGCATTGCTTGTGGGTGTTTCTATCATACCTTCCATGGTCACAAAAGGAATATTGTTTACCATCACATAATTGCCTTTATGATTATGACCGGAAAGTACCAGTTTAACTTCTGGGAATTTGTAGAGTATATCAAGAACTGGCCTATTATTGAGTGTTTCATAACCATTTTCTGGCAATAAGGGATGATGTGTCAATACGATCACATGCTCCTTATTTTTCCGCGCTCGGGCAAGTTCGTTTTGCAACCATAGGAGTTGTTTATGATCAACTCCGCCATTCCAGGGTTGCGTATTTTTCCTTCCGTCTGCCTGTAGGCTACCCACCAAGATTTTCCATTCACGTTGGTCTGCTGAATTGGGCGTTGTGGCATATTCACTGAGCGCATTCGTATTTAAGAAAACAAATCGCCATTTCCCTTTTGTAAATGCGTAGTATTTAGCTGGCATCCCAAAAGTGGTGTGCAGAAGATCTGGTTTAGATACGCTGACATAGTCATGGTTGCCAAGTAGACAATACATCGGTTTTTTTAAAGGGTAGAGATGTTTTAACAATACAGGTAGATCTTTTGGACCTTCGTCGACAAGATCGCCAAGAACCAATGAAAAATCGACTTTATTGCGATTAAAGAAGTCTACAGCGGTATCGACTTTCATTAAAGAATTGTGGTAGAACCGGCTACCGTGGTCTGTTTTGTCTGCGTATTGCATATCGGCCATGATACCGATACGGAGAACCGGCGTGTTGGATTGTGCCATGCTGAATAAGCCGGGTAAAGAGCAGATGACGAATATGGAAAGAAACTTCCATTCCTGTTTGATTTTTAAGCCAATCTGTTTCATTTTTTTAGCGTTTTAAAATATGTTGCTATAAGAATATATTAGTCCGTATTCCGGTAATGTTGCTTTGCTGTCTGTTTAGTCTATTTTTTGAACCACTGTTCTGGGTAATTGATTATAATGTTATCACGAGTATACTGAGAATAAATTAGAGATTCAAGTAAATTGAATACACAAACGTTTGTGTAAATTGATGGATCACTAACGAATTATAAATGATTGCCAACAAATATAAACTATCGATTTTTTAGCTATTGTAAAACTGTAAATTGGCGATTGTGGTGTTTAACGAATAAAAGGTTTAGGTATATAGATCATATGAAATTGATTCGTGCAATAACAATTATTCTGCTTACTTGTTATGGTATTTTGTTACCAATTTATCTCGGAATTATACTTCCCGAATATTGGGCTTGTCGGAAATGTATTTATGAGGGGGCTATGGGCACTGATATATGGGGAAACTCAGTACAGTGTTTTGGCGACAGTAAAGCGTTTGGTGAAGCTATTTTCCAGTTTTCGTCTTTTCTGGTCTCGGGATTAACAGCTGTGTTGATTGTAATTTTTTTAAGGGCTTATTATTTGAAACGAAATGCAAAAATAAATACGTATGATAAAGAAAATCCTGATTAGCTTGACTTCAATTACCATTATTGGCTGTTGCTGGTTTTTTTTACGCTATTCGACGCTATCGACTTGGCACCTACAAAAAATAATCATTTGGCAAGCGAGGAAAAATGGAAAATAGAGCAGCAGGCTGATATTGATAGCTGTGAAAAGCATGTGCTGAAAAATCAGATCGATTTACGGCGCAGAAACGCAAAACGAGTCTCTGAACTTGCTTTTCGAACTCAGACTATTTTGTTTTTTGTAATCTGCATACAGATTGTTCTACTCTTAATACTTCTATTAGTTCCCAAAAGATATATTCTTAAAATTTAAGAATGAAAATGCTGCTGACTAATTTGAGTTTGTCAATAGGACAAGCTGGTCGTTGTTGTTCTGCAAAACATGGATGACTAGTATTCAAAAAAAACGTATTTTCACAATAGACAAATTTTATCCATACCAGTAAGGACTAAAAAACTATATCAATGATCAAACAGAATTCGGCGGAGAGAGTCACTATTTACCTGAATACAAAAGAAGAATGGCGATTTTGGCTCGAAAACAATCATCATATAGCACAATCAATTTGGGTGATCTGTAATACTAAAAAATCAAATTTACCGGTGGTCAACTGGACTGAACTTGTGGATGAAGCATTGTGTTTTGGTTGGATTGATAGCACACGGAGGCCGATTGATGCCTATTCATTCATGCAGTTATTTAGCCGAAGAAAACCCAATAGTACCTGGTCTAAAATTAACAAAGAAAAAGTTAAAAAACTAATCGATGCGAATCTAATGACTCCAGCGGGGCATGAGGTTATAAAAATAGCACAAGAAAATGGCTCTTGGTCAATTTTGGACAGTGTGGAAGAATTAATTATTCCCGAGGATCTGGATGAAGCATTTCAACATTATGCTGGTTCAAAAGATTATTTTCTTGGATTGAGTAAATCCGTCAAAAAAATGATGTTGCAATGGATTGTTCTCGCCAAAAGACCAGATACCCGCAAAAAACGCATTGATGAGATTGCCGCAAGAGCAGCAGAAAAAGACAGGCCTAAGCAATTTCAGTAAAGTATTCAATTGTCGAAATGAATCAGGTCTATGGTATTAACTTTTGTCTTTTATGACTAATATTGCACGTTCTATGTAGCGTTGTTTCGCTTTTTTTACGCTGTCCATCTCTTCCTTATAAGTCAATTTCTTTCTTGGATTTTAACGATTGTTTAGAGTGGTTAAACGTATCAATTAATTTATACGAGTTCAACCAGTAGGAGGGGTTTAACTGGGGGGTAACAGGGGGTTAACAGGGGTAAACCCTTGTTAACCCCCTGCTATATCCCTATAAAAATGGTGTTATTTAGGTTTAACTCACGAACTTGATCTCAATGTGGTAACCTAGTTTATAGGATAAAAAATATGGGGCTCATGCTAAAGCTTATATTAATAGCAACTTGATTTGCTGTATTTACTCAATTTTTGTATCATTGGGGAGATGATAACCAATGCAGCAGCTTAAGTCTTTTTTATTCGCTTATCTCCAACTCTTTCTTCTCCTTTTCTTAGGGCAATCGTCAGCTTGGAGCCAGGTCAATACCTATGCGTTTAAAACCTTAACCTCTGACCAGGGCCTGGTCCATAATCATGTCAATTGTGCACTCAGGGATAAGTACAATTACCTCTGGTTTGGTACCGAATCTGGTCTGAGCCGATTTGATGGGACGCAATTCACAAATTTTCGCTATTCCGCCAATAAACGTACCGGCCTGAGTGGAAATGCAATTTCCGCAATCTTTGAGGGACCAGAAGGCAATGTATGGATTCGCACCAGCAATCGGATGAATGTGTATGATCAGCACTCAGGCATTATCGTCCAGCAGCTTGATTCCATACTGACCCACTTAAAGCTGCCCGTCAAAGACGTACACACGATAAGGCCGCTGGAAGGGCAGACCTTCGCATTATTGTATAGCGATCGTTCGCTGATCTTGTACGATAGCCTAAAGAAAATCTATCGTACTGTACCGTCGTTGACAAAAAACAACCGAATCGCTGATGTGATAGCTGGTCAAGGGCACACGATCTGGGTAATCTACGAAAATGGCCTGTTGGGCCACATCGATACCAAATCATTGCGCAGTACCAAAACCAGCCTATTGCCGATCAGCAGTAAGCTGGTAAATTATAATCTATTTGCCGACCGGGAAGGGGCGATATGGATTTTCTCAAAAGACATTCCAATTGGTGTATACTGGCTTGACCCGAAAGATGGATCAATTCAACACCTCCAAAAAGAACTGTCCAATCCTTTTGTAGGCAATATCGTGCAAGATGATCAAGGGCATCTTTGGCTAGGAACTGATCATGGTGGGATCAATGTTTATGATAAAAAAACAAAAAGTGTACAGATCCTCGCTAACGATAAATATGATTTACGGAGCCTACCTTACAATAGCATAACGGCTTTATATCGGGATAAGTCAGGTATCATATGGGCGGGAACCTATAAAGGTGGCATCAGTTATTATCATCCCAAGCTGTTGTTATTCTCTTTAATCAGGAACTATCCAGGGCTTCCTAAATCGCTTCCCTTTGACGATGTCAATAAGTTTGTACAGGATCGAAAGGGTAATCTATGGATCGGGACAAACGGTGGGGGATTGCTCTATTATAATAGCAGTCAGAAAACATTCACGCAATACCTGCATGATCCTCAGGATCCCAACAGTTTGAGCTCCAACGTGATTGTTTCCTTATTGCTGGATACGGAAGATAAGCTGTGGATCGGAACTTATCGAGGTGGTATGTGTCGATTCGACGGCAAAAGTTTTAAGGTTTTCCACCGTGATTCGGCACCTGGAAAGTTGAACGACGATAGTGTATGGGAGATCTACGAGGATAGTCAACATCGATTTTGGATAGGAACCTTAAGTGCTGGCTTGTACCTGTTTGATAAAAAGACAGAACAGTTTTCGAGAGCGTATACTCGGCAGGGACAAACCATTAACAGCAATTATATCTCTGTCTTGTTTGAAGATTCAAAAAAACGGCTCTGGATCGGCACAGCGACAGGTTTGGCATTGTTGGCTCCCGACGACAAGATTAGCTATATGAATACATCCAGTTCGCCCATGAAACTTATGAATGATCTGATTTATGATATTAAAGAGGACAAAACTGGTCGTATTTGGGTAGCAACACAAGAGGGCTTGCATGTAATCGACGGTACAAAAGTAAGCTATCTCACACAGCAGGATGGACTCAGCGACGATGCGATCCTGGCGCTCTTGGTCGATAATCAGGGGGGAATCTGGGCTTCAACAAACAAAGGACTGTCGGCGATTGTCGGCAAAGGGCAGGCCGAGAAGTTCATCATCCGCAATTTTACAAGGGAATCAGGCCTTCAGGGGAATGTATTCAATGAAAACGCCGCTTTAAAAATGCGGGACGGAAGACTTGTCTTTGGTGGGCCAAAGGGATTCAATTTTATCGACCCTAAGAAAATTAGCAGCGAAAGTGAACTGGTCTTACCGCTTTTGTCCAATCTTTATTTATTTAACAAGCGGATAGCCGTAGGTGAGGAATTTTCGGGCCGGGTCATTTACGATCAAGCCCTGAATAATCTTAAAGAACTGAGTCTTCCTTACAACCTCAATGCCATTTCGCTGGAGTTCTCTACCTTTGACTACCTGCAACAGCATAATGGACTCTACCAATATCAGCTTGCTGGTCTAAGTGATGAATGGTTTGATTTTGAACCGGCAACCATGCGCGCCAATTTCACCAATCTAGACACCCGAAGCTACAATTTGTATATTCGGCACGCCATCGATTCGAATAGCTGGTCTGAGGGCGTGCTGCTCCTAACAATCGATATACAGCCACCTTTTTGGCGTTCGGCTTGGGCCTTTCTTTTCTATGCCAGCCTGGTACTGATCGTCCTATGGGCTTATTTTTATTTGACAAAACTACGTGTCAAGACGCGCAATCAACTCTACCTCGCCCAGGAACAGGCTGCACAGGCAAAGGAACTGGATGCGTTGAAAACACGTTTCTTTACCAATATAAGTCATGAATTCAGAACTCCGATCAGTTTGATTCTAACTCCAGCGCAGCAGCTGCTGGATGAAGAGCAGCATCCAGAAAAAAAAGCCGACCTAAACTTAATCAAGAAGAATGCAGACCGTCTGCTTAAATTGGTCAATCAGCTGCTGGACTTTAGAAAATTGGAGAAAAGTGAGCTTGAGCTGAACGAAGCTTATGGGGACCTCATGGGATTTATCCGCGAAATGCTTGATGCCTTTGCCGGGATAGCGCAAAGCAATCAGATCTCGCTGCAGGTCAATATCGCTCCAGACACCTATCTGTCCTGGTTTGACAAAAACAAATTGGAAAGCATTATTTTCAATCTGATGTCAAATGCGATCAAGTTTAGCCCGGTATCCGGCATTGTGGCATTCAATGCCGAAGTCACTGAACACGAAACAGGAAAGATGCTGCGTATTGAAGTTCAAAATCAGGGTACAGCGATTCCCGAAAACCTACAAGCCCGCGTATTTGAACGTTACATGCAACTGGATGTGCCCAATGGAAAACTGAATCACGGTACGGGAATCGGGCTTTCTATTGTTAAAGACTATGTCGAATTCTTGGGCGGAACTATCGCGCTGAGCAGCAATGTGCACTGGACGATTTTTAAAGTTCAGCTACCCATACATAAGGCCGAAGCGAGTGTCGATCCTGTCGAAAGCGATAAGCAGGATAAACCCGCTATTTTATTGGTCGAAGATGATATCGACTTCCTCCATTACCTGGAGCGGAGCCTGAGTTCAGCCTACCTAATCCACGCTGTGCAAAGCATCAATGATGCAAAATTGATCCTAAGCAAGCAAGAGGTCAATCTGATCATCACCGATCTCAGCCTCCCTGGAGAGAGCGGACTGGAATTTTGCCGGTTTATAAAGGCCCAGGCCAAGCTGGTCCATATCCCTGTGCTGATTGTAACAGCCGTAGTCAATCAGAAAATTGAACTGGAAGCCTTGGAGTCGGGTGCTACAGATTATATCAACAAGCCTTTTAATATTAACCTGCTGCGTTCAAAATTAGCGCAGATACTCCATCAACAACAGACAATGGTAAAACGGTATAAAAAACAGATTAATGTTAATCTGACGCAGCCCGATATCGCATCTGCTGATGAACAATTTATCCGTGCGCTGGTAATGGAAATTGAACAGGATCTCAGTGACTCTTCGCTTTCTGTCGAACTGCTTGCCAAAAGAATGAACATCACGCGCGTAGGGCTTTATAAAAAGGTGCTTGCCATCACAGGCTATTCACCGATGGAATACATCCGACATATTCGGCTCAAACGTGCCATGCATCTGGTTCAGAACTCGAAATTATCGATGGCTGAAATTGCTTATGAAGTAGGATTCGGAAATCCGAAACAATTTAGCAAATATTTTAAATCTGCATTTGGTAACCTGCCGTCTTTTTATCGAAAAAGCTTGTAAATAAGTGAATTGTCGATAGTGTTTTTCGCCAGTATCCCCGCATAAGTTAACAAAATAACCCCTAAAAGTTAACAAAATATACCCCTTATACAACCGGTTGCATTCTATATTTGATCTGTTCTTTCAATAGGAAAGGACGCGTAATAACCAAGGGAATATAATAACCAATAAATCTTATTTAAATGCGCAACTTAACGTACGCTTTAAGTGGTTTGATGCTCTTCGCAATCGTGCAGCAGGGATTTAGCCAAGCCAATAAAGCTCATTATGAAAAAATGCCTTCCGGTATTAAGGTCAGCTTCAAAAATTCGGAGACCTCCATTGATCAGGATATTTATTTGGATGTCGTAACTGACAAGATTGTGCGTGTCACAGCTGTTCCAGCTGGTGCAATCTTACCGGGACAAACGAGCTTAGTGATCGTCGATTCACTGCGCCGGCAAGTAAAATCACTTGCGGTAAGCTCGACCGACTCTACGGTAAATGTACAAACGGCCAATATGCAGGCAGTGGTTTCCTTGATGAACGGCAAAGTGGAATTTTTTGACCTTAAGGGGCAATCCATCTTGAAAGAAGCAAAGCGGAATTCAAGTTCTTTTTTAGCTAATAGTTATCAAGGTGATGCATTTTATCACATTAACCAAGACTTTATTGTCAATGCGGAAGAAGGGATCTATGGACTCGGCCAACATCAGAATGCGGTGATGAATTATAACCGTGGCAAACAGGTTTCGCTGCTGCAGTACAATACAGAAATCGGAATACCCTTTTTACTGTCCACTAACAACTATGGCATTTTATGGCACAATTACTCCATTACAAAAGCGGGCGACGTGAGGCCGTTATTGCCTTTAAATGCTTTTAAGTTGCAGTCAAAAGAGGGAGAGCCGGGTTGGCTCACGGCAACCTATGTAAATCGGAACAAGGGCGAAGAAGTGTATCTATCCCGACCGGAATCGATTATCGACTATGGCTACTTAACAGATCAGCACAAATTTCCAAAGAGCGTAAAGCTGGCCGAAAGCAAAGTCATCTATGCCGGAAGTTTCTCTTCGCCCTATACTGGCAAACATGTGCTGCATTTTAAATATTCGGGTTATATGAAAGTCTGGATTGATGGGGAGCTGGTCGCCGACCGCTGGCGTCAATCCTGGAATGCAGGTACCTTTGAGATTGAGAGAGACCTCCAGAAAGATAAGCCCCACCAGATCCGCATGGAATGGATACCAGATGGAGGGGAATCTTATTTTACCTTAAACTGGCAGAGCCCCATTCCAGAAGCGCGTAAAAACGTATTTTCCTTTAATTCAGAAGCTGGAGATGCCATTGATTATTACTTTGTACAGGGCGCATCAATGGATGAGGTCATTGCAGGTTATCGCCACTTGTCCGGCAAGGCACCGATTATGCCGATTTGGAGCTTTGGATTTTGGCAGAGCAGAGAACGTTACAAGACACAAGCGGAAATTGAGGAGGTCGCGGCTGAATTTCGCAAACGTAAGATTCCGATCGACAATATTGTGCAGGATTGGTCTTACTGGGCTGAAAACGACTGGGGGAGCCAAAAATTTGATGTAAAGCGTTTTCCAGACCCTCTGGCCATGGTGAAGAAGCTGCATGATCAGCACTTTAAGATCATGATTTCGGCCTGGCCTAAAATCAATGAAGAGTCTTCCGTATACCAAGAATTTAAAGCCAACAAATGGATCTATCCGAGAAATATTTATGACGGCCGTAAAGATTGGATCGGAAAGGGCTATACCTCGACATTTTATGATCCTTTCAACAAAGCGGCACGCGATGGGTTCTGGAAATTGTTGGACAACAATCTTTTCAAAATTGGGATCGATGCCTGGTGGATGGATGCGAGTGAGCCAGATATTCACTCCAATATTGATCTGGACGAGCGTAAATCGGTCTTTCAGCCAGCTATAGGATCATCTGTTCGCTACTATAATGCGTTCCCTTTGCAAAATGCCAAGGGTATCTACGAGGGCCAGCGTGAAACAGATCCTAACAAACGGGTGTTTATTCTGACGCGATCCTTTTTTGCAGGGCAGCAGCGCTATGCGGCGGCTGCCTGGAGCGGCGATATTGCTTCGAGATGGCATGACATGAAAGATCAGATTGCCGGGGGCATCAATTTCTCGATGTCCGGTACACCTTATTGGACAATGGATGCGGGAGGCTTTTTGGTTGAAAATAGGTTTCACAAACCTAATACGGCGGACTTGGAAGAGTGGCGCGAGCTGAATAGCCGCTGGTACCAATACGGGGCATTTTTGCCTTTGTTCAGGGCGCATGGACAATATCCCTACCGCGAGCCGTATAATATCGCTCCTGTGGATCATCCGGCCTATAAAAGCATGACCTACGCGATTAATCTACGGTATAAATTACTGGCCTATAATTATAGTCTTGCCGCGAAGACTTTTTTTGAAGACTATTCGATGATACGTGGACTTGCGATGGATTTCCCGCAGGACAAAGATGGATTCGACAGCAACGACCAATACCTTTGGGGACCATCCTTGCTTATCAGTCCAGTTACTGAAAAAGGGGCTACCTCACGTAAGATACACTTTCCAAAAGGAGCCAGCTGGTATGATCTATACAATGGCAAGATGGTAGCAGGGGGGCAGGATCTGCTTATTGCAGCACCATACGAACGTATCCCTGTTTATGTCAGAGCCGGAGCAATATTGCCCATTGGACCGGTCATGCAATATACAGCCGAGAAAAAGCCGGAAGTATTGGATCTTTATATCTATGCCGGAGCAGACGGTCAGTTTTCACTTTATGAAGACGAAGGCAGCAATTATAATTATGAAAAAGGGAAATATAGCCGCATTGATTTCAGCTATGACAATTCTGCACAAACACTGTCTTTGGCCAGCCGTCAGGGGGATTTCGACGGCATGCTGACCAAAAGAAAGTTCAATATCATTTTTGTCAGCGACAGCAACGCTGTTGGACTGGATGTATCACCAGCAAAACCAATAGAGGTAACCTATTCAGGTAAAGCTTTGCAGATCAAATTAAAATAATAAAAAACCAATTTATAAATCAAGACATATGATAAGCAAACAATTGTTGAGCAGGGGCATGGCCGTCGTGGTCATGACCAGTGTGACCTCTTTGGTCTGGGCACAATCCTTCACGGGATCGGTTGTTTCGGCTGATTCAGGATTGCCGATCGGGGGAGCGAGTATCAGCGTAAAGAATCAGAAGATTTCAACGAGTAGCGATGAGTCGGGCAAGTTTTCTCTTGGGGCCAGCACAGGGACTATATTGACCATTACTTACGTAGGGTACAAAACGGAGGAAGTTAAAATTACTGGTCCCAATATGGTGATCCGCCTACAGCCGCAAGCTTCCGATCTCGAAGAGGTGGTGGTTATCGGCTACGGTGTACAAAAGAAAAAATTGAATACGGGAGCCAATTTGAAGGTGGAGGGTGAAGAACTGCAGAAACGCAATCAATTGAACCCGCTGCAGTCGCTTCAGGGCCAAGCACCGGGTGTATCCATTACATCAACTTCCGGTCAGCCGGGAGCAGATATGAAGGTCGTCGTCCGCGGACTGGGAACAATTGGCAATTCGGGCCCTTTATACGTCATCGACGGCGTCCCAGGGGGGGATATTTCGGTCTTGAATGCGGCCGATATTCAATCTATCGATGTACTGAAAGACGCCGCCTCGGCAGCCATCTATGGTTCGCAGGCTGCAAACGGGGTTATCCTGGTTACCACTAAAATGGGGGCTGCCGGAAAAAATGTGTTGTCGTTTGATGGCTATACGGGTATTCAGAACGTTTCGCGTAAAGCAAAATTGCTGAATGCAGATCAGTACAAGCTGATCATGAATGAGCAATCACTGAATTCGGGAGCCGCGGTGATTGATTTTAACAGCATGGATGGTCTGGCCAATACCAATTGGATGGATTACATGTTTAAGGATAATGCAAAAATGGACAATTACAATGTTGCTCTGACCGGGGGCAATGAAAAATCCACCTACGCCTTATCGATGAATTATATTGGTCAGGAGGGGATTGTAGGTGGTAAAGACGTTTCCAACTATCAGCGTTATGGTTTCCGTACGAACTCGGAACATAAACTCTTCGATAACTTTGTGAAAATAGGTCAGCACCTTAACTTTAACTACATCAAAAATCGGGGCATCGGTGTAGGCAACCAGTACAATAATACCTTACGCGGTGCTTTTGCGACTTCGCCCTTGTCACCGGTGTACTCGGACAATGGCTTGTACGGAAGTCCTTTCAATGATACCTCCAATTCACCTTGGTACAATGGGGACAGCAATCCATATGGGGTGATGATGACCAATTCGAATAACGCCAATGATGGCCAAAAATTACTGGCGGATGTATTTGCGGAGATTGAGCCTATCAAAGGCTTGAAGGTCCGGTCATTGCTGGGATTCAACTATTATGCTTCAGAATACAGAAGTTTTACGCCCTTATACCGCTTCTCCATCTACACCTACAACCAAGATCATACAACAACCTCACAGAACATGAGCAAAGGTCATACGCTGACCTGGACAAATACTGCTTCCTATGACTTTGATATCCATACGGATCATCTTTTTTCAGCCATGGTCGGTATGGAATCGCTACGTTACCAGGGAACTTACCTTTCGGGGTCCAACTGGAATCTGCTTTCGCAGTTCAATGATTTTGCACATGCTTATTTGGACAATACCACAGGCCAGGCGCACCTGGATGAAAAAGGGAACGTCGTCGAAACGCGTACGGTGTCTGGAAAGCCAGAGAACATCACCCGTAGGGTCTCGTACTTTGGACGGCTGGGCTATAATTATAAGGAAAAGTACCTGTTGAATGCTACATTGCGTGCAGATGGATCCTCTAAATTTTCGCGCAGCAATCGCTGGGGATATTTTCCTTCGGTATCGGCAGGTTGGGTCATTTCTTCCGAAGAGTTTTTTAAAGAACATTTAGCGGCTGTAAACTTCTTTAAACTCCGTGCTTCATGGGGGCAAGTGGGTAATCAGGATATCGCTGATTTTCAATATGCGGCACCCATCAGTACCTCAACAGGAATTACATCGTCCAACCCCGGAGCACATTATGTCTTTGGAACGAGTAACAATAATATCGCCGGGGCTTATCCGAGCCGTTTATCCAATCCGAATCTGACCTGGGAAACTTCCGAACAGACTAATATTGGATTTGATGCCAAATTTGCGAACAGCCGCCTGGATGTTGTTGCCGATTTTTATGTCAAAAAGACCAAGAACTGGCTGGTTACAGCGCCTGTTTTGGCGACAACCGGAACGTTGCCCCCTTTTATCAATGGCGGTGACGTGAAGAATACAGGGGTGGAATTGGGCCTAAATTGGGCGGATAAGATCAATGAAGTCAAGTATCGTCTTGGGGTAAATGGTGCCTATAACAAAAATAAGGTGGGACAGATTCCGACTGAAGATGGCATTATCCATGGACAGACAGCCATGTTATACGATAATTCGGAAGAATTTTATCGTGCTGCAAATGGTCTACCCATTGGCTACTTCTGGGGGTATAAGACAGACGGCCTATTCCAGAACCAAGCCGAGATCGACGCCTGGAAAA
The DNA here is from genome assembly GCF_002377215.1 of Sphingobacterium sp. UBA3519. Classification (NCBI taxonomy): domain Bacteria; kingdom Pseudomonadati; phylum Bacteroidota; class Sphingobacteriia; order Sphingobacteriales; family Sphingobacteriaceae; genus Sphingobacterium; species Sphingobacterium sp. UBA3519. The sequence goes on from NZ_DFPI01000033.1 coordinate 31,648, forward strand.
CAGCCGGGAAAGGTATCCTTCAAGCGGATGTGAAACCGGGCGATGTGAAATATGTAGACCAGAATAGTGATGGTATTATTAATGCCTCGGATAAGACAAATCTGGGTGTGGGCATGCCTAATTTTACTTATGGATTTAATATTGGACTGGATTATAAAGGATTTGATTTCTCGGTGAATGCCTACGGTTCCCTGGGAAACAAAATTGTACAATCTTACCGCAATCATGCCAATAAACAAGCAAACTATACCACGCGAATATTAGACCGATGGACCGGAGAGGGGACTTCCAGTACAATTCCCCGTGTTACGGAAACGAATGTCAATTGGCAGTTTTCAGACCTTTATATTCAGGATGGAGACTTTCTTCGGATCAGCAATGTGACCTTAGGTTATGATCTATCGAAGCTGATCAAATGGAAGTATGCTAATCAGATCCGCTTCTACGTTCAAGGACAAAACCTGTTCACGTTCACCAAATATGATGGGATGGATCCCGAGATCGGTTATGGAACCGATGGTTGGGTGTCGGGTATCGACCTTGGTTACTATCCAAGACCAAGGACTGTATTATTTGGCCTAAATGTTAAATTCTAAACACAAGAAATCATGAAAAAAACGAGCTATATCTATCATTCCATGTTATTTGGGTCCTTAATCTTAGGATCATGTTCATCCAGTTTTTTGGATGTCGAACCGATGACAAGCGTTTTGGAAAGCAATTTTTATAAAACCATAGCCGATGCTGACATGGCTTTGGTCGGCTGTTATGATGGTTATCAACGCACAACCTCCAATGGGAGCCAATCTTTCTATCTGACAGCAGAGGTGGCCGCCGACAATTGTTTTGGCGGAACAGGTACAACAGACGGTCGATCATTCCAGGCAATAGACCGTTTTGATATTGCGCAGTCCCAATCGGACAATAATATCTTTGATGGTACCTGGTCTGATTACTATGCGGGAATTTTTCGCTGCAATACACTCTTGGGAAAATTGGATGGCACTGATTTTTCAGGCAACACAACAGCGCGGGCACGTATTGAAGGGGAAACGAAGTTCCTACGGGCGACCATGTACTTTGATCTCGTCCGTCTATTCGAAAACATACCTTTGCTAACGAGCCCGACCAATGAGAATATTCCACAGTCGGATCCCAAAGCGATTTATCAACTGATTGTTTCAGACCTTAAATTTGCGGCTTCCAATATCCCAGCCACAGCTTACCCCAAGTCAGCTGCGGCAACCAATGATGGCCGGGCTACTCCATTTGCAGCAAAAGCGCTATTAGCCCGTGTTTATCTATTTTATTCAGGTTATTATGGTGGCGAGGATATCGGTGTCTCCAAAGCCGAAGCCCTGGCGGGACTGGAAGAGGTTATCGGTAGCGGCCAGTTTGCGTTGGTGGCTGATTTCAAAAATCTGTGGCCAGCAGCGAGTTATATCCCCAATGCAAGCAATAATACACTAGATATCTCCAAATATGCCGGCAAGGGAAATGCAGAGGTTGTATTTGCACAGAAATTCAACAATACATCGAACTACAACGGTTATGTTGATGGCAACCGCTGGGTCGTCTTTCTGGGCTTGCGCGGAAAAAATTGGTCGCCCTATGGCCAAGGATGGGGGGCATGTACGGTAAGCAAAAAGTTTTTCAATGAGTTTGACAACATGGATACGCGCAAAACCGCCTCAATTATTGATATCGATGGCGAGAACATCACTGGATTTGACCTCAAAGACCAGCGTGAGTATACAGGTTACACCATAAAAAAATACGCCCCCACGGCATTGCCGGATGGGACCACCAATACAGGTGGGGATAAGGATATGCAACTGTCCCAAGACCAGGATTACTTTGTCATCCGCTATGCTGATGTCTTGCTTATGGCGGCAGAACTCGGTTCCGCAAACGCGCAGAAATACTTTGATGAGGTAAGAAAAAGAGCTTATAAGACCAATTTTGTGTCGCTAGCAGTTTCAAAAAACAATATTCTGAAAGAAAGAAAATTTGAATTTGCTTTTGAAGGTATCCGCTATTGGGATGTATTGCGGCAGGGGCTGAATAATGCCGCCGCAACACTAGAAACAACAGAGGATGTGCTAAGTGGATCTGTACCCGAGAAGGTCATCGTGACTAAAGAGCGTTTTTTGACAACGAAAGGATTTATGCAAATACCCAATAAGCAGATTACCTTATCCAATGGTGTACTGAAACAAAATGCTGGATGGAACTAAACACAAGTATACGAGGACTCACTATTAGTTGAATTATAAATAGACAAACATGAAAAAGATATTCACCTATGCCATCTGCTTTTTTGCGGCGATGGTACTCTTTGGAGCCTGTTCTCCTGAGAATTATATATTGGGAGACATCGATGTCACATCGGCACAGTTGGACAAGGGAAAGGCCTTTACTGTTGAACATGATGCCAATAATCCCAATATTGTGTATTTAACCAGCTTGATGGATTCAAAATACACCCCATTGTGGGAGCATCCACAGGGGCGGAGTCAAGAGAAAAAGGTAACCCTAAGAATGCCTTTTCCTGGTGAGTACACTGTCAAATTTGGTGTCGAGACGCGTGGTGGCATCGTCTACGGCGAGCCTGTGACATTCAATATCGATCAGATGTATGCCGAGTTTATCAGTGACGAGACTTGGACCTTATTTACAGGGGGGGCGGGAGAAGAGAAAACCTGGTACCTCGATCTGGATGCTGAGGGCATTTCTCGCTACTTTAAAGGTCCAATGTATTTTTACGGCACCGGTGACTGGTGGGGAAGCATCAATAAAACAGCCGCGCCTTTAAACAGCGATAGCTGGAGCTGGGAACCCGATTGGAAAGGCAATAGCTGGCTTATGCCTGCAGGCGATTATGGAAGTATGACTTTTGACCTGAAAGGCGGTGCAAACATCAACGTGAATCATGCCATGCTAGGTAAAGTCCAGAAGGGGACTTTTAACATTGATACCGAAAAGAAAACCATCCGTATGACTGGGGCGTCGCCTTTACATGGAAAGCCACAAGATGGAATCGTCGTCGACTGGGGCGATGTCCGTATTATGTCGCTGACCGAGAATACCATGCAATTAGCCGTATTGCGAGATCCCGTGCTTTCGAATGACGGAGCGGCCATGCTGACCTTTAATTTTATCAGCAAGACCTACAAGGAGAGTTTGGCCGAAGATGCCAAGAATAACAATAAGACCCCATAAATGTATGCTGAAGCAATTAGTTGATACTAGGTATAGCCGGATAATAGGTATACTGATCCTGTTATTTGCGACGGCGGGTTCTTTAAGTGGACAGTCCAGAAAGGTTATTGATTTTAATGGGGGCTGGTGGTTTAAACGGGACAGCAGCCAGCAATATAGCAATGGACGAAAAGGAGAGGGCTGGCGAAAGCTCGATCTACCACATGACTGGAGTATCGAAATGCCATTTAGAGAAAGCAGTCCCGCAGGTAGCGGGGCTGCTTACCTCGATGGTGGCGTAGGATGGTATCAAAAAACGTTTAAACTGGCTCGGGCTGAGCAAGGGCAACGGATATTTATTGCATTCGAAGGTGTATACGAAAACAGTGAGGTCTGGATCAATGGGCATTTCTTAGGAAAAAGACCCAATGGTTATATCGGATTTGAATATGAGCTTTCCCCTTATTTATACTGGGATGGTAGAGACAACCTGCTTTCAGTAAAAGTAAACAATAAGAATCAGCCCAACTCGCGTTTCTATTCGGGGTCGGGGATCTATCGGGATGTCAAATTAATCAGCCGGAATCCAGTCAGCATAGGAACGAACAGTACCTTCATAAGAGCTGGGCAGCTCAGTGAGAAACGTGCTGTCGTGGATCTCTCTCTGGAAATTGAGCATAACCTTGAGGAATCAAAAAAGATTACGCTACTGACAGAGGTTCTTTCAGCTCAAGGTGCTGTTCTAGCGAGTAAACGTACTACGTTGAACGCCCTCAAGGCAGGTCTGCATCCCCTCGATCAGCAGATAGTCCTCGAAAATCCCATCTTATGGGGTATCGAAAATCCCTATCAATATACAGCAAAGATTAAACTTATTGTTGATGGTCGGGTTGTAGATGAACAGCTTACGAAATTTGGCTTACGTAATTTTAGCTTCGATCAGCAACAGGGCTTTATGCTCAATGGGAGGCCGCTTAAAATCCGTGGGGTCTGTTTACATAGTGATCTCGGCGCTTTGGGCATGGCATTCAACCGATCTGCAGCATTACGTCAGCTTCGCATCATGAAAGAAATGGGGGTGAATGGAATACGGACATCACACAATCCTGCGGCGCCAGCGTTTTTGGATCTCTGCGATAGCTTGGGTTTTGTTGTGATGAGTGAAACCTTCGATGTCTGGAAAGGGCGCAAAAATCCCTATGACTATCATTTATATTGGGACGAATGGTACAAGCGGGACTTTGTTGACCATATCAAAAGGGACCGGAATCATCCGTCGTTGTTTATATGGTGCTTGGGCAATGAAGCGCAGGAGCAATGGCATTCCAAAGCTGATGGTGCAGCGATTCCGATTGCGCTGGCAGCAATCGTCGATAGTCTGGATGGCACACGTCCGACCACCATTGCCAATAATGAACTCTCCAAAGCCAATCCAGTGCTGATGAGTTCGGCGGTAGATTTGATTGGCTATAACTATAACCATAAGAAATGGGCAAGCTTCCCACAAGATCATCCTGAAAAGAAGTTTATCGTAACAGAAAGTACTTCGGCATTGGAAAGCCGCGGAACGTATGATTTGGTGCCATATGATTCTAGTCGCATGTGGCCAGAACGATGGGATATTCCCTTTTCTGGCGGGAACAAAGACAGGAACATATCGGCTTACGACAATGTATTTACACCTTGGGGATCAAATCATCAGACAAGCTTGAGGTTGATGGAAAAGTACGACCATATTGCGGGCATGTATGTATGGACAGGATTTGATTATCTAGGCGAACCAACACCCTACACCTGGCCGGCACGAAGTTCGTACTTTGGTATTGTGGATCTAGCTGGATTTCCGAAAGATGTCTACTATCTGTATCAAAGCGTCTGGACAGAAAAGCCGGTCTTACATGTATTGCCTCATTGGAATTGGAAGCAAGGTGATCGGGTAGATATCGTGGTATATTTTAATCAGGCTGACCGGGTGGAGCTTTATCTGAACGGTAAAAGGATAAGGGAGCAGTCCAAAGACCCAGATCGGTACGACCTTGTATTTAAAGCTGTTGAATTCAAACCAGGGGAGATTGAAGTAATATCGTTTCAAGGTGGCAAGAAACTGCTAAGTAAAACGATCCGTACCGCAGCGAAAGCGCATCGTATACAATTGTTTGCAGAAAATGTGACTTTCAATTCGGCAAAGAAAGAACTTTCCTTTGTACATGCTTATATCGTGGACGAGTTTGGCACGATCGTTCCTTATGCAGACGATAAAATCGAATTTGAGGTGGAGGGAGATGGTGCAAAAATTGTGGCGACAGACAATGGCAATACGACGGATCTGACGAGCTTCCAATCTGCTTCCCGCAATGCTTTTCATGGTAAAGCCTTGGCGATTGTCACGAGCAAAAACAAAGGCAAAATACAGGTAAGGGCAAAAAGCGAAGGACTAATTTCGGGTGATATTCAACTTGAAGCCAATTAGTTCTTGGCTCTGCTCTGCTCTGCTCTGGATTTGTATGTTTTTTTTTACTAATAAGAGCAAGGTCCGACCATGGTCGGACCTTGCTCTTTGTTGTATAACGCGATCATTAAGGCTATGATTTACTTGCCAATGCAGAATTTCGAGAAGATATTATCCAATAAATCGTCTGTCGAAACACTTCCCGTGATTTCACCAAGATGATATAGCGCTTGGCGGATATCCATTGCTAGGAAATCAGAAGTGACCGGATTGTTAATACCATATATTACGCGTTCCAGTGAATCTGCTGTTTTTTGTAGCGCTTCCACGTGACGGATGTTGGTGACCATAACATCATCTGTATTCAAATTTCCTAATTGTACACGATTGATCAATTCGTCTTTCAATTCCTCGACGCCAATTTGCTCTTTTGCTGAAATGTAGAGCGGATTAAGGACATTGTAAACGTCTTTTTGCGCCTCAGAAAGCAAATCTGATTTATTGATAATGGTGACAAATGGAATTTGTAGTCGCTCGATTTCTGGTAATTGAGCTTGTACTTCTTCAACTTTGTCCTGTGTAGGATCGAAAAGATAAATGATCAATCGTGCCTGTTTCATCTTTTCACGGGTACGCTCAACTCCTTTTGCTTCAATAACATCTGCCGTCTCACGTATACCTGCAGTGTCAATAAATCGGAATGTGACGCCATGAATATTAATTTCATCTTCAATCGTATCACGTGTAGTCCCTGCAATATCGGAAACAATGGCACGTTCTTCATTTAAGAAAGCATTCAATAGGGTTGATTTTCCAACATTCGGTTTCCCGGCAATGACAACAGGAACACCATTTTTAAGGACGTTACCTTGTTCAAAAGATTGTATTAATTTTTGAACAATGACCTGTATTTTGTTGATTAGATTTTTTAGCTGATCCCTGTTCGCAAATTCCACATCTTCTTCCGAAAAATCAAGCTCTAATTCAATTAGTGATGCAAAGTGAATGAGATCTTCACGAAGGGATTTAAGCTGATTGGAGAAACCGCCCCGCATTTGTTGCATCGCCACTTGATGCGAAGCTGCAGAATTGGATGCAATTAAATCGGCAACTGCTTCTGCTTGCGATAAATCCATGCCGCCATTGAGAAATGCACGTAGGGTAAATTCTCCTGGACGAGCAGCACGTGCTCCTTTTTTGATCAGTAAATTTACAACGCGCTCGATAATATATTTGGAGTTGTGCGTTGATATTTCCACCGAATTTTCTCTCGTGTAGGAGTTCGGGGCTACAAATAAAGAAACAAGTACTTCATCTATAATCTCTTCGCCATCCCTTATGGTTCCAAAATGGATAGTATGCGATGCTTGTTGAAGCAGGTTCTTTCCTTTAAATATTTCGTTTGTAATTTTTATGGCATTCTGACCTGAAACGCGTATGACAGCGATAGCTCCATTTGTTCCGGAAGATGTCGCTAATGCAACAATGGTATCTTCAGTGATATATCCCGTATTTAACATGGTACAAAGATACGTTAAATTGGAATAATGGATTCTATATATTGCGGAACAAATTAAATTCATATTGACCGATTAAACCTTTGTTCAAACATTGATGTCATACCCATAGAAACGCTTGTAAAAAAGAATGAAACACAGGCGGAGTGAAATTAATTTTTAAATTTAAATTATACTGTTATGAGAAAGATGATATACTTCGCGTTGGCAATAGGAGGACTTGTCTTAATGGCTCCACAACAATCGTCCGCTCAGTATCGGGGACATGAACGTGAGTGGAAACAGGACAAAGAGCGTAGAAAATATGAAGAGAAAAGGGATAAGGAATATCGAAAATATTTAGAAAAACGCGAAAAAGAAGACCGTAAGTATCATAAAGAAGTAGCTAAGTCATACCGAAAAGGGTACCGTCATGGAGCACCGGCCTGGGCAAGTGCACATCGTTACGATAGTAGACACCATGTATACTTTAGAGATTACAAAACATTCTATGACCCTTACAGAGGAGGTTACGTGTATATGCGCAATGGCCGTTGGAATTTTTCATCAAACGTGCCTTCGTTTATGTTGAATGTCAACTTGGGAGCAGCCAATATTCGGATTGTAAAAGATGTTGCAATTAGCAGACATCCTGAAGATTTTTACAACGACTACCGTTGGGATTAGAAAGAATTTATCTTGTTGTTTGAATATAAAAGCCTCAATCTTTAGGGAGATGAGGCTTTTCTTTTTGCTAGTCTTCTTCGAAACTGACTTTATTCACTTCAAGCGACTTTATCCGCGCTAACGATTCAATTCTTAAATCGGACAATTCTCTTAATCTTTTACCACCTTCCTGGAAGGATTTTTCGATAATAAATCCCATGCCCAAAACTGAAGCCCCCGATTGTTTAACGAGATCGAGCATACCAAAAGCGGCGTTCCCATTGGCCAAAAAATCGTCTATAAAAAGAACATTGTCGCTCGGCGTAAGAAACTCTTTGCTGACACAGATGTCATAGGTTCGGTTCTTAGTAAATGAATGCACCTGGCTTACATACATATCAACCATGGTGGTCGGTTTTGCTTTTTTCACAAATACAACCGGTAATTCCAAAAGGTAGCCAAGCATGATCGCTGGGGCTATTCCGCTTGCTTCAATTGTAATGATTTTATTGATCGGGAGGTCTGCAAAACGACGGACAAATTCCACCGCAATAGATTTCATCAATACGGGGTCCATCTGGTGATTGATGAAGTTGTCTACTTTAAGTATGCCTCCTGCAAGACTTTTACCGTCATGATGGATTCTATCCTTTAATAATTTCATGTTTTACTTGTATAAAAATAGCGTGCTATGTCAAAATTTTGATCAGTTGATCCTTAATCCATCTCCATTTGATAGAGGTTATTGAACTCTTCTTGATGATGTTCGAGAATGACCTTCCGTTTCATTTTTAAGGTTGGTGTTAACTCTCCATTTTCAATTGTAAATTCGTCGGTTAAAATAATTGGTTTCTTGATCTGCTCCCAGTTACCAAAATGCTGGTTTGCACGGCGCACCTCCTGATTGACTTTTTTTACTATAGTCGGGTCAGTCAGAAAATCATCCTTTGTCATGGTAGCAAGTTCAGGAGCATCTGTTCTGGCCCAATCCAACAAATGGGCATAGTTTGGTACAATAAAGGCAGAGGCAAATTTCATCCCGTCACCGATTACCATTGCCTGTTCTATAAACTTAGATTCAACGAGCTTGGTTTCGATAGGTTGTGGTATAACGTACTTCCCGCCCGAAATTTTGAACATCTCTTTTTTTCGGTCAATGATTTTTAAGAATTTTTCATCTTCCCACTTCCCGATATCTCCGGTGTGCAACCATCCATCAATGATGGTTTTATCCGTCTCTGCCTTATTCTTATAATAGCCCATCATGACGTTGGGACCTTTTACCAATATCTCTCCGTCTTCGGCGAGTTTTATTTCAACAAAACGTACAGGAAGTCCAACAGTGCCAATGCGAATACCTTTGATATAATGATTGACTGAAATGAGTGGGGAGGCTTCGGTCATGCCGTAACCCTCATATAATGGAATTCCTGCAGCTAAGAAGGCACGTGTTAACTTGCTGTGAAGAGAGGCTGATCCAGAGGCAACGGTAAGCAATTCGCCACCCAAAGCCTCATACCATTTGTTAAGGACAAGTTTCTTGGCAAGCTTTAGTTTGAGATTATAGGATAGACTTCTTTTCTCAGGATTTGGATCATATTCTTCTGCAACTGAAACAGCCCAATCAAATACTTTGCGTTTGAAACCAGTGAGATCGTGGCCTGTTTTCATGATTTTCTCGTAAACTTTTTCCAGAATACGTGGGACAACGGTCATGATATGAGGTTTTACTTCCTTCAGATTATCACCAATCTTGTCAAAAGATTCTGCGATATAGATCGTAAAGCCAAGATACATATAGGTATATAAAACCATACGCTCGTAGGCGTGACAAGGAGGGAGGAAGGTCAGTCCGCGGTCATAAGCTTTACAAGGGGTAATTTCTGCTGCGCCCAATACATTGGAAAAGATATTATTGTGCGACAACATGACGCCTTTTGGTTTCCCTGTGGTTCCGGAAGTGTAAATCAGGGTAGCGAGATCTTCAGGTTTGATCTGATCGCGGAGTGCTGCTAGTTTTTCTGGGGAGCAATTGGAGCCTATATCATTAAGTTCTTTCCAGCTGCGTGTTCCTTCCTGTTCGGCGATACAAAAAAGATACTTCAATGTATAGATTGAATCGGTTAGATTCATCAGGCGATCGTACAAGCTTTTGTTACTGACGATACAAACCCTGATTTCGGCATCATTAAAAATATATTGATAGTCTGTATCGGTAATATTTGGATAGATGGCCACCACGACTGCACCAATTTGCTGGATTGCAAAGTCAATCATATGCCATTCCATGCTACTGCCGGCAATGAGACCAACTTTCTCGCTGGGTTTCACGCCAAGTTCAATCAGCCCTTTGGAGAGGTTGTTTACTTGTTCAAGAAAATCTGCTGTTTTGATATAATTCCACTTGCCGTCCACTTTGTGCGCAAACATATCAAGATTGGGGTATTTGCCCATCTGTTGACGTGCAAGATCAAATAATCTAAGTTTTTCTTCCATTTCAAATCGTATTCTTTTAAGCTCCGCGGGAGCACCCTTCCAGTATGAACTTTGTTTTAAGGGAAAAGTTTGCAAACATAAATAATTGTTTCAAGAATATGGAATGATTTTGTAATTAGCTTGTTTCAAAAGTGCGAAGGGGAGCGATAGGTGAAGTGCTTTTGTGCTTTTCAAAAGTAGGGTGTTTCTTGGAGACCATTTGAGCATAGTTCCTTGAGTAGATGGACTTGATACGCGCCAATTATAAAAAAAGCTAGTCGTTATCGACTAGCTTTTCTTCTTTGTTTTTCTTTGATCAAAAGCCCGAGCTCCCGACCTGTCGCTCCTGCGACTGAAGTATTTTCCTGTGCTCTACGGAAAAGGTATGGCATCACTGCTTTCACCGGTCCGTAAGGCATGTATTTGGCAACATTGTAGCCGTGTGCAGCTAAATTGAAGCTCAGGTTATCAGACATACCCAATAATTGTGCAAAGTAAATACGGTCGATTGATCTGTCGATACCGCGTCTGTCAATTTCCTTTGCAAGTAGCATGCTACTGTCCTCATTGTGTGTACCCGCCATTAGTCCAAAGTTGTCCAGATGGTCCAAGATAAATTCAATAGCTTCATTATAATCTCTATCGGAAGCTTCTTTATTTGGCTGGATGGGATCGGAATAACCTTTTTGCGCAGCGCGAGCACGTTCGATCTCCATATAGGCACCACGAACGATCTTAGCACCCATGTGAAATCCTCTAACTTTGGCGTATTCAAAGTCAGCTTTCAAAGATGCCAACTTATCACTACGGTACAATTGATAAGTATTATATACAATTGGTTTTTCCATATTGTATTTTTCCATCATTTCACGAGCGATATCGTCAATTGCATCTTGGATCCATGAATGTTCAGCATCTACTAAAACTTTTACACCAGCTGCATGACAAGCTTTACAGATGCGATCGGTACGATCCAACATACGTTGGTATTCTGCCTGTTCACTTTCTGTCAAGGCTTCCTTTGCATTGACTTTTTCAAACAGTTCAAATCGGCCTAATCCAGTTGGTTTAAATACTGAAAATGGAATGTATTTGTTTTTACTGGCCGCGACTACGGTGCGCAATACCTCGTTGCAGCAAGCGTCAAATGCACTTTCAGTTTCTTCTCCTTCAACGGAATAATCCAATATTGTTCCTACACCATTCTCTCCCAATTCGTTAATCGCATTTTCGCAACCTTCGATGGTCTCTCCGCCACAAAAATGCTTGAAGATTGTTTTACGGATGATACCCTGGATAGGTAATCCGATGTTCAGTGCAAAGTTGGTCATGGATGGACCTACTTTTGTCAAGAAGTTATTCGCTATTATTTTGAATAACCAATACGCTCTTTCCAAATCCTTATCGCTTTTACTTTTAAAAGCAATCTCTGTATTATCAAAGGATAATGTCTTGGGCTCAGAATTCTCAATCATAATCTTTATTTGCAATAAGGCAAATGTAGCAATTTACTAAGCATTAAAACGATGATAATTCTTGTATTCCTCAGTGAAACCACTATTTTTGTGAAATGCAAGAATTTAAAATCGAGGGCGAATATATCCAGCTCATACAGTTACTTAAAGCTTTAAATTGGGTGGAGCATGGTGCTATGGCTCAGTGGGTTGTAGCGGAAGGGTATGTAAAGTGTAATGGGCAGGTCGATTACCGGAAAAGGCTCAAATTGCGACCAGGAGATGTTGTTGAATTTGATGGGATGCAAATAAAATTGGTGTAATATTAAACAATATTGGTAAATAGAAAACTTAAACCTTAAAGAATCGTAGAATGGAAGTCATAGAAAGTTTGGGCTATCAGGTATATTTTGATGATACGTTGGCCTCTTTGGAGGCGTTTTTAGCTGAGCGCAGTTACTCAAAGATCATCGTCTTGGTGGATACCAACACCTTGGATAATTGTTTACCCTTATTTCAGCAGGCCTTACCCAATTTGGCGAATTATGACGTGATAGAAGTAGATCCTGGCGAGGAAAATAAAAATATTGATTTCTGTATTGGCGTATGGCATAATATGCTCGATTTCGGAGCGGATAGGCATTCGTTGATGATCAACCTGGGTGGTGGGGTAGTCACCGATATGGGGGGATTTGCAGCGTCAACTTTCAAAAGAGGGATGGATTTTATTCAAATTCCGACGACTTTACTTTCCCAGGTAGATGCATCGGTAGGAGGTAAGACCGGCATTGATATGGGCAGTGTGAAAAATATTATTGGAACTTTTGCACAACCTCAAGCAGTATTTATTTCAAGCCAGTTTTTGAAAACCCTAGATCAGCGTCAATTAATCTCAGGTTTTGCTGAAGTAATTAAACATGGACTGATCTTCGATCGGGCTTACTATGAGCGAGTGAAAACATTGGAGATCGATCAAATCGACAATTCTTTGGTCAAACATTCTGTTTCGATCAAAAACCGTGTTATCCTTGAGGATCCGAAAGAAAAAGGACTGCGTAAAATTTTAAACTTTGGCCATACAATTGGTCATGCTATTGAGGGCTACTCTTTGTTGAACGATGCTTCACCTTTATTACATGGAGAAGCTATTGCAGTAGGAATGATTTGTGAGGGGTATCTATCGCATAAATTGAATGGTCTGCCTTTGGATGAATTAAACGATTTGATCCAAACCTTCAGAAAATACTTTAAAGATTATACATTTGATTCATCCATTGATACAGCCTTGTTGGATTTGATGCGAAATGATAAGAAAAACTTGTCCAATCAGATCGGTTTTGCATTGCTTGACCAAATTGGCAGTTGTCAATATGATATCTACGTTTCTGAGGAAGATATTATTGAAAGTCTTGATTTTTACCGTGAGCTAATCACAACATAATAAAACAGAAAAGCCGTGTATCGGGAGAATGCACGGCTTTTCTTTACAGCTATTTTTATCGCAATTTCGTTGCGGAAATTAGTAAACCTAAACTTAAATCATCATAATAACCATTTATATCATGAATAGAATCTTCATTTTTCTGTTTCTCCTGTTGGGGATGTCAGCTGCTGTTCAGGCACAAAGGCAAGTATTGATCTTTAGCAAGACAAAAGGGTTTAGACACGGAAGCATCGAAAAGGGTGCAGAGGTACTTAAGCAATTGCTTGATAAAGAAAAAATAAAATCTGATCATTCGGAGGATGCAGTTCTGTTTACCGATCAGGGATTGAACAAATATGACGCCGTTATCTTTCTGAGCACAACCGGCGATATTCTCGATAATGCGCAACAGGAAGCATTTGTGCGGTATATACAATCGGGAAAAGGATTTGTGGGTATCCATGCGGCGACGGATACTGAGTTTGATTGGCCATGGTATAACGGCCTTGTAGGGGCGTATTTTGCGTCTCATCCTGCTGTACAAAAAGCCAAAATTGATGTGCTGGACAGAAAACATCCGGCCACCAAGCACCTCGATCCGATCTGGTGGCACAAAGATGAATGGTATAATTTCAAGGATGTGAAGGACGGATTGCATGTGTTGATGAATTTGGATGAAAAAAGCTACCAAGGAGGAAAAATGGGGGATCAACATCCAATCTCCTGGACCCAGAGCTACGATGGAGGGAAAGTCTTCTATACCGGGCTTGGACATACCGATGAGTCCTATGACGAACCTGAGTTCCAAAAACATTTAATTGGAGGAATTTTATCTGTTCTTCCCAAGAAAAAGTAACTTATTTTATAGTTGGCGTTTTCTTAAATAGGGCATGGTACATGCTTCTATGTGGCAATAACACAATGAAAAGTCCCAAATGGTCATTCCATTTGGGACTTTTTTATAATTGATGGCGAAATGGGAAGAGAACCGATTTTGCCATTTAATCGGGTTTAATAGTTCAGTTTATATTTTGCGCCGATACTAAACCAACGACCGGGCATAGGAACGGCGGCAGCTTCTATATAGCTCTTGTCAAATATATTCTGAACATCCACAAAGATGTTTAAGTCTTGGAGTTGGTACGATCCTCTTACGTCAGCGATGAAATAAGATTTGTAACTGATACGCTCATTAAAGCGGTTTGCAGAAGTGAACATCCAGTTCTTGTGGTTTATGGTAAAGTTGGCAATAACTTGATGCCTTAAGCTTTCAATAGCATATTTGGATAGTATCCCGTCTGCTAATGTTATGCTTGGGTTGAGATAATTATAACTTAGCGTTGTAAAGTATCGTGTCGTTGCGCTGGGATCATTGATATTATATCGGAATGAAGCATTGAATCCATCAATTTTATTTTTTCCAATATTTATTGGTTTCCACGGAATGACCGTTCCGCTTCCTGTAGTGGCATCCTCTTTTTGCCAGTCAATGAAATCGTTTATCCTTCGATGGAAATAGCCCACTTGCGCAATAACTCGATTGGATAAGTATTTTATACCACTTTCTATCTGATAGGCATTTTCAGAGCTCAGTGTGGGGTTTCCGACGTTGGCTGTCTGATTGGTGTAAAGATCCGTAAAGGAAGGGATACGTTGGCTAGAACCTGCGTTGACTACAATCTTCCAATGTTCGGTAATATCATAGCCCAAATCTAGACCCGGGAATACCTGCCAGCCAAATTTTGAGTTATAATTGATGTAGGCACCTGAGTTGATCATCAGTTTTTCGATCGCCTCGGTTTTGAATTCCAGGTAGCCGCCGTAATTCTCCCGGTTATGGTCGCCAATACTGGTGCTATTGATACGTTCAAATCGACTTTCTAATCCTAAGCCAAATGTACCATAACTTTGCTCCAATGTAGCATTGATTTCTGCTCCAAAGACGTTGCTGTAATGTTTGGATCTACCTTTCGTTGTTTCTCGGCCTAAATACCAATATTCATCTTCGTTGTAGCGATTACTGAGGCGTGGACTGATGGAAAATGCCTGTGTTAATTGATGCTTGGACTGCAGGGAAGCGAAAGCTGTCTTAACCTGTTCATACGCTTCCTTGTCACTCGGTGCAGCGTAGTAACCATTGGCTCCAAATTGATTGTTGATATAGCCAACATTGGCTTTTATCATATTGGCTGTATTCGGTTGATATGTCCCGTCATAATAGAGTTTATTATTATTAGAGGCTGTATTATAGCGTTGCCCATTGGAGTCTTCGTGGCCAAAATATAAACCGTGGCTTGTTTGCTTGGTTAAGAACTGTGAGCCAAGCTGAACGCCTTTACCATAATACTTGCCTTTACTTGTCTGCTCATTATCTTTGAATGATGAACCACTATACACCTGGGCACTAATTTGATTTGATTCAATTTTTTTTGTTACGATGTTAATAGCGCCGGTTAGCGCATTAATGCCGAAAATTCTGGATGCTGGTCCTCGAATGATTTCGATACGTTCGATGGCCTCCAGCGGAACCGGAAGGTTCATATTGTGATGGGCACTCTGTGGATCGGTGATTTTAACACCATTGAGTAGGATCGCTGTCTGTTCAAAAGAGCCTCCGTCGATACTTATATCTGCCTGCGAACCGAATGGTCCACGTTGGCGAATATCAACTCCTGGGATATTGCTAAGCAATTCGTTGATTGATCGATTTGGTAGTCTCTGTATATCTTCCTGCGTCAATATTTGGATGTTCTTGCTTTGTTTTGAAAAAGGGATCTGTAAGCGATTTTGATTAATGATGACTTCACCCAAAGCGGTTGTGTCTTTAATCTGCGCAGTCGCAGCTCCAATACTCAGTACTAATGCAAGTTTTGTTAACGTAATATTCTTATTCAACATGCTTTCCTAGATTTTACGCTGCAAAAGTAGCTTAGCAGATTAAAAAATAAATAGTCCGGTGTGAATAATACTGGTAGTCCGGATGATGTTTTATAGCCTTTTTACATCCATTCTTCTCGACCGATACGCTTTTTCCCTGTTATATCGATGTGATCTTGCTTGTTGGTGCTTTTTATTTTTTCAATGTTGGTCAAATCGGGTTGGCCAGATTCGAGCCAGGCGGAATACCAATAGGAGGCAACACGTAAGATGGTTTTTTGCATTCTCCTTTCTACCATACCGTTCATGGCTTCATGATAGGCTCTGGCATAATTATCAGAGTAGGTCCATACCAATTGATTGTTTCGTTCAATAAATGATTTTTTTTGAGATGCCTTAAATTGACGATCGAGACCAGCTTCAATCGTTAAGACAGAATCCACAAGGCGATTACTTTCGTAAACAATAACCCAGGCTTCTTGTAGTGGATCTTTGATATAGCTGGCTTTTCCGACGCGAAGGTTGTATTTTTCGGAAAACATTTCCGGTAAGCGGCTTTCCCAGAATGCATGTATGCCTAGTTGATTGGTGAGCTGTCCATTGTAATTTTTAGTCGTATGCAATGGAACATGGGCGTCTGCAATATAATGGCCCAGTTCTGCTGAGTGTTTGATGATCCGTTTATAATCTTTTGCTTGAAAGGCCTTAACAAGCTTTTGATAGGTAAGGTTGATTTGCCAGGGTACTATACCATTTTTTAACAATTGACTTTCTTGAAATCTTTCTTTGGCTTGTGACCAATGTAGGGGTATGGTGTCAATTGTACTTTCCTTAAGGTAGTCCTCCATATCGATAAAATGTCTCGGGCCTTCAGCGCTATCTGTGAAGCAACGTTTGTCTGGATCGACCGCTTTTTCGGTAATAAGGTCGATATTGGATTTATAAAATTTTGCCAACTTTGCTGGTAGGGCGAAAACGGCATAATGATTAATTTTTTTATGCGCAAAAAATCCCCACGATGTCAAAATTATCATGGCGATTATGCAAAGCATCTGATAAAATAGAGACTTCATGGGGTATCAAACTGGCTATTAATTAATTGTTGATATTAAATATACATAAAGGAAAATTAAAAATGGATTAACTGCATTTTTTATTGATGTTAATTTATATTTTCTTAACATAACTAAACAATAAAATAATATTGATACTCGTTAAAATTGATTAATTTGCCGACACTAAATGCAGTCATTATGAAAATATTGTATGCCGTACAAGGGACAGGAAACGGACATCTGAGCCGTGCAATGGATATTGTCCCCTGTCTGAGGGAGTTAGGGGAAGTCGATGTTTTGGTTAGTGGAATTCAAGCGGATCTATCATTACCTTTTGAAGTAAAATACCGTTATCATGGGCTGAGTTTTATCTTCGGTAAATCCGGCGGGGTAGATCTGTGGAAAACTTTTATGAGTTCGACGATCCGCAAATTTACGAATGAAATTAAGAGCTTGCCCATCGAAAACTATGATTTGGTGATCAATGATTTTGAACCGATCTCTGCTTGGGCTTGTCATTCAAAAGATCTAGAATGCATTGGGCTGAGCCATCAGATTGCTGCTTTAGACCCCTCGAGCCCCAAGCCAGAAGATAGTGACATGTTGGGCAAATTTATCATGAAAAATTATGCTCCGTCTACCCATTCCTATGGTTTCCATTTCAAGCGGTACGGCAAGAACATTTATCCACCGGTTATCCGTAATGCTGTTCGTGAATTAAATGTCACCGATCAGGGACATTACACGGTTTACCTCCCCGCATATGACGATGCGCATCTTTTAAAGCATTTGATGAAGTTTCCGGACGTGAAATGGGATGTCTTTAGTAAACATAATTCAAAGGCATTTGACATGAAAAATGTAACGATAAGGCCGATCAATAACCAATCTTTTATTGATAGTATGGCATCTTCTTCTGGAGTTTTATGTGGGGCGGGTTTTGAAACACCGGCAGAAGCGTTATATTTGAAAAAGAAACTGTTAGTTATCCCAATGAAAAACCAGTATGAGCAGCATTTGAATGCAGCGTCATTGGAAGAGATGGGAGTGCCTGTAATTTCGAGTTTAAAACAGAAGAACATGCTGGCGATAGAAGCCTGGCTCAACAGTAAATCTAGGGTTGACGTTGATTACCCTAATATCACGCAAGAAATTATAAATGAAATCGTGCAGAAGCACCGTTAAACACACATGAAGTATATCGCATTAGCCCTATTATCCTTGACGACGGTCACAGGATTTGCTCAACAAAAAAAAACGAACACGACGGCAAAGAAGAAGGTCGTCGCAACTAAACAAAGTGCAACAAATCAACTAAAAACGAAGGCCGATTCTGTGTCTTATGCATTTGGTGCCGATATCGGAAATTCCCTAAAGTCTATTGAGATCGATTATTTGAAGTCAGATGTCATTGCAAAAGCAATTTCGGATGTTCTGAAAGGAGAGAAGTCTCTATTGGAAGAGGGGCAAGGAAGAGCTGTTATCCAACAGGCGATCATGGACGTTCGTGCTAAAAAAGAGGCTGCTAGCCGTGCTGAAGAAGATAAATTTTTTGCCGAAAATGCAAAGGTTGCTGGGATGAAATCTACAGCTGAGGGAATTCAATATCTTGTTCTAAGTCAAACCGAAGGGCCAAAACCAAAAAGTGACGATGAGGTAACAGTGCATTATAAAGGTACCTTATTGAATGGAAAGCAATTTGATAGCTCATATGACCGTAAGGAGCCATTGAAACTATCCTTGGGTCAGGTGATCAAAGGTTGGCAGATTGGAATCCCATTAATGTCCAAGGGGGCAAAGTATAAATTTTTTATACCAAGCAGATTAGCGTATGGCGAACGGGCAACAGGTGAAATTCCGGCAAACAGCACATTGGTGTTTGAGGTAGAATTGCTTGATATTGGTGCAGATGGAACAACGTAAATTAGGTAATACAAGCTTAATCGTTTCGGAAATAGGTTTGGGCTGTATGTCGCTAAAAAGCAATCAGTCCAAACAATCGAAAGATATTATCCAAAAAGCTTACGAGAAAGGGATCACTTTCTTCGATACGGCTGATCTCTACGATAGGGGTCTAAATGAGATGATCGTTGGGGAAAGTGTGCAAAGCTTTCGCAAACATATTGTGTTGGCGTCGAAAGTTGGTAACCTTTGGCGTGCAGATGGATCAGGTTGGGATTGGAAGGCTTCAAAGGACTATATTATCAAGGCTGTGGAAGGTTCCTTGTCACGTTTAAAAACGGACTACATCGACCTCTATCAGTTACATGGTGGTACGATAGAAGATCCGATAGAGGAGATTGTTGAAGCGTTTGAGTTGTTGAAGAAACAAGGGAAAATCCGTGCTTATGGTCTTTCTTCAATTCGCCCAAATGTTATTAAGGCATTTTTATCCAAATCTGATATGGCCTCAGTTATGATGCAATACAGCTTATTGGATAGAAGACCTGAAGAAGAAATCAGTGGCTTATTGGAAGAACGGGGGGTAAGTATCGTCGTACGCGGCGTATTAGCCAAAGGTGTTCTCATTAACAAACCTATTGAACCTTTCTTGCAGTATAGTTCGGGAGAGGTGGCCCATATCGTGAGAAACTTGGCAAATCTTTCCAAACGTATCGGAAAAGACAACATGATTGTTGCTCTTTCTTATGTGCTTTCTAACGCAGCTGTTGCTACAGCACTTGTTGGTGTGAGTACCAAATTGCAATTGGATGAATTGATCAGAGCAAAAGAGCAGATGATCAAATTCAGTGATTCGGATAAGCAGGTTCTATTGGAAGGTGTCCGGTCGTTATACTATACCGAACACCGGTAAGCTTTACTATTTATTGAAAAATAGTCTTAATATTTTAGCGAGGTCTTCTTTTGTATCCACAGCGACAGTTTCATGCGTTGTAATTGCCGTTTGAATGGCGTAACCGTTTTCTAACCAGCGCAGCTGTTCCAATGCTTCTGCTTCTTCTAGCATAGAAATAGGAAGTTGTGTCAGGGCTTTTAATGTATCTACCTGGTAGGCATATATTCCGATATGTTTATAGAATGTTTGCTTGTGTAGCCATTGGTCTTTTTCCACAGCTCTTAAAAAAGGAATGGTCTGCCGACTGAAGTAGATGGCTTCTCCTTTGGTGTTTCGGACAACTTTGGGTATGTTTACATTAAAGAGTTCCTCTTCTGCTGTAATTTCCTTGACCAAGGTCGCAATCTGCGTAGTGGTATCTTCAAAACAACTTGCTAAAAGATCAATTTGTGCGGGGTCGATAAAGGGTTCGTCACCCTGTATATTGATGGCAACATCATAGCCTCCTATATTCGTTATGACTTCGGCGCAACGATCTGTTCCCGATTGGTGATGTGCTGCGGTCATGACGACTTCGCCACCAAAAGAGCGTACAGTCTGTGCGATGCGTTGGTCGTCAGTAGCAACAACAACCTCGTTTAATTTTGTTGATTTTTTGACCTGTTCGTAGACACGCTGGATCATCGTTTTTCCTTCAATGTCGATTAGCGGTTTTCCAGGGAATCTACTCGATGCATATCGGGCAGGAATAATACCTAAAAATTTCATTTTTTATTTTTTATCATTGGCTGAGGAAATGCGCGTTTATCAAAAAGCCTGTAAAATCAATTGACTTACAGGCTTTTTGATGTCGCAATTATTCGAACAATCCAAATAATTCGGCTTCGATCTTTTGAATGATATTTCCGAGGTCCTCTGGGTTTGTGGTAAAATCTAGATTGTCTTTGTCGAGAATCATGACCTTACCGTCTTTGTAATTATTGATCCATTTATCGTATTTATCGTTTAGCTTTGACAAATAATCCAAACGAATTGCAGACTCATAATCACGGCCCCTTTTTTGGATATTATTCACCAGGGTAGGGACAGAGGCTTTGAGGTATATCAATAAATCCGGCGGTTTGATATAGTGGATGATGCTTTGAAAAATATTACTATAGTTTTCAAAATCACGTGCGCTCATTAAGCCCATATCATACAAGTTTTCGGCAAAGATATAAGCATCTTCATAAATGGTACGGTCCTGAATCATATCAATGCCGGTTTCCTGCAATTTTACAATATGTCTAAAGCGACTGTTGAGGAAAAAAATCTGAAGATTGAAAGCCCAGCGTTTCATGTCCGAATAAAAATCTTCCAGATAAGGGTTGTTGTCTACAGCTTCAAACTGAGGTTCAAATTTAAAGTGGCTGGCCAACATTTCGGTTAATGTTGTTTTGCCGGCACCTATATTTCCAACGATAGCTATGTGCATATTATTTCTAGCTTAATAAAATCTTCTAATACCAATAATCTCACGAACTTCTTTCAGGGTCTTGCGTGCGGACTCGCTTGCTTTTTCAGCGCCCATTTTTGCAACTTTAGCAATGTATGCATCATCGTTTGATATTTCTTCAATACGGGAGCGGACATCGTTGGTGGCAAGGACCATATCTTCGGCCAATTGCTTTTTGAAATCACCATAACGAATTTCACATTTGTTATAGAGTTCATCAAAATGCTGTAATGTGTCTGCAGTAGATACGACCTTCATTAAGTCAAAAAGATTTTGGATCGCTTCAGGTTTAGGCTGGTTCATCTCCGTCGGGCCTGAATCCGATACTGCGCGCATCACCTTTTTACGAATTACGGTTTCACTATCCGATAGATAAATACAATCAGCTTCACCATTAGATTTACCCATTTTTCCCTGTCCTGCAAGTCCGGGAACTTTCACCAATTTGTCAGAATAGGAGAACGCAAATGCCTCTTTAAAATAATCTACATTATATAAGCGATTGAAGCGATTACCAAAAGTCCGCGTCATCTCCAAATGTTGTTCCTGATCTTTTCCTACAGGGACTTTTGTACCATGATGAATCAATATATCACAGGCCATCAAAACCGGATAAGTCAATAATCCAGCGTTAACATTGTCGGGATTGCTTCTAACTTTATCTTTAAAAGCTGTAGCGCGTTCAAGCTCGCCGAGATAGGCGTTCATATTCATGTATAGATAGAGTTCCGCGACTTCTGGAACATCAGATTGAACGTAAATAGTCGATTTTTCAGGGTCTATTCCTGCTGCTAAATATTCAACAATAACTTGGCGAACCGTTCCCTGAAGTCCATGAGGAGTGGGGTGGGTCGTTAGTGAATGTAAATCCGCAATGAAAAAAAAGCAATTATATTCGTTTTGCATTTTCACAAAATTGCTCAATGCGCCGTAATAATTTCCTAAATGTAATTTTCCGGTACTTCTGATACCGCTAACAACTGTTTCCATATTGCTGCGAATTTACGCATAAATTTGACAAAGTCGAATTAAATTCGGTCGCTGCCCGCCTTTTATAGGAATTGCATTATTTTTTCAATTTTTTAGCTTCATTCCAATAAACGTCCATTTCTGCTAAACTCATTTCCTGCAGTTGCTGCTTATTTTCGGCTGCTTTTTGTTCCAGATAGGTGAAGCGTGCAATGAATTTTTTGTTGGTACGTTCAAGCGCATTTTCAGGGTTTATACCCACATGCCGTGCATAATTTATCAAGGAGAATAAGAGGTCGCCAAATTCGCCTTCCGCTTTTTCCTGATCCATTGGAAGTGCTGTCTCTAGATTAAATTCAGCTTTAAATTCGGCCAGTTCTTCCTCTACTTTTTCCCATACTTGTTTCTTATCTTCCCAGTCAAAGCCGACACCGCGCACTTTATCTTGAATACGATACGCCTTCACCAATGCCGGCAAACCTTTCGGGACGCCGGAAAGAACAGATGTGTTGCCTTCTTTGAGCTTGATTGTTTCCCAATTGGATTTGACCTGATCTTCTGTATCGGCATTGGTGTTACCGTAGATGTGGGGATGCCGCGTAATCAATTTATCACAGATTGCATTAAGTACGTCTACGATATTGAACTGTCCCTCTTCTTCGGCAATGCGGGCATAGAATACAAGGTGCATCAAGACGTCACCAAGTTCTTTTTTTATTTCGGGATAATCTTTTTCCAAAATGGCGTCGGTCAATTCATACATTTCCTCCATCGTCAAATGGCGAAGGGTTTCCATGGTCTGTTTCTTATCCCAAGGACATTCAATCCGTAAGGTATATAAGACATCGAGTAATCGTTGAAATGCCAATTGAGGTGTATGCTGATAAGCTGGTGCTGCTAGATTTGCCATATTTCATCGTGTTTGGTAGCACAAAAGTAGACATATGATTTTGAATAAACTATTTCAACTTGCGGAAAACAAAACCCTTTTGTCAATCGTTTTATAATAAATTATAAAAATTAGAATTTAGATCGGGTTTAGAACAATCAACTATGGAAAGAATGCATGGATACTCCTCTGCAAGTGTTGCCTTGGAAAAGTTAAACAACTTAGGTTACACAATAGACTATAATATCGAATTTGACGATTTGTTGGCTCATGCTGATGAGTATAAAATTGACTACTTATTTCGCTACGAAGGGGCGTCAGATCCTGATGATGAATCAACCGTATATGGTATCAGCAAAAATTCAGGACAGAAAGGCGTTTTTGTTGCTGGCAATTTATCTTTAATTGAAGGTAAAAAGCGCGATATTCTATTACAATTAGAGCTTAGGGAACGGGAGCTGTAGTCTTATGGGAAAAAATGAAATGGAAACCACCGAGCGGCTTGAGCAGCTTAAACTTTGGGCCCTGAAACGGGATGGTAAAGATGCGGCAGCGGAATATCATGATCTCGGGTCAGATCGTTGGTTGCAGGTGTATAGAAATGAAGCACTCAACCTGATGAAAGCAGGCGCCTACGACAAAGGGTCGAGGCTGTTTGAGTCTTATGTTGAGGTTCACTACCCACATGAACTGGAAAAATTGATTGGCAAATTGGAGCGTAGTTACGACAGTTTACAGCGATTTAGCCCAGGATTGCTTGAAGATGGATTCTATAATCTTGTTTTGGGTGATATTCCTTTGCTTATGGCAGGTACGATCGTCGTTTTGCTTCGAGCCAAAGAGTCTGATTTTCCAACCGTTTATAATAATGATGCCGGTGCCGACATGCGAAGTTCTCCAAATTGGCTTATACAGCAGTCAAACAGCGCTATTTGGGTGGATATGCACCAAACCGCATTAAATAATATTCACTACCCGGATAAAATTCTTTAGTCTGGCAAAATTTTTGTAGCCGATTATATTAAAAAAAAGGAAAACTGACTAGTTGTTCCTTTTTTGGATTTTTATTGAATTATAAACCCATTTTAAATTTTATTTTATGATGTTGTACATCGGCATTTTTGCTGTTATCGTTGTAGCTTGTGTGTTTTTTTCTCTTATGATGATGAAAAAACAAAAGGAGACGGCCAAAAAATATGAAGGTGAATCCGGGATTGGCCTAGCTCCAGGCGTAAAAGATGAATTGTTAAATGATGAATTTAGCGAATTAAGAAAACAATTGAACGGCGCTCCAATCGACGCCTTCACGCAATGCGCGTATATTGCAACGGTTGGGGATAAAGTTGCTTCGGCTGCGGCGACAGCAGCGAAGACTGTTGCTTGGGCGGCTGTAGGAGTAAAGGCTCGTTACAATGAACGGGATAACGCTTCTTATCTGGTGCTTAGCAACAACGAATTGCATTAAGTATTTTTTGATGAGGGGGAGGTGAGAGACCATTTGGTTTTCGATCATGAAACCTTGCTCAATGCACGGACTGCGCAGATTACAAATGCTGAAAAGGTAACGCGTATGGGCTCCGTTATGGGCTTGAAACCTAAGAAAATGCATCTTGACCTCAATGGAAATGGGCTCGATATCATGTATTATGGCACTGTTCAGCGTATGCCGCATGGTATTATTTCTCCAGGTTCAGGTATGTTTGAAACGCAAGCCAAGCTCCAATTGATGGGGCGTTTGTTTTTGGATAGATTATATAAAAAATATCCGCAGCTACAGAACTAACCCGTCTAGAAATGTCATTTTAGTTTCGTTTTAAATGAAGTAAGTGTCCGCTTCTACTTGATTCCGCGTTGCTTTTAGTAAATTGTATTTATCATAAAATTTGTAGCATATGAAAATTTTAGCAGATAAAGTAGCTTTAGTAACGGGGGCTGGTTCGGGGATCGGACTGGCTGTTGCACTGGCTTACGGTAAAGAAGGAGCAAAGGTCGTTGTCTCGGATATCAATGAGCAAGCGGGCCAGGAAACAGTAAAACAAATTGAATCTCTGGGAGGAGAGGCCGCGTTCTTTAAAGCAGATAGCTCATCTCCGACTGACAATGAGGTGTTGGTAGCTTTTGCAGTCAAAACATTTGGTCGGCTCGATATTGCCTGTAATAACGCGGGTATTGGGGGAGAGGCTGCCCTAACTGGAGAGTATAGTCTAGATGGCTGGAAAAAAGTCATCGATATTAATTTCAATGGCGTATTTTATGGCTGTAAATATCAGCTGGAGGCCATGGAAAGCAATGGAGGCGGAGTTATTGTGAATATGGCTTCCATTCATGGTACTGCTGCTGCTCCAATGTCAAGTGCTTATACTGCAGCCAAACATGCTGTTGTGGGATTGACAAAGAACATTGGTGCAGAATATGGTCAAAAAAATATTCGTTGCAATGCAGTTGGGCCTGGCTACATTGATACCCCTTTATTGGCGAAGTTGGATAAAGAGCATATCAATGCATTAATTAGTAAACACCCTATTGGACGTTTGGGAAAGGTCGAGGAAGTCGCTGAACTGGTTCTTTTCCTAAGTTCGGATAAATCATCCTTTATGACTGGAGGGTACTATTTAGTTGATGGCGGTTACACCGCTGTTTAATAGAGGTCGTTTAATAAAAACGGGGATCCAAAGCTGGATCCCCGTTTTTATTATAATTGAGTTGACGATGGTTGGCAGCAGGTCCATATCATCCATTTATTTAACAGTTAAGTTTTCTTGCTTGAGGACCTGCTGAAAAGCGGGTCTTGTTGCATCATCATCGCCTGCTTCGGCTTTTAGTTTAGTCAGCTTTTTCTTCAACCGGGCAATTTCTTTGACATATTTTTTGTCCAGAATTGCATTGTGTGTTTCCATGGGGTCCTGTTGTAGATCGTAGAATTCCCAGGCTGGTGCTGTTGTTTTGGAATCACTACCTGTCATTTCTAAGGGCTGTCCGTAAAAATAAATCAGTTTGTAACGTTCATCACGGACTCCAAGGTGGGCAGGGCGTATTGGTGCATGTTGCCAGTAACGGTAATATAGGGCAGACCGCCATGCTTTGGATGTATTTCCTTTGAGGTTATTCCGGAAGCTTTCACCTTGGATGTAAGCGGGTTTCTTGATGCCGGCATAGTCTGCAAATAGCGCAGCGAAATCGATATTTAGAATCATGTCGTCTAATCGACTACCTGCTTTGATTTCTTTGGGGTAGCTGATTACAAAAGGCATGCGCAGTGATTCTTCGTACATGAGACGTTTATCCATGAAATTGTGTTCTCCCAAGAAGTAACCTTGATCGGAAGCCAGGATCACAACGGTATTTTCGTCCAAATTTGCGGTCTTAAGGTAATGCATAATTTTTCCCAGATTATCATCGATCCCAGCGACGCAACGGAGATAATCTTTGATGAACTTTTGGTAGATCTTTTTGCGGGCTTCCAAAGGGGCCATTCCTTTTGTTGAAAACGGAAGCTCAGGATAAGATGTCCAAAAGGGGCCTACCGAAGCTTGCTCATAGCGGCGGCCAAGCTCTTCC
The DNA here is from genome assembly GCF_002377215.1 of Sphingobacterium sp. UBA3519. NCBI lineage: Bacteria > Pseudomonadati > Bacteroidota > Sphingobacteriia > Sphingobacteriales > Sphingobacteriaceae > Sphingobacterium > Sphingobacterium sp. UBA3519. The sequence goes on from NZ_DFPI01000033.1 coordinate 58,452, forward strand.
AAGGGTTGACCTTCAAAAGAGCGTCCAGTCGTGATTGCTCCTGAGTCCAAAAATTTAGGAGGATAAGGAAACTCCACATCTTTGTAGTAATCTTTGAATCGCTCCGCAAAATCAAAGGGTTCATGTGTCGCTTTGTAATGACACATTAAGAAGAAGGGCTTGTCTGGGTTGCGTGATTTTAACCAGTCCAGACTCATCGTTGTGGTGATATCATCTACATAGCCTTCGTAAGGTTTGCCAGCCTCTTCCTTATCATTCCAATTGTCTTTAGAGAGGTAAGTCGGGTTATGATAAACACCGTGTCCAGGTAGAACTTTAAAATCGTCAAATCCACTTGGCCTCTTTTTTAGGTGCCATTTTCCAAAAACAGCAGTTTGGTAGCCTGCATGGTGCAGATCCTTAGCGATGTTTTCCTTATCGGGATCCAAAGCATCTTCAAGTGTGTAAACTTGGTTTTTATTACTGTACTGTCCTGTCAGTATGGTTGCACGGCTAGGGGTGCAAATGGAATTTGTACAGAAGGTATTATTGAGCACCGCCCCTTGACTGGCTAATTTTTCAATATTCGGATTTTTGACAAAATCTTTTAAAATACCACCGTATACGCCCCATGCCTGGGCCGTGAAATCGTCCGTCAGGATAAAGACGATATTGGGGCGTTGTGTTGCGTTGTTCTTTTTCTGTGCTTGTGAAAAAATGGGCAAGAGGCCGCAGAGGAGCAATACTAATTTTTTATTCATATGAATTCAGCGATATATGAGTCGACGAATTGAGTATACCGGATTACGATAATTGCTATAATCGTTCGTCTTGGTCTAGTTCTGTCTATTTGATTGTAGACAAATCTACTCTTTATAGACTACTATATCGCGAATAAACTGTAATATGTTAGTCATCGACACCTTTTCCATCGAGAATATGCTGGTAGTATTTTTCGATTCTTGCCTCGCGAGTTTTCACTTGTTTTGCCTGGTTAAAGTAGAATAGATACCCTTTTTGCCGACCAGGCGTAAGTGATTGAAAGGCTTTTTGGAGCAAAGGGTCTTCCAGTAAGGCGCGCTTAAATTCTTCTGGCACAGGGTAATCAGTAGCTTTTCGCATGTCCACTTTCTTACCTGATTTTTCAATTTCGATGGCTTCCTGAATATATTCCGATATCACCTCTCGTAATGATTCAATCTGTTCAACAGTGGTGAATCTAAGCTGTCTGGCCGATTGAACATTTTCGGTTTGCTGGATCAATATATTTTTGGGATCTTTTAATAATGCACCTTTGTGGAATAGCAGTGCACAGTATTCTTTAAACCCGTGTATCAATACGACATTTTTACCTTCAAATGTATAACAAGGGTGCATCCATTTATAATCCTCTTGCAGTGTTTTATTGCCACGGACAATTTCTCTCAACAGATTGAATTCTTCATTCCATCTTGTCGCATTTTCAAAAAAATGTTCAATTTTTGGATTCATCATGTAGTGCTTTAGGTAAGTTTGGAAAGAATTTCTTGTAATCTGTTGTGCGCCATATTGATTCCTTGCGCAAAAGGCATCTGTAGCAGCTGGTTTCTAAACGCGACCGACTGAAATATAATATGGATGTGAAGCCTGCTACGTTCTGCACTTATTTTTTCAAATGTTAAATATTCCAATTGTACGGGAAATGTACTGTTTTCCATTTCAAACGTCCGTGTGATACGTTGATTGGGCAGGAATTCGTGTATCGTTCCATTTGCTTTGAACATGACCTGGCCATTATGGAAAGTTTCAAACGCATAGGAGCCATGCGTTTTATTTTCCAATTTCAGGACTTTGGTTCCCATCCACTGTTCAAAAATTTCGGGATCCTCGTATGCTTTGAAGAGCAGTTCAACAGGTAAATCGAATTCCCTTGTAATGACAATCTCCTGTTTATTATCCTCAGCCTGTACGTTGGTTTTTACCTCCATATTATTTGTTCTTGTAGTTTTGCATAATAGCTTCCAATCTATTGAATCTGTCATCCCACATTTGACAAAAAGGTTCGATGAAATCTGCAATTTCTTTCATCTTCGTTGGGTTGAGTTGATAGTATATCTCACGTCCATTTTGTTGAGATTTTAATAACTCACATGTTGTCAATATTTGTAAATGTTTTGAGACTGTCGGTCTTGCGGTATTGAAGTTGGCTGCAATTGCACCTGCAGTCATGGCTTGTGAGGTGAGAAGGAGTAATATCGCTCTTCTCGTTGGATCTGCTATAGCTTGGAAAACATCTCGTCTTAAATTCATATTGATTCATTTGACTATAAATATACGTGTAGTTATTTAGCTACGCAAATGTTTTTACATTCCTGCGGAGAAAATATCGGTGCAGTGCAAGGGGGGACGAATAAAAATTCTTTCCTGGCGGATTTAAAATGAAAACAATCGAGAATTAAACCTACTGATCAATGTTTGGCGAATAATGCTAAATTAGGGTAATTAATTATAACAAGATGAAAACACAGTTATCGTACTTAAAAAAATTGAGCGTATTGGGGACGAAAACTTTAGTCAAATATTATTTGCTGGCTATTGTTTCGACTTTACTTTATTTGGTGGTTGGTAGTTTACAATTTAATGCTAGTCATGAAGCTTTCTTTTCGACAGTCAGTCCTGTACAAGCCGTGGCTAAATTCCTTTGGTTGATTGGATTGATCCTGCTACCTGTATTACTTTTTATTTTCAGCAACAAATATGTGTTTTCGAAGATTGCAAGTCTTGTCGTGGAGGAAAGGCAGGATGATCTCATTCTTCCGGCATTTGACAAAGTACTCTTAATTTTTCAATCAAATCAGCCCGATGTAATACAAAATGTCGCTGATTATTCGTTTGCGAAACTTAAACTGATTAATGACGTAAAAAATACCAAAATTGAGAGCCCTTGGGTGCGACGCATTGTCATTTTTGGTCTGAACAAAGTGAAGTTTGATTCCTTGGATTTGGACAATAACACTAGCTTCTATACTATAATAAGGTCAAAGTTTATTGGTGTACTCGAAATATTGACCACAGCAAGTAGTAAGCCATTTTGGACATGTATTCTTGTCCAATGGCTTATGCTACTTTTTGTTTGGCTGACCAACTAAATGCGTTGATCACTGCAAGCAAGCAAGCAAGCAAGCATCCGGCTGCTGCAGGTATTTGTCTATTGGTTAAATTTTCTTTAGGTTTTTGCGGTGAATTGTCAGTCTATCACGGTGATATAGATTTTATTTTGTATTTTAACTGTAAGAATAAAACTCTAGAGTTGTAAATGAATGTTATGATGAAAAAGATTTTTTTTACAGTTGTTGGGCTTTTGGTTGCATCGTTTGTTTTCGCCCAAATGCCACAGGTAAAGGTTGAAGAGGGGGTGCTAGAAGGGATTATCTTGTCAAGCGGGGTCGAGTCCTTCCGAGGGATCCCCTTTGCAAAACCCCCAGTAGGCGATCTAAGATGGAAAGAACCGCAAGCTGCTGAACACTGGTCTGGTATCCGTAAAGCAGATCATTTTGGTTATTCTCCGATGCAGAAACCGATCTATGGGGATATGCGATTTCGGTCGCCGGGTATCAGTGAAGACTGTCTATACCTGAATGTATGGCGTCCAAAGAGTCTTCATTCAGGCAAACTTCCTGTTTTAGTTTATTTTTACGGCGGGGGGTTCAATGCTGGTGATGGATCTGAAAATCGTTATGATGGTGAAAGTTTTGCTAAAGAAGGTCTTATTGTCGTTACTGTCAACTATCGTCTTGGTATCTTTGGTTTCTTCGCACATCCAGCATTAACGGAGGAATCACCGAAACATGCTTCAGGAAATTATGGATTGCTGGATCAGCATGCAGCTTTGGTTTGGGTCAAAAAAAATATAGCTGCATTCGGCGGTGATCCCGATGCGGTCACCATCGGTGGCGAGTCGGCAGGAAGTATGTCTGTTTCCGCTCAAATGACTAGTCCGCTATCCAAGGGGTTGTTTACGCGTGCTATCGGTCAGAGCGGAAGTGTCTTTAACTTACGGTTTGGTACAGCCTCTATTACTGAGCAGGAACAACAGGGTGTTGCATTTGCATCGCGGGTAAATGCAACAGGTCTTGATCAACTGCGTGAAATTCCTGCGGCCGAACTTCTAGATAAAGCCAGCGAGCCAGGAGCCTTCACTACCCGTTTGATTGTTGATTGCTATTTTTTGCCGCGATCTCCATTGGCTATTTTTGAAGCCGGGGAGCAATCTAAGGTTCCCTTGCTTGCCGGTTGGACTTCCACGGAAGCTCCCTATATGGCTTACATGGGTAAATCTTACCCATCTCCGGAGAATTATGAGAAGTTGGTAAGAGCACAGTTTGGTGTTAAAGCTGAAGAAGTGCTCAAGGAGTATCCAGGGAAGACTGAGGCAGAAGTCATTGAATCGGCAACTGCATTAGCTAGCGATAATTTTATTGTGTATAGTACTTGGAAATGGCTTGACCTGCAACGAAAGAATAGCGGTAACCCAGTCTTCGTTTATATATTCGGTAAACCGCGGCCACCCATGCAACCGGCATATCGTGATGCACAAACCGGGCTTGCCGGAGGAATTAGCAAGAAATCTACACAAGAAGACAAGGAAAAAAGCCCACAGCCCCTACCGGGAGCTTTCCATGCCAGTGATATCGAATATTTATTGGGAAATCTGCAGAGTAATGATGTTTTTGCCTGGACAGAAGATGATTACAAGGTTTCGAAACTTGGTCAGCAGTACTTTGTTAATTTTATCAAGACGGGTGATCCAAATGGAAAAGGACTTCCAGCCTGGCCGAAAACAACAGCAAAAGATCAGCGAATGAATATCTTGAATTTGAATACCGAGGTGAAAGCTTCTGCTGAAGAATTTCGGAACAGGTATCTTTTTCTGGATAAAATGTTTGTCGACCGGGAAAATTAATTAAGATATACACTTTCTTTATTTTACCGCCAAATACAAACTATTTATTGCCAAGGGCTGTTATCAGAGAGACTTTTTATAAAAGTGGATAAACGATATTGTGCTGTTTAGAAATATCCTATACCATGGACAGATTTATTAAGAATCGCTTGTTGGACAGCGGTGGCAACCAATGTAGGAGACTGAAGCATGATTTATAACGTTGATTTTTTGTACATGAAACTCATATAGAGCAAACTTGGATATATGGCAATAAATCCTGATGTGATTATTATAGGTGGCGGCTTGGCTGGGCTTACAAGTGCATTGCATCTGTCTGAACAAGGATTCAACGTGACGTTAATCGAAAAACATGATTTTCCTCGTCATAAGGTTTGCGGCGAATATGTTTCGAACGAAGTCTTACCCTATCTGCATTGGCTACAAGTGGATGTTGAATCGCTACGTCCAACACATATTCGGGAGCTTGAGTTCACGACAGAAGGTGGGCAGATGAATAGGGTCAGGTTACCCTTGGGTGGAATTGGCATCAGTCGTTACGCGTTGGATGATCTATTATATCAGCGAGTAAAAGGGACGGGTTGTACAATTGTTATTGCGACCGTCACAGGCGTATCCTTTAGCAATGATACATTTGCTGTTTCGTTTCAAGATCAGGTATTAAGATCAAAAATTGTACTGGGCGCATATGGAAAACGCAGCAATGTGGATCAGCTCTTATCCCGCGATTTTATAACAAAAACCTCTCCATGGATGGCTGTTAAAGCACACTATTCGGGCGATTTTCCGAATGACCTTATTGCCTTGCATCATTTTGAAGGCGGTTATTGTGGTATTTCTAAGGTCGAAGATGACCAGATAAATTTATGTTATCTGGCCGATGTAAAAACGTTCAAGAGGTATAAAAATATAGGTGATTATCAAAAGTATGTGTTGTCTAAAAATAGGCATCTTCAGTGTTTTTTTGAAAAGAGTAGACTACTTTTTGACAAGCCGCTTGCAATAAGTCAATTTTCATTTGATCAGAAATCAGCGGTAGAAAACCATATGCTTATGATTGGTGATACGGCCGGTCTTATTCATCCATTCTGTGGAAATGGGATGGCGATGGCGATACATAGTGCAAAAATGGCTTCCGAGCTTATTGTGGACTATTACCATGGTCATATCGATTCGCGCCAGCAATTGGAACAGTCCTATATGAATCAATGGAATCGAACCTTTAAAAGACGGCTCTTATTCGGACGACATCTGTCGGGTGTACTGCGTTATAAAATAGGTACCGCGGTTCTAATGAAGGCTACGATATTTTTTCCAAAAATCTTAAGTTGGATGATAAAACAAACTCATGGAAATGCAAGCTCAATAAAATGGGGATAGACACAAGATATAGAACATCGCAGAATGAGATCATGGACGATTTTCGGCTGGAGGGCGACGAACTTCGCGTCACGCTGGATCGAATTGCAAAGATTAATCGTTTTCTAGGCGGAAATAGCATTACGTTGAATGGTGTGAAAACATTGCTTTCAACCGGCTACAAGAATGAAACAATAACCATTGTGGATATCGGTTGTGGTAATGGGGACATGCTTCGCATGTTAAGCGATTATGGCAATAGACATCATATTAAGCTTTCATTGCTCGGGATTGATGCTAATCCGTATACAATAAATTGTGCAAGGGATCTGTCGAAAGATTATACCAATATATCCTATTTGTGTGCAGATATCTTTGAAGCGAATTTTGAAGATGTCAAGTATGACATTATTCTGTGTACGCTTACTTTACATCATTTCGACGATGAAGCGATTTTTCGTTTGCTAGATAGCCTGGTCAACGTATCAAAATTGGGGGTCGTCATCAACGATTTACAAAGGAGTAAAATGGCTTACCGGCTTTTTCAAACTATTGCTGTTGTTTTTAGGTTAAATAGAATGACAAAAGTGGATGGGCTTGTTTCCATACTGCGCGGGTTTAAAAAGATTGAGCTTGTACAATTCGCAAAGAGATTACGGTTAGAACATTACACCATCCAATGGAAATGGGCCTTTCGTTACCAGTGGATAATTTTCAATATATGAATGTTAAAATAATAAATGTTGCCAAGCAACTCCCTAAATACTCTTGTACTACCGTTGATATTCTTCCGCTATTGGATATTTGGCTTCATGGACAGGAACCTCGTTTTATTAAGAAAATCAAGAAACTTTTCGAAGGTGCCGCCGTGGACAGGCGCTATGCGATTATGGATCCGATCGAAGTCTTCACGGCGACATCTTTTGAAGAAAAAAACAATGTGTATTGCCGGGAGGCGATAGCCCTAGGGGAGCAAGCACTTCGTCAGGCCCTTGAACAAACGGGCTGGGATCCACAGTCTCTGGATTATATCATTACAGTCAGTTGCACTGGAATTATGATCCCCTCTCTGGACGCGTATCTTATTAATAGGATGAAACTCCGACAGGATATTGTGCGGTTACCAGTTACCGAAATGGGTTGCGTTGCCGGTGTTTCAGGTATTATTTATGCTAAAAATTTTCTTCAGGCAAACCCAGGTAAACGTGCTGCGGTTATTGCCGTCGAAGCGCCAACAGCGACTTTTCAGCTGGAAGATTTCTCGATGTCGAATATGGTCAGTGCCGCCATTTTCGGCGATGGTGCAGCTTGCTGTCTGCTTTCATCCTGTGAGGAAGATTGCGGACCTGTAATTCTTGATCAGGAGATGTATCATTTTTATGATGCGGAGGACATTATGGGGTTTAAATTGACCAACACTGGTATGCAGATGATACTGGATGTGGATGTGCCCAATGTGATTGCGTCCCATTTTGATGCAGTTATACATCCATTCCTGAAAAAGAACCAGCTGGAAATTAAAGATATTAATTACATGATTTTTCATCCGGGCGGGAAAAAGATCGTAGCCACAATCGAGGAGATTTTTGCTGAATTTGATAAAGATATTGAAGATACTAAGGCTATACTAGCGGACTATGGTAATATGTCGAGCGCCACGGTACTCTACGTCCTTGAACGTATTATGAAACGTAAGCCTCAAGCCGGTGAATTGGGGCTGATGCTGAGTTTCGGTCCGGGATTTTCAGCACAGCGGGTTTTATTACAGTGGTAACTTACTCATTTTGAACAATGGAATTGAATGCTATACTAGCGAAATTGCCCTACAGGGCCCCATTTTTATTTGTCGATGAGTTGATTCAAGTCGATGACGAAGGTGTTGCAGGTACCTATACTTTTGATGAAGATCTGGACTTTTATCGCGGCCATTTTTATGAAAGAGCGATTACCCCGGGAGTTATTCTGATCGAAACGATGGCTCAAATAGGTCTGGCCTGTTTGGGAATCTTTCTGCTCAATAAAGACTTAATGCAAGGCTCGTCTATTGCGTTGACTTCTACTGAAATACAGTTTTTAAAACCAGTATATCCAAAGGAGAAAGTCACCGTGTTTTCAAAAAAAATATATTTTAGGTTTGGCAAACTAAAGTGTGCCGTTACGATGAAGAATGAAGCCGGACAGGAAGTTTGTAAAGGGATATTGGCAGGCATGATGACGGAGGATTTATGAAGAGAGTTGTGATTACTGGACTAGGAGTCGTTGCGCCCAATGGAGTGGGGGTGCCTGCCTTTACTCAGGCCATCAAAGATGGCGTTTCGGGTATTAGACATGATGAACAGCTGGAAAAACTACAGTTTTCCTGCCAGATTGCTGGAATGCCGCAAATATCAGATGATCTTAAAAGGCAATATTTCACTGAACTTGAGCTTAGAGGTTTTAATAGTACAGGCATCTTGTACGGAGTCATTGCTGGAATGGAGGCCTGGACAAATGCAGGTCTTCCTATTGCCGTAAATTCGGCCCCCGATTGGGATAGCGGAACAGTCTTTGGTTCAGGTACATCAGGTATTGATAAGTTTCGCGAGAGTATTTATAAAATTGATGAGCTACAAACCCGCAGACTAGGTAGTACAGTTGTGGCGCAAACAATGAACAGTGGTGTCAGTGCATATTTAGGTGGGAAACTAGGCCTCGGAAATCAGGTGACCACCAATTCCTCGGCCTGTGCTACTGGGACTGAAGCAATTCTAATGGCATATGACCGGATTCGGTCCGGAAGAGCAAAACGCATGCTGGCAGGCAGTACTGGAGATAGTGGGCCTTATATTTGGGGCGGTTTTGATGCACTACGTGTCTGTAGTTCGCAATATAATGACCGCCCTGCGGAAGGATCGCGCCCAATGAGTGCAACAGCCGCAGGGTTCGTCCCGGGTAGTGGGGCTGGAGCCCTATTACTGGAAGATTTGGAAAGTGCCTTAGCACGCAATGCCGTTATATATGGCGAGTTATTGGGCGGCCAAGTAAACTCTGGAGGACAACGGGGAACAGGCAGTATGACAGCTCCAAACGCTGATGCTGTACGCCGTTGCATTCAAGAGGCCCTAAACAATTCGGGAGTCTCCAAATGGGATGTCGATGCTATAAACGGTCATCTAACGGCAACAGCCAAAGATGCTTTTGAAATAGAAAACTGGACCGAGGCACTTGGGCGTAAAGGGAAAGATTTTCCATGGATAAATTCGCTAAAAGGAATGACTGGGCATTGTCTCAGCGCGGCAGGTAGCATAGAATGCGTGGCCACAGTTTTGCAGTTATTTCATGGATTTTTATTCGGAAACAGTAATTGTACTGATTTACATCCCGAGATCGCAGCACTGATAGATCCATCAAGAGTATCAATACATCAAATTGATGTCAAACCCCAAATTATAGCCAAGGCAAGTTTCGGGTTTGGAGATGTAAATGCCTGTTTAATATTTAAAAAATTTGATAACTAAATTTATGAAGAGAGAAGAATTGATCGGTGCTTTAAAACCAATTATAGCACCCTACACAACAAACGAAGAAGCTTTCGGAAAGCTTACTGAAGAGACTGATTTTATGCGTGATCTACAAATTAATTCAGCCAATTTGGTCGATATTGTACTGGATATCGAAGATCAATTTGGGATCGTTATTGAAAATTCTGACATGGAGCGTATGCTTAATATGGGAGCCGCAGTCGAAATAATCGAAAGCAAGTTACAAGAAAAATGATTGGTAATGACATTATCGATCTGGTTCAGTCCAGAAAAGAGAGTAATTGGAGGCGTAGGGGCTTTGTTTCAAAACTATTTGATGAGCAGGAACAACTGTTGATTGTGAACAGTCCAGACCCCGAAATTGTTGTTTGGCTCTTATGGAGCATGAAAGAGGCTGCTTATAAAATATGGAATAGACAGACAGGAATCAGAAAGTACATCCCTTTGAAATTGCGGTGTTCAGTTCATGAACGATCTTCTTGCAAGGCGAGGGGAGAAGTCATCTGCGAAGGAAAAAGGTATTATACGAAGACCATCGTTTCCCCTGATTTTATACATACCATAGCAGCTGGCGAATTAGTTCATTTGGACGATATTGTTGAAATCAAAAGAGATGGAATTATTAAAGATTCTCTCGGAGTCCCAAGCCTCGTTCTGAGGGATGGGAAGAGGCGCTTGCCTGTTTCCGTAAGTAACCATGGCCGTTTTGAGCGAATAGTTTCGATTCATAGCCTATTGACTTAATTAGACGAGCGACCATCTTATTGTACTTGGATGGATTCCTCCCGAAGCATCTGTTTGAATTTGGGATCTCGGATATAACGACTAAAGTCATGGCTTGACATTCCTGTGAAATCAGTCATCGAAAAGATGGTATAATTTTTCTTAAGTGCGTTAAAACTTTCCTCTTTATATCCCAGATCTGTTGGATTAAGTTTATTCGATAAGAATCCAAAAAACTTCTTCAACATCTTATCCGTACCATTTATGGTGATATGTATTTTCTTAACCTGGGAGCTCAGTTCCACAAATTTTTTGGTGTTAGTTGTTGTATCGGTATACTGAAATTCGGAAAGCCCTATAGCTGGCGCCAACATAATACAGGTAATCCTGTTTTTGTTTTCCAATAAAGGTTTTGCCCGCTCGATATCGACCTTATGAATGTCTTTGGCCTGAGCGGAAAAAGAACTATTGTATTCCGGATTCGAAATAGCACTCATCACCACAGATGCTCCACGACTGTGAGAGATAATGAAGACATCTTTATCGGCCATATTATTCAGTATACGTCTCAATCCAAATTCACCGGCCATCTGGCTAAAGGAGGCTGCGGAAAACCAGTTTTTTGCAGATCGAAACGGAGAGGTTGATCGTAAACCATCCCAATAAAAGCGAATAATTTCGTCGGTTTTGGGATTTGTAACGATATGATCGGCAATATATTTATATTGTTTTACAACGGATTCTTCATCGGCATTAAAGCCATGAACTAAAATGAACACACGTTTTTTTGGTGCAATGCGTTTTGACAGACGCAGCATGTTACCGCGTTCAAAAGCAAGTAACTGTTCGCGGTCGCCTCTGTCGGTGGCAATCTTCATCAGTGAATAAGGGTCTCTAGCAGCTTTATTCGAGGGGATGCCATAACTTTTCTTCCAATTATCGGGGTAGAAATTTCCATTCTGATCCACAAATGAATACCATAAATTGGGATCTACACCAGTATTGGGAGATGCCGAATCAGGAAGGTTATGAATAAGACCACACGAGGCGAACAAGGTGATAATGAGGATGAAGTAGAAAAAATATCTTTTGTTCATATGCTTTATTTCCTTCTATATCAGAATTTTATTTTCACTAGGATCCAATGGCTATCAAATTGGATGTATTTCTACAAAAATTCATTTCATGTAATATAGTCATTATTTTGGATAGCAAAAAGCAAGTCCGCATTTCGTCTGCTTATTATTTTTCCTAATTTATCTGGATGAAGCTAAGGATCTATTCTTTTAATCAAATAAAGCCTATTGCGTCGACTGGTGAAAAGCTGGTAATTTAAAGCCGCATTTGAGTAGTAACCATAGTTATGAAATTGTTCCGTATCCTCAAAAGTCAGCGCTCCAATATTCTTACCATTGATTTCAATCTGAGACCAATGCCACTCCTCATCAAGATATAAATGATCTTTAAATTTTAAGGTGTCGTTTTCGACAACAAGGTGTGAGAAAAGGCAACCTTGCCAACGATCGCCTTGCTCATATTTTCCGCTGTTCACATCCTGTCGATTGCGAATTCGTTTGATTTTCTGGTAATAAACCGATTGAATATTGGCGGGGGAATGATTCGTGACCCATTCATTCTTGTTCCAGTGTCCGAAAAGATCATTTACTGTACGCCCTCTAGACGCGGTTTGCAGATTTAAATTATCATCATCCGATATATTTTCACAGAATATATGCCATTTACCGTCCATGAAATACGTTTTTTTTGAGTAGCTTTTCGAATTGCTGTGTTCGAAATCATAGATTCGCTCAGAAAGAAAATACTGTGCTTTACGATCGATATCATCTAGTTGTTGGCGTTGTTGATCCGCAGTCCAGTTGAGATCGACATTGCGTATTTCAATGCTGTTTTTTGTGGTATCACCATCTAATGGCCAGCTACGAAAGTAATGTTTTCCTATGTTGATCAGATAGCCCTCGAAAAGAATCTCTGTATCCTTATCTTCATCCTGTGTGTAAGAATATTGATCGATCTGCTTGCCGTTTTTGTCCAATTTATAAAACATATGGATGGTTGGTTCTGCATCGTTAGCGTTTTTAGCCTTGCTCAAACTATGGATGATTAATTCGTTGTTCTTTGTCAAAAACTGATCAATAGGATTACTACTCGCCTTGAAAAGAATGATTTCATGTCGTCCAAATCTATTTTTGGTGTTATTGATATCGAGATATTGCCCGTATTTTTTCGGGAGTGTTGACGAGTGAAAGAAGTTTTGAATCCTAATATCGATATCAAAAATACCATTTGTATATATAATTGTACCGGCTATCAGCATACATCCCAGTAGATAATATTTCAAAGTACTGGTATCTTTTAACAGCAGATAGAAATAGCAAAATACCCAGCTCAGTATAAATGCAAGCGGCGAAAAAATAATATAATTCAGCTTCACATTGTTGCCTGCATCAAAAATAAAAAAACTGATGAGATAGGCTGCCATAAACACTAGGCATCCGAAAAAAGACTTTAATAAAGGACTCTTTTTAGCTTTCTCCGGATTTTGATCTGTCTGTTGCACGATGTTATAATTTAGGATAGTTTGTATACTATTTAACACTGGACTGATAAGGGCGTAATTTAATTTTTTTCTTTAAGGTTTCAAAGAGTCGATTACACATTTGATGCTAAAAGCATGCATATGGGTTCATTAATTTTTATTGGTCCTTGGGGAAACTTCCTTAACGCCACCTTTTGTTAAAATAAGGGAATTGTAAATTCCTGTTTTGTCTCTAACAAACTCGATTGTTCTGTCGTTGTCGTCTGCCCTGAAAAATTTTGTTTTAGACTCGGGAATGAGTTCAGTATCCGCATCGTTATAGTAGAGTTTGCCTGTAATTTTTAATATATGTATTTTCCCATATTCACCTGCATAGTTATCGTACAGCGTCGTATCTATTTTGGTGGGATAATGTTTATAGGGAAGCTCTACTTCTTTACCCAGCGCAATCGCAGACAGTCCATACCCGATGATATGGGCGGGGGAGCCGTTGTTGGAAAGGACATTGACAAAGAGTTTGTCCTCAGTAAATCGATTAAAAGAAGTCATTGTACCAAAGAATCCGCCATCATGTGCAATCAAATAATGTCCGTGATTGTAAAATGGATTGATGATAAATCCATAGCCCCAATTTTCAGCGCTATATGGTGTAAACATTTTTTCTTTCATCGCTGCCGATAGAATCGTTGTTCCATAGAGTGTTTTGTCCCAAATGGCTAAATCTTCAACGGTTGAATAAATACCGTCGTGGCCCAGGTTGATCTCCCAGTTGATATGGGGATTATGGATAAAACCTTCTGCATTATGATAATATACTTTTGCTTTTTTCGTGACGATGGAATCATTATTACTGACTCCGGTGTTACTCATGCCAGCTTTATCAAATATGTTTTTCTTTAAGAAAGAAGCGTAATGCTCACCTGAGACCTTTTCAATAATCTTTGCTAACAAATAATAACCGATATTACTATAGGCGCTTTTCGTTCCCGGTGAGCATTCGAAAGGAATTTTCTTGATGGCGGTATAAGCAGAATCGCTACTTATACTACTTAATGCGATTTCTTTGAAACCCATAGCAAGTCCTGAGGTGTGTGACAGCAACATGTGGATACTTATACTATCGGCTTTTGGATAATCGGGGAAAAACTTACTGAGTTTATCGTTTAGCGATAATCTTCCGCTGTCTACGAGCTGTAAAATAGCAGCCGCGGTAAATTGTTTTGTGACCGATGCCAACTGAAACTTCGTATCGATCGTATTTTTGATCCTCCATTCATAATCTGCTAAACCGTAGGCTTTTTTTATTAAAATCGCGCCGTTTTTCGTGACAAGAACTGTTCCACTAAAATTATTTACATCGGCTTGTGCCTGCATATAGGTGGCAAGTTTGGCTGATGTTTTTTCTTGTGCCACAAGAAAAATTGGACAAAACATAAGTAACATTAAAAGCTTCATAGCGTATGGTATAAATAATTATGGAGCAATGTTACTGTTTAATAAAATAGTGTGATTGTATTTTTGTAAACCTGCTAAATAAGATCCATTTTATTTGGTCCCGTTCAAGATCAGCTATTTTGGAAAAGAAAAGTTTTGGTGTAAACCCTGTTAATTTTTTAAAATCTCTGATCATGTGGGACTGATCGAAATAATCCAGGTTATAAGACAGACCTATTTTGTTGCCATCTTCGAGGTGACTTTGAATCGCAGCTCGAAATCTAATGATTTTTTTGAATTGGGAAGGTGTTTTACAGATATGTTGATCGAATTGCTTATTTATGGTTGTTCTCGATCTTCCTGTTTTTAGCGAAAATTCTGACATCAATTGATTGAGGTTACTTGTATCTAGCATTTCGGTGATTATGTTTTCGAGCAATGCATTTTCAAATAGCCAAAATTTTGATATCCAATACTCTTCTAAGGCCCTGATTCGCTCGTCTTGGTTATCAATGGAAAGGATAGATGTCATCGCGTTTTTATAATCCAGGTGCGGATTAAAATCGGGAAATGTTCCGCTGTTATAATAGCTTAAATCATTGGGTATAAAAGCATTTATCCCAAGAGGTTTGAAGTAAGTGGTAATTTCATTTATTTTTCCCTCATAACTCACTAAAACAGGTTCATTAAAATTGCATACAAGGTTTGTTTCTATCGAATTGGACGGACAATGCTTCGTAATGACCTCATTTGGGCTTACCTTAGTTTTGGTCTGCTCACTTATCGTCACTATGGTGTAAATGCTCGGAAACGTAAAATATGCCGTCGCTTTTTCTTCGTGAGTTTTCTCAAGTACATAGAAGCATTCAATATATTTTTTTAGAAGTAAGCTCTTTGGTCTATATATTTTTATCGTCATTTATTCTTCATGTAAATAGGTGTTATTCATACATCATCTTTTTAAACTTGGATGTATTGGATAATCGATTTAAATATAGAGAACCTTTATGATAATTTTTACCAAGCTTAATTTCTTAAAACACTTATTTTTAAATTGGGGAAAAGATGAATCCGATAGCATTCAATTTTTAGCGTACTTTAGTCGGTAATTAACCGTTTAATAAAAAACCAAATGAACGATTTGAATCTAGAAGAAAATTACATCGCAATAAACAAACGCTCGTGGAATAATAGAACAGATACACATCTAAAATCAGACTTTTACAATCTAGCAGGATTTTTAAAAGGGGAGACTTCGCTAAATTCAATCGAATTGGCCTTATTGGGTGATATCAGCGGAAAAAAAATATTACACCTACAATGTCATTTCGGACAGGATACAATTTCTTTGAGTAGACTTGGTGCCAAAGTTACTGGTGTTGATCTATCCGACAAGGCGATTGAAAGTGCCCGAGAAATTGCGAAAGAAACGAATGCAGATGTACAGTTTATCTGTTGTGATTTGTATGAGCTTGAGAATCATCTTGACGGACAATTTGATCTGGTCTTTACCAGCTATGGAACGATTACTTGGTTACCGGATTTAGATAAATGGGGGAAAATAATTTCACGTTTCTTGAAACCGAAAGGGAAGTTTGTTTTTGTCGAGTTTCATCCAGTTGTTTGGATGTTCGATGATAATTTTGACAAAATTGGCTATAATTATTTTAATGTTGCTCCAATTGTTGAAACCGAGCAGGGAACCTATGCCGATAAAGATGCAGCTATTTCGCAGTCCTATGTTACCTGGAATCATAGTATGAGTGAGGTCGTTGGAGCTTTACTTCATCATGGGCTAAACATTCAAGACCTGAACGAATTTGACTATTCACCTTATCCCATTTTTAAAAACATGACAGAACTAGATCCTAAAAAATTCAGAATAGCCCATTTGGGAAATAAAATTCCGATGGTCTATGCTATTGTTGCGCGTAAAAGTGAATAAATAGAATGCTGGGAATTGACCAGGTACTTATTTCTTTTTCAAATAACGATTTATCATGGGGCTAAAATCTATTTTGGATGAAGCCTGAATATGTTCTGCCAATACGGATGCGGGAAATTCATCCAATGTTTTGAAATTAATACAGCCTTTTTGAAATTTAGCCTTGGGTAATTTTAATTTTAGTTCTTCCATTAATTCGGGGTTAGTATAGATAACCAAGGAAGAATGAAATGTAATTCTTTGCGATTGTTAGCCCGTATTTAAATACGCCCTGTTCATTAAAGCTAATTGCATTAGGGTTTGACATGAATTTTCCGAAGCTCTCAGAGACGGTATTGTCATTTTCTGTTATCGCTTTCCGGAATTGACGGATGACCTCTTGCTCCGTTTCCGAAAGTGTATTGATATACTGATCTATTTCCATAATATCGTATTGTTCTTAAGGGCTGTAGTTATTAGCTAAAAGTATCAAATTTTCTTCTATATCGATGTAGGTCAGCATAAAAAGATGCATTGATTTATTTTGGTTACATGTTGACCTGCCTTTAAAATTTTACCCCTCTTTATTTCAGATTTTACCCCCTGTGGTTGGCAAGTTATTTATAATTTAATGTTATTAATCAAATTATACAATTCGTATTCGTTGGAATAAGGAATACGTCTGCAAGAATTATAACATTTATAAACTAAAAACAGCATTATGAGAAAATTTATGATGGTGATTTCTATTGGAATCATTGGGCTATTGAGCTGCAAAAAGTCTGTTCAACTAGATTCTCCGACATCAGTAAAAACAAAAGCGAAGGTAAATCTAGCAAGTATAGGTAATACTTACTATATAGATCCCAGCGGAAACGATGATAGCACAGGAACGAGCACAACTGCAGCATGGAGAACGCTGGCCAAAATTAATGCCTCGGTTTTTGGCCCTGGTGATCGTATTTTGTTCAAGAGTGGTGGCGTATGGAATGACACGTTGCATATGAAAAATTCGGGAACGGCTGAAGCTCCTATTATTATAGATAAATATGGCGGCGATGTTCGTCCGATTATCAACGGTGGTGGAAAGAGAAACGGATCAAATGCACTATACCTCAATAGGGTGTCTTATTTTGAGGTAAATAACCTCGAACTGACAAATACAATCCCAAGCGGAACAAGTTATGCTGCTACGGGGATCCGCGTGGTTGGAGGCAGTTCTGCAGGAACAGCAATTAGCAATGTCTCCGTTAGAAATTGTTATGTTCACGACGTCAATGGTGCGATCGATGGACAGACCAATTATAACAAAAGCTCTGGCGGGATTATCTTAGACGGTAAAATATACGGTGCTTTGGTACAAAGTTGCCACGTAGCCAATTGTTCCGTTGAAGGGATAAGGACCACTGGCGATAGGGCTATGGCAGCCAGATCAAAAGATATTATTATCGATAACAATTTGATTGAATATATCTACGGCGACGGAATCGTTATGTCCGGCGTGACGGGAGGAAGTAAAATCACACACAATACGGTCTATAAGGCATGTATGAACACAGGCTCTGAAAATTATGCGGGTATTTGGACAATTGGTAGCTTGAATACGCTGGTGGCTTATAATGAAGTTTACGGTATGACAGGCGGGGGCGCTAACGATGGAGTCGCGTTCGATGCCGATGGCTACGATACCAATTCAGTAACCGATGGAGATATTTTCGAATACAATTATTCGCATGATAACAACGGCGGATTTATGCTTTTTATGAACCAGTCTAAGAATATTAAAGTTCGCTATAACGTTTCTGTTAACGATATCGGTACAACACGGTTAAAAAAGCTCTTTTTGATCGAAAAAACGACATACGATTCCCGTGAGATTTATAATAATGTATTCTATATCAAAAATCCAACCGCCAGCCTGTTTAACGTCATGAATGGCGTAAGTTCAGGAAAGCCTTATGCAACATTTTCAAATAATATTTTTTACACGACCTCGACCATTAGTAGTTTGTCTACCCAAGCCGATAACGGACTGAAGTTTAACAATAATTGTTTATTCCCGTCGAGTACATTTACGTCATTGAACTGGGGAACTACCGTGCGGAACAACAATTTCTATGAAGATCCGGTATTTGTCAATCCAATCGGTGGAAACGGCCTTGACGCTGCAAAAGGTTATGATGTCGGTTCCAGTTCGGCCGCCCTTAATGCCGGTGTATTTATAAGTAACAATGGAGGCGAGGATTTCGCTGGAAATGCGCTGCCATTGGGTAATCCAGACGTTGGAGCGTTTCAGCATGCTGTTGTAGCCAATGCCGGAAGCTCTCTTGCCGATGCCTATGTCCGCAACGGTACCTATGCAAGTACAAATTATGGAACTACAACTGATCTTGTCATCAAATCCGACGCTACATCTTACGCACGTAAAGCATATACTAAATTTGATATTTCGATGATTACTAAACCTAAAGTGAGTTCGGCAAAATTAAAAATGTATGTTGCAGGAGTGAATACAGCACCACAACGTACTATTAATATTTATACAACCTCCACGACATCTTGGTTGGAAAATAGCATTAATTGGAACAATGCACCAATGGATACTGTACTTGTCGGTAAAATTCCTATTTCTGGGATAGGTTTACAGACCATCGACGTCACTTCGGCCATTAATAGATTGCTGACCAGCACTGATCGTAAAGCATCCTTTCTATTTTTAAATACAGCTGCGGCCTCTTCTACAAATGATATGTCTTTTAGTAGTAGGGAAGCTGCCGCCAATAAACCGACTTTGGAACTGCTCTATTAAGCTGGTACTTATTCAGGTAATTCTATCCTATTTGGAATAACCAAATCAAGAAGCCGCAGAGAATGCCAATTCTCTGTGGCTTTTTACGCTTTTCCAATAGCGCTTTATGCTATCACCCAAAAAAATCGGGCTAAGTAAACAAGACTGCTATTAATTTTAGTGTACCTTATTTTTGATGCGTCATACTATAGCCAGTTTTTGAAGTTAAATGGATGTACGGTGCTCACAAAAATTATTATTTCGTAAATTCATACTATGAAGCATCCGATACAGGAGTTGGATAGCTTCTTCATACTAATAAGAGGAATGCATGAAAAGCACGAAACGAAGGAAAGGTTTTCTTTTCAAACAATATGAAGAGCCGTTTCAAACGCCCTTTGATAAATTATTTGACATTTTCAAAGAACTGATTACCCATACCTCTGGTGATTTTGATGAAGCCATTGACTGGCTTAGGCAATTGGATAAAGAGTTCAAACTGACGACGCCAGCCTATACGATAGACGATTTCATTGCGGATCTGAAGAATAAAGGTTATATCAGGGAAAAAGTGGAGTTTGGTGGTGAAGGTGGCGTAGATATTACCTCAAAGCTGGAGAAAGCTTTGCGTCAGCATGCCTTGGACCAGATATTTGGGAAAATGAGGAAAGGGAAATCAGGCAATCATAAAACCAATCACCAGGGACGGAGTGACGAAAATATGGGCGATTTCAGAAACTATCAGTACGGAGATAGCCTGGAGAAAATAGTTTTGACGGAGAGCTTGAAAAACGCACAGATCAATCATGGGATAGGTGAGTTTGCCTTATCCGAAAATGATCTCGTCGTAGAAGATACACAGTTTAAGTCACAGATGAGTACAGTGTTGATGATCGATATCAGCCACAGTATGATTTTATACGGCGAAGATCGGATCACACCTGCAAAAAAAGTGGCGATGGCTTTATCAGAACTTATTTTGACCCGTTACCCGAAAGACTCACTTGACGTCATTGTTTTCGGAAACGATGCATGGCCTATCGCGATAAAAGACCTGCCTTATTTGCAAGTTGGACCATTTCATACCAATACCGTCGCGGGCTTAAAGCTAGCGATGGACTTGCTAAGGCGAAAACGGCATGCGAATAAGCAAATTTTTATGATAACCGACGGGAAACCGAGCTGTTTAAATATGCCGGACGGCACTTACTATAAGAATCCTATGGGTTTGGATCCTTTTATCACCAGCAAATGCTATAGTATGGCTGCGCAGGCTCGAAAGTTGGGAATACCAATTACAACCTTTATGATTGCTTCGGATCCTTATCTACAGCAATTTGTCGACGAGTTTACAGCTTCAAATCAAGGGAAGGCTTATTACACGGGACTTGGGGATCTAGGTGAAATGATCTTTGAGGATTACGAAGAAAATCGAAAAAAAAGAATACGATAAGAATATATGGATTACACGAAGATTACAACATTTGGTGCATTAAAAACTTCGGGTTATAAACCTAAAACAATAAAAGAAGAATTGCGTCAGAATCTGATTACAAAAATAAAGACGGGTGAAACCGTGTTCAATGGGGTACATGGTTATGAAGATACCGTAATTCCAGAACTTGAAAGAGCAATACTTTCCAAACACAACATTAATTTCTTGGGCCTTGGCGGTCAGGCGAAAACACGTCTCGCTAGGCTCATGGTCAACTTATTGGATGAATATGTGCCTGTGGTTCAAGGTTCAGAGATTAATGATGATCCGTTTAACCCCATATCGCGTTATGCGATAGAGTTGCTGAAGGAGAAAGGCGACGATACACCGATAAGCTGGCTTGGTAGAGGTGATCGTTTTGCGGAGAAACTGGCTACGCCTGATGTGACAGTAGCTGATTTGATCGGTGATGTAGATCCCATCAAAGCCGCAAATTTAAAACTGAGCTATGCAGACGATCGGGTGATTCATTTTGGTATGATTCCTCGGGCAAACCGTTCTATATTTGTCATTAATGAGCTACCTGATCTTCAAGCTAGAATCCAGGTAGCCCTCTTCAATATATTACAGGAGGGAGATATTCAGATCCGCGGTTTTAAGTTACGCTTGCCGTTAGATGTACAATTTATATTCACAGCGAATCCGGAGGATTATACCAATAGAGGAAGTATTGTGACGCCGCTGAAAGATCGCATTGGATCGCAGATACTTACACATTACCCCGCATCGGTTGAGATAGCAAAGGCAATTACTGCGCAGGAGGCGAACTTGGAAGCGGCCCAGAAGGAGCAGATATATGTCCCGGAGCTGGCTAGGGAATTGATTGAGCAGATAAGCTTTGAAGCACGAAATAGTGAATATGTTGATGAAAAGAGCGGCGTGAGTGCGCGTATGAGCATTACAGCATTTCAAAACTTATTAAGTACCGCTGAATTACGCATGCTCCGAAGTGGGGAACAAGCAACTGCAGTACGGCTGAGTGATTTTATGGGTATTGTGCCTGCGATAACCGGCAAAGTTGAGCTCGTTTATGAAGGCGAGCAAGAAGGAGCGGGTGTCGTTGCAGTGCAGCTGATAGAAAACGCGATTAAAAGCCTTTTCCCGATTTTATTCCCAAAAATTGAGAAACTGGAAAGAGAAAACGAGCGTTATCCCTACGATGATATTGTTCGTTGGTTTTCGGAATCAGAAGGAATCGAATTATCTGATGAACTCAACGATTTGGCGTACGGGCAGGTTTTGGATCAAGTGAAGCCTATCCATGCTTTAATTCAGCAATACCAACCGGAAACGAAACCCGAAGATCTCCATTTTCTGACTGAATTCGTTTTATGGGGACTTACCCTCAACAATAAATTAAGTAAATATAGACTGGGGTCCGGCCTTCAGTTTCAAGATAATTTTCAGGGATATCTGAGAAATAATCTGTAACAGGCAACGAGTAATAGGATGGGTAAGTTTACAGCGCAAACTTACCCATCATGTTATTTTAAAAGGTTTCACAAGGACGGAAAAAGGAGGATAACCTATCTTTTCATTAAAATTAAGTCTATCGATAGACCAATAATAACGACGACAGCAGTAAATGACAGATAACCTAAAATATAAACAGCGAGCGCTTTTAAATAACTGGGTATTTTGTAGGGGTCGAAAAATTGTCCAATAGCCCAAACGCTATATACCATAGCGACGATGCTAGCCTGTACCATAACACCTGTATGTGTTACACCTTCAACTAATGCAAAAATAGTATAGATCAACATCGTGATTCCCAAAATAAAACACAGCAGGATGACAATTTCAAAAAAATTAAAACCGTATTTATTAAAAAATAGTTTCGCCCAAAAAGCGATAAACAATCCTATCATGATATTGGCGTAACCATAGTGATCCTGGATCCAGAGGTATATCGAACCCGTAGTAGAATGTTGGGATTCGTAATAGCTCACATATTTGTCGTTTACATGAAAAAAATGGCTTACTACAGAGTATATCAGCGAGGTGATGATGATAAAAATAATGGGTTTTACCAGGCGACTCCTGTTCTCGGCAATATATTTTTTTACATTTTTTCCGGGTGTGGTAATGAGTTCACGAATCGTGTACAAGATGCCGCGCTCGAAATGAAGGACATGTTCAATCTCGTGGACGATATAATGCGCATCAATTCTTTTAAGGACCGCTGGCTGTCCGCATTTCGGACAGAAATTCAGCGTTATATCTGTCCCACAGTTTTTGCAATTTGTCATGTTTATACTATGTTA
Organism: Sphingobacterium sp. UBA3519; assembly: GCF_002377215.1. Taxonomy (NCBI): domain Bacteria; kingdom Pseudomonadati; phylum Bacteroidota; class Sphingobacteriia; order Sphingobacteriales; family Sphingobacteriaceae; genus Sphingobacterium; species Sphingobacterium sp. UBA3519. Next base: position 81,438 of record NZ_DFPI01000033.1, read on the forward strand.
TAGGTAATAAATTTGTTAATATTTGAGGATTCTTTCCTTTCCATATTCTGAAAATCTTTGGCTTTAGCCTCCTATCGATTAGAATTTGTCCAAAAATATTATAGATTATGTCAATCAAGGCTACACCTAAGTGTAGTTTTATACCAACCAACTTCTCTCGTAAGGTAAATAGATTTATTGCGCTGTCGTGTAACCGCGCTGTTGGCAGAATCTTTTATTCTATTCGGCCATTTAAATAAAACTATTATATTTGCATAATACTTGACTACTCAAGTATTGTGCAAATAACAAGAACAATAATATTATGAATGCGATTAATACGATTCTGAACATTGTAAAAGTTCAATCTGTCATCACCAAAAAGTTTGATGAGTTGAGCTTGCATGGACTAAGTCTGACAGACTTTATGATCCTACATATTTTAAGCCAGGTTCCCGGTAACCGGCTACGGCGAATTGATCTGGCTGAAAGTACCGGTTTAACAGCCTCAGGAATTACACGGATTATTTCCCCCATGGAAAAGATGGGGCTTGTTGTAAAAGAGCACAATGATAGAGATGCCCGGGTCAGTTATGTGAAGCTTACGGCGGCTGGTGATCGAATTTTAAAGGAGGCGACTGTTACAGCTGAGCACATCGCCAATAAGCTATTGGACGGAATGGCCGTAACAGATCTCCTTATTTTTGCTGCGCAATTGAAGTCATTGGGCGGAGATTTATAATTTTAATTTAAAAACACATGAACAAAATAGATAAAAAGCAATTGAAAGCCGAATTCTTGGACAGTAAACCATTGATGGGAGTGTTAACAATTTACAATAGGGCCGAAAATAAAACATATATCGCAGATAGCCTGAATTTAACGGCTCTTTCCAACAGAATCAGATTTATGTTAAACATGGGGCAATTTGACAATAAAAACTTACAGGCGGATTGGAACCAATTGGGCGAGGGAAATTTCCTGTTTGAAAATGCAGTTATTATTCCATTTGAAAACGACAAAATCATTGATTATAAAAGAGTCATACATCATGCTGCAACTGAGTTGAAGAGTAAAGTGAGTGAAACAACAAGTATCTATTGATATGGCAAGAAAGACGTATTTGTATCCGAGTTATGAAGCCGGAAGGAATCTGGCATTGAAAAATATCCAAGGCCCCATTGTCAATCTCAATTTAATTCAGTTGAGGAAAATCGCGGACTATACTAATTTTCCGGAGATTGCGCCAATCAAAGAAATTTCGGGATACGATGCTTTCATGAATTATATAAAGCTAGCCAAACCTTTTGTGGAAGAAAGCGGCGGTGAGCTACTTTTTGTTGGGCATGGTGACCAGTTTCTGATAGGCCCCGATCAGGAGCAGTGGGATATTTGTCTGCTTATCAAACAGCGAAGTGTGTCCGATTTTTTTTCATTTGAACAAAATCCAGCGTATATGAAGATTATAGGGCATCGTACTGCAGCAATCTTGGATTCAAGACTTTTACCCCTGGAAAATGTCCCGTTTTAAACGGTACTTACCATAAAAATATCGCCTATTTAAATAATAAATGTATATTTGACATTAATAAAAGTAAACCTCGTATCGTATTCTTCTACAGCTTCGTGGAAAAGTGTTTTTGAGCAAATTTAAATTTGTGTTGAATATCCCTTCGATCAAGATAATTTGGAATTTGTGCATTAAATAATCCATGGTTAAGGTGTAATAAAGAAGGTTTACTTGGCAAATGAGCATTTAGAAAAACCTAAAAATTGATCAAACATGAAACTAAAACAAATAGGGGTATTGAGTATTGCATTAATGAGTTTTACCAATGCCATAGCGCAAAAAATATACAATGCAGATAAGGCGGCGGGTTATCTTTTTGCATATTTTGAAGGTTCGGGGGATAAAAATACACAAGAGCAATTGCGATTTGCAGTCAGTCAGGATGCGCAAAACTGGGTTGCATTAAATAACAATAAACCTATTTTGTCATCGGCGGATATATCCCAAACGGGAGGGGTTCGTGATCCGCACATCCTTAGGGGAGAGGACAAAAAGTCATTTTATATGGTCGCAACTGATATGTTTACGGTAAAGAATGGGTGGGGAAGTAATCCGGGTATTATTTTGATGCGATCTGATAATCTGACGGACTGGAAACACAATACTGTTGACCTGGCAAAGTTATACCCTAAAAAATTTAAGAACGTAAAATGGGTATGGGCACCACAGACGATCTACGATCCGGCTGAAAAAAAATACCTGGTGTATTTTACGGTGAAATCGCATGAGAATGATAAACTTGATTTTTACGGGGCCTATGCGAATAAAGATTTTAGTGGCTTTGAAAAGGAACCTACTTTATTGTTCAGTCCAAAATTTGGCGGTATTGATGGCGACATTGTCTATAAAGATGGGCTATATCATTTTTTCTTTAAGGGTAATACAAAAGATGCTGCTGGAAAAGAAGTAAAAAATGGAATTCAGCAGGCGACAAGTAAATCCTTAAAAGGACCATGGAGAGAAGACTTCCGGTATCTCGATGCCTACGCAGACACGTCTGTTGTTGTCGAAGGACCTAGCCTTTTTAAGTTAAATGGAACAAACGATTACATCTTGATGTACGATTTGTATGCGAATGGAAGATACGAATTTCAGCGCACAGATGATCTCTTTAATTTCTCTTCAAAACCTGAACCTTTTCATAAGAATTTTAATCCGCGACATGGAAGTGTGATTTCAATCAGCAAGGAAGAGTCTCGTCTTCTGAACAATAAATGGGGCGGTGTACCTGGTGAATTGCTAGCTCCTGTGGCTGCGGATGACCGGTATCATTTTACCGCAAGGGGAAATCCGATTATTAAGCATCATTTTACAGCCGATCCGGCAGCATTAGTTAAGGGGGATACACTTTGGTTGTATGCAGGTCATGACTTTGCAGGAGGTCAGAAAGGCTATAAGATGAAAGACTGGATCGTTTATTCTACAACGGATTTAAAAAATTGGACGGAATATCCCGTGTCTTTGCGCATAAGTGATTTTACCTGGGCAAAAAGCGGCGATGCATTTGCGGGACATGTTACCGAACGTAATGGAAAATATTACTGGTACATCAGTTCCAATTGGTCCGGAATAGGGGTTGCTGTCGCAGACAGACCCGAAGGTCCCTTTAGCGATGCATTGGGAAAACCCTTATTGACCAACAAAGACTGTTTTGCTTCTTCCCATTCCTGGGCTTGTATCGATCCAGCTGTTTTTATTGATGATGATGGTCAAGCCTGGATTTTCTGGGGTAATCGCGAGTGTTACTACGCAAAGCTCAAAGAAAATATGGTTGAGATTGATGGCGAAATAAAACAGGTGAATTTTGAAGGACTAGCTTTTACGGAAGCACCATGGGTTCACAAGCGCAATGGAAAATACTATTTGAGTTATGCCACGGAATTTCCGGAGAAGATCGCTTATGCCATGGCCGATAAGATCGAAGGCCCCTATGTCTATAAAGGAATTCTGAATGAAATAGCAGGCAACAGCAATACGAACCATCAAGCAATTGTCCCTTTTAAAAACCAATGGTATTTCATTTACCATAATGGGGGAATTAATCCAGATGGAGGCAGTTTTAGCCGTTCGATATGCATAGACACCCTAAATTACCGTCCAGATGGTACAATCCATAAAATTAAAATGACAACGGAAGGAACTACCGGAGACTAAGCATGAAAAAGCCGGCGAGCAAGCTAAAGTGGCTGCCGTAGAAGGTGGGGTAAAGACCGGTTTAATAAATTAAAAATGTGGAACGACAGCGTCGTTCCACAAAATGTTTTTCAGTGTAGTATTGTAGGATTCTTTTTACAGTATTCTTATCGAATCAATTCAGAAATTTAAAATGATGAGATAGGCATCTCCATTCATTTCGGCAATTACTTCTCTTGAGTCAAGTTTACTTATGGAACAAATGTAGCTTAGAACAGCAGTAGAAAGAATATGAAAAAGATACTTTTTTATGTGAAAATGGGAATATTTGAGTTTTATATAAATACGGTTGTTGCAATATGATACATTGTATCAATTTTACGTCGATTTGTTCCACCATGCTTAATTGTCATAAAAATTCTGTTGATTAGGTCTTTGTTCCAGTTCTATTCCATATAACCACATGAAAAGACAACATCGTTACGTTTTTTTAAATTCTATTGTTTTAAGCAGCACAGCCTTTTTGGTTCTAGGTGTTCTTTTTTCCTGTTCGAGTAACCGCGGATTTTCTGGGAAGCAGGAGTCGATATATCAGCTTGAACTTGATCGTTTAAAGGAAGTGGCGAAAAATAATCTAACAGATAATATAAAGGAGTTCAATGCTTTCGAGCACCGGCCAAAATCGGACGGAGCTTTTGACGAATCCAACAACAAAGACTTTTTAGTCAATAATATTCCGTATTTTGAGAGTTCCAACGATACCCTAAATCGCGTGTATAATTATCGTTGGTGGATGATCAGCAAGCATCTTCGGGATTATTACGATCCACATGATTCAAAGAAATATTGGGTTATAACAGAATTTTTCGGGTATCCCGCCTGGGGATCCTTGAGTGGAGCGATTACCTGCCCAACAGCGCATCAGTTTTACGATGTACGTTGGCTTCGTGATCCAAAATACCTTCGATCTTATGCCGAATATTTTATGCTTGGATCAGCTTCCAAATTAAATCAACGGGAAAACGGTAATTTTTTGACCCATTTGAGCAGGCCCGAAAGTGTTCATTTTTCCAGCTGGATGGTCGATGGTATTGAATCATTTTTAAAAATTCATCCCGATCAGGCCTGGACGCAAAAGATGCTTCCCGCAATGGAGAACCATCAGCACCTTTTGGATAGCCTATTCACTGTGAAAAATCCCGATGCGAAGACCAACGGCATGTACAAAATTCTGGATCTGTACGATGGTATGGAATTCAGCCTTTCGGCGTTGCTTGGCTTGATTGAGAGTAAATGGCCCTATGCTTTTTATACCGATAGTACATGGAGAGATCTTTATTTAGGTTGGGGGACGACAGAAAAGGCTGCAAATACGACTGCGGCGAAAGACTTTCCATTGGCCTTTACCAAAGGTTATCCTGATTTTTATCTGGTGCGCCCATCCATTGGAAGCTATTCCTTTGGGAATACCAACGCATTGTACAATCTCTATAGACAGGAAGAGCAACATCATCCTTCGATTAAGAATAAGGCGAAAGCAGATTACTATAAATTCAGAAGCCAGGAAATACAGCGGAAATTTCTCAGGACACTTTGGAATGCAGATGATGGTTTTTTTTATACCTTGACAGCCGGAGACAATGCCTATGGTGTACGGGATTACGAAGCGCGGGTGCGGGAATCCGTTGGTTATACCCCGTGGTATTTCAATATGATACCGCGTGAGGATAATAAAATGTATGAGGTAGCTTGGGCGATGTTTACTTCCGAAAAAGGTTTCAATAACCATAAAGGAATGACCACGGCCGAAAGACAACATCCCTATTATAATGAGCAGGCTTATGCCTGGAACGGCAGAGGATGGCCTTTTCAAAACTCAGTCGTCTATAAAGCATACAGCAACTATTTAAGAAATTATAAAAATCAAATCACTGCGCAGGACAAAGAGACCCTGTACGAACAAATTATGAAGCTTACACGGCTTCACGGTTATGCCCACCCAAATATCGGTGAATGGTATATACCAAGTGACGGTGAGCAATTTGGTGGGCAGAATGATTATTTTCATTCAACCTATCCAGACATAATCATAGCAGATCTCATTGGATTTGAGGCATCCCATCACAACAGCTTTCAGGTTCAGCCGCTGATACCTGCTGGCAAAATGGATTATTTTTACCTCGGAAACTTAGCCTATCACGGGAAAACAATAGACATTGTCTGGAAAGAAGACTGGGATCAAAACAAACCTGGAAAACAGTCTATGCTATGTATTTGGGTAGATCATGTTTTAAAGGCAAGCAGCAAAGATCTTGGTGTTAAAATAGACGTAAATTTAGACTAATATTAACAGGTGTTTAACGAATTTAAAATACATCGATTGGAAGAATCTATTTTAACGGAATTTTAAAAAATAAGACTCGATTGCACAACCGTCATTTTAATTATACGGAACTCAATCGTTAAATTTGAGAAATTGAGCGGTACAATGGTAAATGATTACAAAAAATATGAGCTATTTGGAAGACCGATGATGCAGAAAATCGCATTGAAGGCACCATTTACGTTTGAATTTCCAGTAGCGGAACAGGCTTGCTTCCTCTATGTGCTGGAAGGGGAGATGCAATACCAGGCAAATGACGAAGAGCTAACTATTGCGAAACATTATTCCTTATTGCTGAATTGTATTAATTCTGGAAAGCGAATACACGATGTGAATCCAACGCGTGATTGTCAGCTGTTAATCGTCACTTTTTATCCAGATACCTTGAAGAAAGTTTACGATAGAGAGTTGCCCTCGTTGCTGCTTGAACCTGAAAATATCATTTCAAACCAATCAAAAGAAAAAATTGACAATGATTTCCTGATCCAGAAATATGTGGAAGGCTTGCTGTTCTATTTTGAAAATCCTTCATTGATCAATGAAGATATACTGGTGCTCAAATTAAAAGAAATTATATTGCTCCTGTCCCAAACGCGAAACGCGTCGGTCATACGAGTGATATTATCACAGCTTTTTTCTTCAAATACCTATTCGTTTAAACAGATTATTGAAGCCAATCTGTTTTCCCAATTAACCATTGAGCAGCTTGCGGAACAGAATAATCTGAGTGTTTCTTCATTTAAAAGAGAGTTTGCCAAATTATATCAGGATACACCTGCCAGCTACATCAAAAATAAGAAGCTCGAAAAGGCGGCAGAGCTCCTTTTGGTTTCCGATCAGCGTGTTTCCGAAATTGCCTTTAACTGTGGATTTAACGACCTCGCAACATTTACAAAGAGTTTTAGTGACAAATACCACATATCGCCAACAAATTATCGTCGACAGCTTAAAAGCAACTAAAAACCAATGGTGACTTGTATATGGTATTCCATTTTATCGAGGGGACCAAGTTTTCTCCAATAAGATTGTAGTCCTGTTTTTTGAACTAAAACATCAAATCTTTGAACGAAATCAAAAAACCATTTTCCTTATTCTATTGCAACTTTGTAGTGTTCCATTAAAGGGTAGTTATTCCATGGACTGTACCGTGAAAGCGTGACAACGACCTTAAATTACAGGAACATTTTTTTGAAATTATCAACGTTAAAAATAGAAAAAATGAATTTATCAGGTTTGGGAGTTTTCCACACAGTTATTGGAGTAACAGCACTTTTAGGCGCTGTATTAGGATTTATCAGCTATGGTAAGATCAATCTTAAAGTATTATCGGGGAAGCTATATTTTTATGCGACAGCCATCACTTCTCTTACGGCATTAGGGATTTCGAAACAGGGCGGCTTCAATGCTGGACATGTTTTTTCACTCTTCATCTTGGTTCTTGTAACGGTGGCCTATTGGCTGCACGCAACGAAGAAAAGTAGTACGAAGGCTCGGTATTTTGAAAATTTTCTATGGTCATTTAGTTTCTTCTTGTCGCTGGTGCCTACTGTTAATGAGACCTTTACCAGAGTTCCGGTCGGACATCCCTTGGCAAAGGATATAAATGATCCAATTATTGGACAGACCCTTCTTGTCCTTTTTGTGCTTTTTATTATTGCAGTCATTTTTCAATACTTCAAACAAAAGAAAATCAACACTGGATTGGGGTCAGAACTGAAAAGTCGAGTGTAGTAGAGCTATTTGATCCAGACCATTTCTGAACGCTCATCTTTAGCGCCTTTCGATTCATATGGTGCCGCAATCTAGTCTGTTGTACATTATTTAAAATATGACAAACTAATGTTTTGCTTTTATTGTTTGCTCTTGTAGAAGTTTAACAACATAATCATTTTGAAATATATGCTTAATTACGATTGTCTAAAGAATTTAAAGATGTGCAACGGAAAAAATAATTCAACGGGATTACTTCTCGCAATGGTGGCGGGAGCAGCAGTAGGTACATTGGTCGGTCTATTAGTGGCACCGAATAGTGGAAAAAAAACGCGGAAAAAAATCAAGGAAAAAACAAGGGACCTCAAAGAACAGGCAAAACACACATACGAAGAAGTAGCCGATAAAGTGAAAGAAGAGTATGATCATGTGTCATCCTCGATTAGCGAAACAGCAGGTCATGTGGCCGATAAGGTCTCAAATGAATTTGATAAGTATAAAGATCAAATAAGTGAAAAGACCGCCGAAGAAACTAAGGCGATTAAAGATACAATTAAAGATCAAAAAGAAAAATAATCTTTGTTGATTCAAACAGCAGACCGGATAATAGCTATTGCTTGGTCTGCTGTTTATTTTTTGATCTCCGCCCCTAAAATTATAATGTCCATGCCCAGATGGACCGTTTTACTGAATTCAATGGTCACGGTTAGCTTTCACTAACTTAGTGAAAGCCCGCTCGAAATTCCAGGGGCGATAGTTTGGTTTTTGTTTTAAATAAGATCGCCACGGATTACCTGAGCACCTAAATTCGTGATTATTTCTGCTGATTTTTCTGAGCGTGCTAAACCAGATACTTGATGTCCCGCATCGATCATTTCTTGAACAACTGCTGAACCTATGAAGCCCTAAGCTCCAGTTATAAATACTTTCATAATCTTTTTTTTTCTTGAGACAAAGTTCTGTGTAAAGTTGGAGGCAGATGTATCCAAATGTCAGAATGTTGTAGCCATCTTTCAGAAAAACGATGATCTCGTATTTTGCAAGCCGCTGTACCGTTCAAAAAAGATCCTCTGCCACGAAATAAATACAGTATTCACGGAATAAGTAGGGAGTTAAAGCTTCGGAATGATCAGTCAAACTGTCCCATATACAAACGATAGTATTTACCTTTTTGCTTTAGCAATTCTGTATGCGAACCGAACTCGGCGATTCTCCCTTTTTCGATCAGACAGATGACGTCAGCATTCTTGATGGTCGAGAGTCTATGGGCAATGACGAAGCTTGTTTTGTTTTGCATTAACCGGTCAATACCTTCCTGAATAGCGATTTCAGTTCGTGTATCGATCGAGCTGGTCGCTTCATCCAATATTAAGATTGGCGTATTGGCTATAGTTGCTCGGGCGATGTTAATTAACTGCCGTTGTCCCTGACTCAGATTGGCTCCATCATTGGTCAATTCGGTTTTATATCCTTGTGGCAATTGCATGATAAAGCTATCCGCTGCGGCAAGCTTCGCTGCCGCTATCACTTCATCGTCTGTTGCGCTGAGCCGGCCATACCGGATGTTTTCCATAACCGTATCGGTAAACAAATGGGTGTCCTGAAATACAATAGATAGTTTTTTACGCAGTTCATTGCGATCCAGCTTAAAAATCGATGTCTTATCTAGCAGAATATCCCCGGATAGCAAAGGGTAGAAGCGAGGCAGCAAATTGATAATTGTCGACTTGCCGGCACCAGTTTCACCCACAAAAGCGATCTTTTGACCTGGTTTTACGTCGATGTCGATATCAAATAAAACCTGTTTTTCGGGTACATAACCAAAATTTACATGCGATAGTGTCACTTGGCCCTGCACCGGGGCCGGCATTGCCTGCGGATCGACCGTTTCACTTTCAGGAGCCGTATCAATAACGGCAAAAATACGTTCTGCGCCCGCCAACGCTGCCTGTAGGCTATTGTATTGGCTAGAAATCTCATTGACAGGCCGTCCAAATTGCCGTGCATACTGTAAAAATGCAGTTAATCCCCCTAAATCGAATCCACGTGTGATCACTAGAATACCACCTGCGATGGTAGTCAGCGCGTAGTTAATGGTGCTCATATTCGCCATCAAAGGCATCATCATGCCAGAATAAAACTGTGCCTTTGTTGCTTTTTCCCGGAGCACTTGATTAAGCTGTTCAAATTGTTCGATGGCGGCGTTTTCGTGCCCGAAGACCTTCACCACTTTTTGTCCGCTGATCATTTCCTCTACATAGCCATTGGCATTGCCGAGTGCAGCTTGGTTGGCGGCAAAAAAACGCTTGCTTTTGTTGATGATCAGTTTCGCCAGATATAACATCAGGGGGATCATGATCAATGCAATAATAGATAAGATAGGGCTGATATATACCATGAGCGCGAGTGTTCCCAACAAGGTAATTGAGCTGATTAAAAGTTGTGTAATGCTATTGTTTAGGGCGTCGCTTACGGTATCCATGTCATTGGTGAAGCGACTCATCAGATCACCATGTTGATGGGTATCGTAAAACTGCAAAGGTAGGTACTGCATGCGGTCGAACAGCTCATTTCGGAGGTTGGAAATCGTTTTCTGTGCAACTTTTATGGTCAGCCGGTATTGCAACATGTTGAAAATTCCTGTAGCGATATAAATTCCGATCATGACGAGGGCGATATGTCCTAGACCAACAATATCTTTTTTAAGTACATAATTGTTGATTGCAGGCCGTAAAAGGTAGTTGCCCGCTAGTGTTCCCGCAGTTCCCAGCAAAAGTGAAATTAAAATCAGCAGGAGCATCAGCCGTTGCGAAGACAGGTAGCGCATCAATCGCCATAGAGCCCTAAATCCCTGTTGAGGCTTTTCATTTTTAATGCGTCTTGAACTTCCGGGACCGGGTAAACTCACGGGGATGGATTTGTTTGAGGTACTCATTAGGCTTCTTCTTTTTGCAGGTGTTGGGACTGATAAATTTCCTGATAGATGGTATTTGTTTGCAGAAGTACCTCGTGTGATCCGGAACCGACAATGCGGCCTTCTTCCATGACCAATATCTGGTCGGCGTGCATGACGCTTGAAATACGCTGTGCAATAATCAATTGTGTGGTATCCTGCAGATAATTTTTTAAACCTTCACGTATTTTCCGGTCGGTGTCGATGTCCACAGCACTTGTACTGTCGTCCATAATTAAGATTTTAGGTTTCTTCAATAAAGCCCTGGCAATACATATGCGTTGTTTTTGTCCTCCCGAAACATTGACGCCTCCTTGTCCTAGTAGCGTGTGATATCCGGCGGGGAAGGAGCGTATAAAATCGTCTGCACAGGCATTCCTGGCAGCAGCATAAATATCCTCATCCGTTGCCTGCTCATTTCCCCATTTGAGATTTTCTAAAATAGTTCCTGAAAAAAGTTGATTTTGCTGCAAGACAATCGCAATCTCGCTGCGCAGTTCCTGTAGTTGGTAATTTCTGACATCGATGCCATCGACCAACACGCTACCTTCAGACACATCATACAGTCGTGGGATTAATTGTACCAACGTGCTCTTTCCGGAACCTGTGCCACCTATGATAGCTAAGGTACTCGCAGGCTTCACGTCGAAGCTAATGTTGTCGAGGTTGGGTTTCTCACTTTGTTTGTTGTACCGAAAAGTGACTTGCTGAAAGGCGATCCGTCCTGCTGTGATAGCGTATCTGTTTTGGAGACCTTCCACCGTATCCGATAAGGAAGGCTGTTTCTCTAAAACTTCTTCAATTCTATCACCCGAAGCGATTGCCCTTGAAATCATCATGAAAGTCAATGAGAGCAACATCAAAGAAATAAGGATCTGCGTGATATAACTTAGAAAGGACATCAGTCCACCAAGCGCAAGCGTTCCGGTCATTACTTTCTGTCCGCCAAACCAGGTCACGGCAACAAGCGACAAGCCCATCACCAATTGCATAACAGGCATAATAAGGACAACGATGCTTGAAGCTTTGGTCGCAACATCCATCAGGTCGAAATTCACTTTGTCGAATTTCTTTTTCTCAAAATCCTGGCGGACAAAAGCTTTTACCACCCGCACATTGAGTAGATTTTCCTGCACAACACTATTGACACGATCGACCGCCTGCTGCATCTTGATAAAAAAGGGGAGCCCTTTGCGTAATAATATGAAAATGCTTAAGGCTAATATAGGCAACGCAATGGCCATTACGATCGACAGATCCTTATTTATAGAAACCGCAAAGATAATGGCAAAAACCATCATAAGGGGTGCCCTTAGGAGCATACGCAAGCACATCATCATGACTTGCTGCATCATATTGGTGTCGTTGGTGAGCCGCGTAGTGAGCGACGCCGAACTGAAATAATCGGTATCCGCAAAAGCAAAAGATTGTATTTTTCGAAACAGGGCAGTCCGGAGATTCGTCGCAAAACCCACAGATGCATGTGCAGAGTAATAGATGTTGCACAAATTGGCAACGATGGCAACGATGGCTAACCCGATCATGGCCAATCCAATTTTCAAAATGTAGTTGATATCTTTATGCAAGATTCCGTCATCGACAATAATAGACATTAGACGAGGTTGTACAATTTCGCAAAACACATCAATTACAACGAAAAAGGGAATAATCAAAAAAGCCTTTCTAAATGACTTGGTATAAGGGGTAAACGTGGAAAGCTTCATCTGCTTGTATATCCATTAAATCATTTAGTCCAGTTTGTATGCCTGAACGCTGTTACTCCTAACGGTAGGCACATAAAGCATACCCGAAGATTTGTCGTAACCGATATCGGCAGCATTTATCTTCTTGTCCCGTGTATCAAGCAATACCGTATTGGAGCCGTCAGGTTTGACATGATAGATCAGTCCTTGCCAGCCCGAAATTACAAATTCGTTGGGTTTAATTTGTACGACACCGTCCAATCCACCTTCCATACCTTTCGATATTACAGTGGTTTTTTTATCCTGATCTATCTTAACAAGAGCACCATCCGATAACACATACAAGTCTTTGCCGACAGCCAGCAGTCCGTTTGCACCTTTGAGATTTTCGGCATATAGCGTAGTGGCTTCATTTTCAATGCGATATACTTTTCCAAGTCGCGTATCACTCACATAAACAATACCCTTTGAGTCAACTGTAATGTCATTGAGCAGCTCAGCACCATCGATGGTAATTCTTTTAACGATGCTTGCTTTATCTATATCGATGACGGCAATCGATTTAGCGAATGCTTCCGCTGCATAGAGCCGGTTTTTGTAGATTCCTATGCCCAAAACAGCATTTAATCCTGTCACCCAATCTTTTTTGATAAATTTTCCGTCCATATCCAGTTTACTGATGAATGCAGTTGTGTTAGGTTCGAAGGCAATCGTATTTGAAACATAGAGTACTTTGTTTTTGGCATCTACCCAAACGGACTCTGGAGATCTTAGGGTAGTGTCCGATTGCCATTGAGGCGTTAAAGACTTCTGTCCAAACAGGACTTGTACAAACATGATAAGGGTTAATGTTAACGTAATTTTCATAGAAAATCGGATTGGTGTTTATATTAGTTTAATTTATTCGAGTTAAAAAACGACTACTCAAAGGAACTTTTGGTCTTCTGTTAAAGAATAAATAGTTGTAGTCAAAAAAATCGACCATTGAGCTCCTTTAATATACAGCATTTAGATCGTATTGTTTTCTTTTTTCGAAAGAAAACCCCATCAGATCGCTTAGATCAATACTTCTTTATAGATAAATTGCTGTAATATTTCTTTTCAATATACGGCAAAATTGCTTTAGGCCCACCAATATATTTATAAATAATTTTTCGTTTCATACCGATTTATAGAAGCTATTAATTTCTTGTTAATAGTTCATTAATGGTACCTCATAGCTTTGATTTCGAGAATAAGCCCAATAAAATTTTTGGCCTTTCAAAACAGCGAAGCAGTATGGGCACCAGCATTGAAATAAACCAATATGTATAAACCAGTTTCAACCATTTATAAAAAAATCACTTGATTATGAGTATTAAAAAGCAAACAAAATTATGTGCGGTCTTCTTGTTGGCAACTTTGCTGGCGTCCTGTTCGAAGAGCGAAAAGATTATGGAACAACCGCTCCCGAAAGAGGAGCCCAAAAAGGCAAATGGCAATAATGGAGTTTCCGCGACAGGCGATGTTGTTGGCCAGATTACTGTGGGATACCAGGGCTGGTTTTCCTGCGCTGGCGACAATTCTCCCATGGGAACACATTGGTGGCACTGGACCGAGGCCTGGCAACAGACGCCGTCCCAGGGTAATTTCCATATTCCTTCTTGGCCCGACAATAGTGAATACCAAAAAAAATACAACAGCAATTTACCGGCGTTGGGCAATGGTTCACCTGCGTCTTTGTTTTCTTCATTTGACGATCAGACAGTCAATGTCCAGGTTAAATGGATGAAGGATTATGGTATCCACACGGCGGCATTGCAGCGATTTAATCCCACAGGGATAGAAGGTCCCATTCGCAATGCCATTACCGCTAAAGTTAAAACTGCCGCCGAGCAACACGGTGTCAAATTTTATATCATGTATGATGTGTCGGCCTGGGTTAATATGCAGGCTGAGATAAAAAATGATTGGCTAAATCTAATGAAACAATATACTCAGTCTCCAGCCTATGCCAAACAGAATGGCAAGCCTGTGGTCGGTATTTGGGGATTTGGTTTTAATGACAACAACCACCCCTGGTCGGCGGCCGTCTGTCTGGATGTGATCCAGTGGTTTCGCGACCAAGGCTGTTATGTCATGGGCGGCACGCCAACACATTGGAGGCTGGCACAAGCAGGGGGAGATTCGAGGCAGGGCTACATCGACGTTTACAAAGCATTTGATATGTTGTCGCCTTGGATGGTAGGACGTATCGGAACCATTGCAGACGTGGATCATTATGCACAGCATATCCAAAATGCTGATCTACAGTTTTGTAATTTAAATAACATAGACTATCAGCCCTGTGTATTGCCGGGCTCACTGCAGGAGGGGCAAAGAAAACATGGTGATTTTATGTGGCGACAATTCTATAATCTGACTTCGCTCGGTGTCAAGAGTATGTATGTGTCTATGTTTGATGAGTACAACGAATCCAATCAGATCGCGAAGACTGCTGCAACCCAACAGGATGTTCCGGTTGGGCTGGGGATTAAATCCATGGATGAAGATGGGACTGCTTGTTCTTCGGATTACTATCTCCGGATCACAATGGCCGGTGGAAAGATGCTAAAGGGACAGATACCGCTGAACCCAAATAGACCAACCTCCCCACAATAAGTCAACTTTTAACGAACACAATTGGTTTATATAGTTTAATAGTGCGGCCGAATCTTCGTTATGAAGATTCGGTTTTTTATAGGGTTTTATTATCCGATCAGAAAAGCACTTTTCATTTTCAATTCAGACTTTCTTTAGTAACTTTAATCTATGATGAACGTTGCGCTTACCGTTTATAAAACTTCGCAGCATACGTTTTGTCTTGTACAGCGTTGGTCGGCAAGGTTGTCATGTACCATCCTTGGTCCTAGGTCCAAGGGTATTCATCGACCTAAATTCAGACGATGTTGGGGTGGTTTCGTGTAGCTATAGATTGTCATGTTTCAAAAAAAAATAAAAAAAATGCTCTTTATAATTTTATTCATCGTGGCGGTAGTCGCCGCAGGTGTAGCCTATTATTTATTCACCAATGGTAATGTTAAAGTAGATATGGCCTTGAAGTCAGCTACGCTATATGATTTTAAAGTGAAGGGGTTGGATGGCTCGTCCATCGATTTTGCGCAGTTTAAAGGTAAAAAGATACTTGTTGTAAACACCGCTTCTAAATGTGGATTTACACCACAGTACGAGGGACTCGAACGCTTGTATAAAAGATTTAGTGATAAGTTGGTCATTGTAGGTTTTCCATCAAATGATTTTTTAGACCAAGAACCTGGTAAAGATGCCGAAATAGCTGCTTTTTGTCAACGGAATTACGGCGTAACTTTTCCGATGGCAGCAAAGATTGATGTTAAAGGAAAGGGGCAAGCGCCTATTTATCAGTGAAATGCACCTTTTCCTGATGTAGGTAAAATTCAAGTAGAATTTCGAGCCATTCATAATCCAGGTGAGGTATTTTAAAATCTTTGCCACCGATGATTTCCATATGGAGCTCGGGAATTGGGATTTGGTTGGCATGGAGAAAAATTAAGCATGCCGAGTAATATTTCAAGTTATTATAGACCCAGTCGAGATCATCCATCGGGTTTAGCCATATCGGATGATTTTGGATCCCCTGAAGTACGATTTCGTCAGTGCCTAATTCCTTAAATAGCTTAAGCATACTATCCCTGTAATCGGCAATAAACTGTCTTTCCCTTTCGCTGGGATTGGTGAAATAGATATAATCCTGATGCGGACATAGATCACCTTCAATGACAAGTTCGGGGACCGAAATTTCCGCATCTATGGGGCCGTTGAGGTCCATATAGCGCTGCCATTCTGTTGGAGAGACATCGTAAGGGGGAGTCGCTGTTAGGCCAACGATCGTCGGGTTCAGCTTTTTCTTGATATTAATTAATGTATGCCACCACTCATTTTTAAGATGGTGTGCTTCGTCGACGACAATTGTACCAATTTTTTGGGATTTCAATCCTTTTAGGATAAAGTCAAGGTTTGAATCTGCTCCCTTTGGATCTTGATCACTGCAGGCAGCATGCATTCCCTGATAAGTCGCTACAGTGATAAATTTAGGATTTCGGATATCCCTGGAGATCCAGTCAGGCACGGTATCCGATTGAAGAAAAAGTTCACAAAACCGTTGTATCCATTGGTTACGGATTGCACGTGTCGGTGCGAGAATTAGCGTTGGTTTATTGATGCGTATAGCAACTTCAAGCCCCAGGACCGTCTTACCTGAGCCGGGAGGCGCCACGACATGTAAATGACCATCTTTAAGATGCTCCTGTAATTCCTCAAGTACCCGTAATTGGTACTTACGCCATGGATATTTGAATTTAATTGCTTTAGGGTACTCAGTCAATAGATTCGGATAATTTAAAATTTACACCATATTGCAGCGCAATATACCAATTTAGTTGAAATTACGATTTGTTGGAGAGGCTTGTGAAATTACCTCTATTGACCTCGAATTTAGGCGACGATATGGAGACTATGTTTTCTTTAAGTTAAATATTGTATATGCTTGCCGAGGGAAAAAAACAACCATTTTATCCACGATAGAGATACTTTCATAGTGCGTTTAAAGCACTTTCAAGGCACTAACCCCTTGTACCCGAACAGTGCTATATCCGTGCTTTATCTGTGCTTAGCATGTGCTTCATCTGTGCTTGATCTGTACAGCCTCCAAAAATGGGCTCTTTTTAAGCCTGAATTTCAGTAGGTGGTTAATTAAAAGTTAAAAATAAGCGGGGTGGATTTTGGCGCCGTTTTGTCTGCTGTTAGGCTTATTGGATGGCATAATAATTACTATTCGCCGAAATTGACTTTATATTCGTGTATCAGTCCCAGGAAATAACTTGATATCTTTGTAAGCTTACTTGAAGGAGTTGTCAATGCATAAACAAAACGTTATCTCGGTTATATTATTCATAAAACCAAGAATCAGCAACAACAAATATAAATTACGAAGTAATATGAAAAAAATTAGTATTCTGATTCTGATTATTTTAGCACATATGTTGTGTTTCGGGCAGAAAAAAAAATCGGGCAAAACACGTCTATCTTTTCCAAAAATTGAACGTCCAATAGATCCTCCCGAGGCGAAAAGAATCGAAGATCTTGATCTCGTTCCTATGGCAAAATGTTTTGTTTATAAAACCGAAGAACGGAAGGATTCGCTGTTATTTATAATCGAGAATTTACTGGAATATGGCTTGGCAGGAGACAATGCTAGAATGGTAATCACTTCCTATAGTTACGATCCTGTTAAAAAGGCCGCTGCAAAGAAAAAGGGAGAGGTTCTCGTGGAAGAAAAAAGTATGAAATTTGTCAATGGAAGTTGTAAGATACATAATGATGTTCTCGTATTTACACCTGAAAAATTGGAAAAGTTCAAAGTGCGTACTTTCAGATTGATATATAAGCCAAAATCAAAGAAAATTGACTATCTGAAAGATGAAGAAAGCAATAAATTTGTTCCGGGTGATTGTCTTGAACCTACGGTAAGTCTGTAGATAGCAATTGGTACGAAGCATATTTTATTACTCTTATTTGTTTTATTACCGTATACTCCTGCATTACGTTGATAAGACAGGAAGAATTGTACTGCTGAAAAAGAACTATTCATAAGAACAAGGTGCGGAGAACAAAAGGAGTAATCGGAACAGGCAATAGTTACTCTGGGAAATTGAAGTTATACAAACTGGTAAAAAGATAAAAATGGGAAAAATTATATTCAGATTTTGGTTGGTTAATGTATTGATAAGTGTCGCGCTATTTGTACTGTACCGACTTGTTATCGCAGAGACGGATACGGCTGCTACGGGATTTCTCGAGACAATCATCGTTATTCTGGATATTATTGTCAATTTGGGTTTTTCAACAATTTATCTTTTCGCGGTGATTTTATGTTCCTTACTATTTTTTCTAAATCATATCGAAAAAATTCGCCGTAATAAAGGATTATCGTTTTTGACATTTTCGGGAATACCGGCTGTTTGCCTGATCTTACTGATCATTTATATTTTGGTTGGATTTTATAGATATCATATGGTTCTTGACCCGTTAAAAATGCTGCTTCTGTTCTCCGTTATTTATCTAGCCAGCACGATCTTAGAATTTATCCTGTTCCGGAAAATAATCAAAAAACAGCAGGCTGGCCCGAAAGTTCAGCAATAAACCGCATTATTATGTTATCCCTTCCTGGCGTATCTACTGTCCTTTACAAAAAAACGCAGGGGTAGGACTGCGTGCTCCTGAGCATAAGCGATACCGATTCGTGCTGCTTTTCCGATTTGTGCTGAACTGTATTTGATTCCCTGATCTTCAACTCATATGCTATCACCGGTCAATAATACGCTATTAAATGAGGCGTCAATTCCCAAAGCTTTAGCTGTAGATCCCGGTCCGTTGGAGAAGGAGGGTTTTTCGGGTCGCACAGGTCTCCGCAATGCCATTACGTCAATGCCAACCAACGGTTCAATCCCTCTAATTAGAACGCATTGGGGATCGTCTGCTTCAGAAGTCACAATATTCAACAGATGGTGAATACCATAACAGAGGTATACATAGGCGACGCCACCTTCCTTGTACATCGGCTCGGTTCTCGATGTTCTCTTTGCGTTAAATGCATGGGATGCTTTATCCATAATGCCAAAGTAAGCTTCGGTCTCGACAATTCTACCCGCTGTTACCAGGCCATCTTTTTGCGTATAGAGAACTTTTCCTAACAGATCTTCCGCCAGGAATATGGTATTTGTATTAGTGTAATAAGATTGAGGTAGTTTAACCATTTTTATCCTTCTAACTGTCAACGATTATGTTCGTCGCATGACGGTGATTAAATATAGGGAAAATCATTTGATTCGCTATTCATTAGCCAATCAAATGATTTCAGGGCTTATATTCCGGAGCAGATGCAAAACTTGTTTATCTTAATTTTCGTGTTTCCTTAGCAGATGTTATTGGTAAGACGGCACAGTTTGACAAACAATAAGTACAGTATATGTTGTGTGGATTATTTTAAAAAGCTATTCAGATAATCTAAAATGCTACCAGTTTGGCCTATCAGGCTGACGTGGCTTTGTCCTGGGATAATAGCTAATTGGGACTTCGGCATTTGTCCAAAGTCACCAACTACTGCACCGCCCAATAATTGATATGTTTTTACCAGCTCGATCTTGTCTAGACCGTCATTGTCTCCAGCAATCAAGAGTACAGGTGAAGATATTTTGGCAATATTTGCGTCTCCCAGATCATATGGTTGCTGTGCCAAAGAGATCATCTGTTCTAAAAATTTTGTCCACTTTGTTTTGTCGGGAGCACCGGCTTCATAGGCTTGCTGCATCGGACTATTTTCAAATAGTGCTGGTTTCATGTTCTGGAGGGCTTTGTTAATTTCCGGCATCCATCCCTTACTTTTATAGGTAGCAGAAATAATGACTAATTCATCTAAGCGCTTCGGATACTGAATGGCAAATTGGTAGGCTACTGCCCCTCCAAAGCTGTAGCCAAGCACTGCAGCATGTTCAATTTTCAGATAATCCATCACTTTGGCAACATCAGCTGCAAGTATGGCGTGGTCAAATTTTCTATCAGAATAGGGTGAATGGCCATGGCCCTGCAACTCAATGGCGATGACTTTCCTGTTTTTTGATAGTTCGGGTATGAGCTGACTCCAGTTTGTGCTGATGGTCATAAAAGCGCCGTGTAATAATACAATCGGTTTTCCAGTACCATAAACTTCATAATATACCTTGCTGTCCTTAAGGTGTACTAAACCTTGAGCCGAGGGTTTAATTTGGGCATAAGATTGCATAACAGTAATCATCATAATGATATAAAGTAATGATTTAAAAATAGTATTGGTTTTGATACGTGTGTTCATAACGAATTTATTTAAAATGTACATGACAAATATCATTACGATTTCCCAGGAAAATACTGTGGAAATACGACAAATATAGGGGCGATTGCGTCAGAAACGCGAGCAGACAGTTCGGTAAAAAAAAGATCGGATCGCGATAATACCGAGGGGAGGATTTCGTATCGCTGGGGCAGTTGAGGTGTAATTAAAAAAGACAGGGACCAATAGCCTATACCAGCCCCTGTGTTTTGCTATTATTTCAACTTATCTTTTACACTTTTAGCATGATCTAAGTGGTTTCTAAGTGTTGGTAGAGTTTTATCTACAAACGCTTTCAGCTCGGTATCTTTAAGATTTTTACTAGCGTCCTCAAACAGTTTGATATCCTTTTCATGGTCTTTAACCATATCTTCGATATACGATTTATCGAAGTCTCCGGGCGACTTTTTGGACAATTCATCCTTCAAATTTTGCTCATCTGTACCCAAGGTGGCTGGTAGCGTGATATTTTTTGCTTGTGCAAGTGTTGCAAGTTCATCATTTGCTTTGGAATGATCTTTAACCATCATTTCGCCGAAGGCTTTTACATCCAGATGCTGGCCTTTTTCCTTTGCCAGTTTTCCAAGTTCTACCTCAGCCATGCCACCGTTCGCTGCTTCAGTAACGAATTTTGCATCGTCTTCACTGACAGCAACAGGCGTCGTTGCCGTATTATTATCGTCTATGTTTTCTGGTGCTTTTGTTTCGTTGATACTGTCTGCTGTTTTTTTGCTGTCGTTATTTGCATTGCCGCAACTTTGGACAGCAACAATAGAAAATGCAATTGCTAGGGTCAAAAATATTCTTTTCATGATCTTATGAGTTTTGATTTCTAGATAAACAGTGGTCAAAACAGTATCGTTTCAAAAAAATGACCAACGCAACTATCTCATATTACATTCACGTGTTTTTTAGCTTCAAAAATTTAATAGTGATACCCAGCTGACCCAGGTGGTAAAAATCGTGATGGATAAGGCCTGTCAGGAGGTATTTGAGGTTATGCGGGAAATCAGGATTCGCATGTTTATAGGGTTGTTCGAGGAAGGAATCGTCTTTGCCGTTGAGAAAGTGAATAACGTGTCGCTGACTATCCCAGAAATCTTCCAACAGCTTTTTCCAGCCTGTTGTCTTCAGTTCGTCATTCGTTCGCCAATTCCTAGCTTCGTTCATTTCGAGTCCCCGTGGATTTCCCTTCAAACGGCTTAGAACCTCCTTACGCCATTCAATGAGATGCGACATCAGTTCCGCTACACTGTGCATTTCTGGGATAGGACGCTCATAAACAGATGATTCGCTCACCGTAGCTAATTTTTTTTCAAAATTTTCATCGATCCATAGATCGGCGTGCTCCACATCCTTTAATTGCTGAATGATATCTTTTATCAGAATAGTGCTCATAATGACTTAGTTTTAAAATGATTAAGTTTGAGATTTTAGAAAGTAAACCGAACTATACAGGAATTAGTTTTAACCAATTGTGTATTCGTTTAAAATGCTAACATCGTACTGAAGAATTCCAGCTAGCAACGCTGGAATAGTTGCGGAGTGAAAAGGTTCTATGGAGGATGTAATCAGTAGACAAACTATTATTTGCTGAATCTTGTCCTTCTATCGAGATTCCCTAGGAAAGGCAATCGCTTTATGATCCGGGCTCATACCCGCGTTTTATGGTCTCGAACAATCGTATTGAAATGGCTGATCAAAGATCCACAGCACGTCTGTCTATCAACGAATTAATGAAACAGGCTAAATTGTTAGAATCCGAAGGCAAATTGGAGGATGCTGTCAAAAACTATCATACAGTTATCGCAAAGGATAAGCTGTATACCGCTGCATATAATCGGCTCATGATTGTATATCATAGGCAGAAAATGTACAAGAAAGAGCTAAGTACCATAAAGAAGGCGCTCGCTGCCTATGAAAATGATCTGTTGAAAGATCAGCGCAAATGGAAGAAGCTGAACGGTGGGTCAGCGGACTTAAGTCAGCGTTTGGCCAAAGTACTGGGATTAATGCAGGAGGATGGCCTTCCAAGATATGAAGAACCGCAAGTCATGGCCTGGAGAAAGCGTTTGGGAAGGATAGAGCAATCTATCAAAAAGGCAAAAGGTGTAAAGATCTAGACGCTTTAAATTTGTTATAAAATCGTAAACGAAATTGTAGATGCTACTGTTCACTATAAAACTCATTAGTTTTAATAAGTCGATATTGAGCCGAAACCCATTTTAGAAATGACGATGAAATACATATTCTGCACGGTTGAAACACCCAAAAATTCAAATGCTAAATACAACTATGAGCCAAAATGTGGCGGATTTGTTCTAGCAAAATACCTTCCTTTGGGCTCAGTTTTCCCCTATGATTTCGGTTTTATCCCGGGCACGGTAGGAGAGGATGGTGACCCTTTGGATATTATCGTTATTTCGGAACAAGGGACGTTTCCTGGCTGTATATTGAAATGCAGAATAATTGGTGCAATAAAGGCGATACAGCAAAATAAAGATGGCGACACTGTAGAAAATGACCGGTTTTTGGTTGTGCCAGAGGCTTCAGCCGTCTTTGGTCACATTCATCGTGTCGCCCAATTGCCTGAAACCGTGCTCGATGAACTGCAACAGTTCTTCATAAATTATAATAAACAGGAAGGCAAAAATTTCCAGCCTTTGAAAATTCTAAGTGCTAAAGATGCATGTAAGGCAATAGAAAAAGCAAAAAGTAACAGTCAGCCCATCAAAAAAATTGAACTTTTTCTTCCACTCTACGATGCGTCGGGAACACCCTTCTCCGCTCAACTATTTCAGGATATTAGTAAGCAGCTCATTAAAGACTTTGGCGGGATAACAGCTTATACGCGTGCCCCTGCCATTGGTATATGGATCGATCCTAAAAAACAGCCAATTAAAGACGAGAATGTGGTTTATGAAATCATGGTTGCTGAAATCGACCATGCCTACTGGAAACAATTCAAGAAAAAACTCGAATTACAATTTGCCCAGAAAGAGTTAGTTATTAGACAAAGTGAGGTCGGGCTGCTCTAGTCGGTATATTAATACTGTAGATCTGCTGGAATGTAGACCTAGTAGGCTTATAGATTTATTTAGTTTGAAGCGTAGGTGAACGGAAAATCAAAATAGAAAATAGATCCCTTATCCTTGGCGCTTTGAACGTGTATCTGTGAACCATGTTTTCGTAGGATTTCTGCGACCAAATATAGGCCTATGCCAAATCCAGATATGTTAGAAGTATTTAGGTTATCCACCCGATAGAATGATTTAAAAATATTTTTTTGATGTTTGGGCTCGATTCCAATCCCTTCATCCTGAACATATATACGTACTTTTTCGCCTATTATCTGCGTGCCAATAATAATCGTTCCGCCGTGGGGAGAGTATTTTATGGCATTGTTAAGTAAGTTGGCAAAAACCTGATCCATTTTGGGCCAGTCAGCTAAAATATGAACGGTAGGATCGCAACGCAGTTCAATGCTGTGCCGATTCGTTTCCAAATCATTAATACAGTCCCGCATTAATTTGTCAAGCTGAAAAATGGTTTGGTGAAGTTGCAATTTTCCTTCGTCTACCTCCGTTATACTTAGAAAATCCGCAATCATGAGCATCATTTTTCTTACTTGGGATTCGATCTTAGTTCCTATCTGGGCACTTTTTTCACCAAATATAGTTGCATGCTGTTGCATCATCTGCGCACTCATCAAGACTGTGGTGAGCGGTGTTTTGAGTTCGTGGCTTGCGACGGATATAAACGTATTTTTTCGCTTCTCTTCCTGCTTTTTTTCGCTGATATCCCGTGCAATTTTTGATACACCAATGATCTCGCCGAGATCGTTTTTTATGGGGGATATAGTCAGCGACAAATCGACCAATTTGCCTGATTTTGTCTGCCGAACAGTTTCAAAATGCTTGATGGAATGTCCCATGCGCATTCGCCCCAGGATATAATCTTCTTCAGAATGCCTATCTCGTGGAATTAATTTTAGGATGGACTGACCGATCATTTCCGCATTTGAATAGCCAAAAAGATTCGTCGCAGCGTCGTTCCAGCTGGTTATAATACCGTCTAGTGTCTTTCCGATAATCGCATCGTAGGATGAGTTAACAATGGCTGCGAGTTCGGCACTTTTTTCTGTCGCTTTTTTCTGATCTGTCACATCCATAAGCGCTCCGATAATCCTGCGCGATTCTTTGCTGCCGCTAAAGAAAGCCGATCCCGTGATTTTTACAAAGGCAATCCCATGTGTGATAGGTCTTATAATGCGGCAGGTAAACTCAAAATGGCCGTCCATTTTATTTTCGCTCAGCCCTTTCATTTGCTGGAAAATAGCGGGTTGATCCTCCGCATGGATGAGCGTTATCATCGCTTCTTTCTTTTGGATTGGGGCAGAAAGTTCCAAAATTTCTTGAGCCTGTGGGGAAAGTTGAACTATTCCTTTCGCAGCGTCCCAATCCCAGGTCCCTAGTCCGGTAGAGGCGATGGCAAGGCGAAGTCGCTCTTCCTTCTCCTGTAGGATTGCTGTGAGTTTATCTCTTCTTTTTTCTGCAAGTACGGCTTCCGTAACATCTTTGGTAAAACACATCGAATGGACAAATTCGTCATCCTTCATCAAAGCACTGGAATTTATAACAACATGCTTTATATCTCCATTTTTGCACCTCAGACTTGCTGGATAATCCTCCACACGTTGATTATTTAAAAGCATGTGTAGGATTTTCGAAATGGTATCCTGATCTGTGTGAAAGTCTGCAATGGGGAAACCAATATATTCTTCCTTACGATAACCAAGAAGGTCAAGTTCAGCTTGATTGGCCCAAATAATAACCCCTTCCCGGTTAACCCAATGTAGTGCTAGAGATGCACTGTCGATAAAGTCAGTTAGTTCAGTAATCCGGTTGTTGAGCTCGAGATTTTCAATTCGTAATTGTTCTATTTGTTCGGAGCTGTTCATAAAGATGTCGTATGGTGTTATAAAGACAATTATATGGATATAAAACTACTTTAAAAAAGGTAAAAGTACGGGTCATCTTAATGATAAATAACAAAAATCGCACTAAACTATGTTTGAAGGTATTTAAAGTAAACAAAAATTGGGTGACGGCAGTTTGAAAATAATAATATCGAATAATTTTAAGTATAATATTTCATGGCGGACAGCAAAAAATAGAGGCTATTATATCATGGACAATAATAAAACATCAATTTACAGTGCCCTTGCTGCCAATCTACTGATAGCGCTGACCAAATTTATCGCCGGATCTTTTACCAACAGTTCTTCTATGATATCTGAAGGAATTCATTCCACAGTTGATACGGCTAATCAGCTGTTGATATTATATGGATTGAAACGTAGTAAAAAGGGGCCCGACCAGTCTCATCCCTTTGGTTATGGAAAATAGCTTTATTTTTGGTCCTTTGTCGTTTCTATTCTCATATTCGGTTTGGGGGGGAGCGCTGTCCATCTATCAGGGATTGATGCATATACGGGAGCCCGAATTGATGAAAGATCCTTTCTGGAATTATATCGTCTTGATTCTCTCGCTTATTTTTGAGGGTACTTCTTTTATTATTGCTGTAAAAGCATTCAACAAAACCCGAAAGGGGGTTGGCTGGTGGGATGCGATCATTAAAAGCAAAGACCCCTCCAGTTTTCTTGTTGTTTTTGAGAATGGAGCAGCAGTGGCGGGACTATTGATTGTCATGATCCTCATGTCGCTAAGCCATTCCCTGCAGATTCCCGAATTGGGTGGATTAGCTTCTGTAATTGTTGGGGTGCTGTTGGTTTTTGTTTCGTTTATTCTCGCCAGGGAAAGTCGGAGCTCGCTGTCTACCTATCAGTCTCCTGAAGACGTTATATTGATGCTTATCATTGATTTTAAGGATGATCTTGATACAGAAGATATTACCGAAGCAATTACCCGCATCCGTACACGCATTAAAACCGAATTTCAATTTATCCATTATGTCATTATCCAACCAAAATAAATATTAAACGCCAATTAACCTTGATAGCTATTTTAATAGCAGTTGCTTTGTTTTGAAAGTGAGCTTTTGCAAGGACATCGCGGGGGGCTTATGCCAAGATTGCAAAGAACACAGCGTTGGCTAGCACAGTAAAATGTAGCGTTGGGCTATCTTTAGGATGGATAACCGAGTTTCGGAACTTTATCGAAAAATTATGTAAGAAGTAGAAGAATGACAATGTAAACGTGTAAGTTTGTAGATCACCAATATTAAATTTAAGGTTATGCTATATTTAGGAATTTTGGTCTTTTTTGGACTTATTACATTATTTGCTTCATTTTATACGGTAAAGCAAGAGTCTGCGGCCGTGATAGAAAGGCTGGGTAAATTTTTAAAAGTAAGTCATGCCGGTTTGCATTTAAAAATTCCATTTTTGGATCAGATCGCTAAGCGGCTGAATCTTAGGATAAAGCAATTGGATGTCATAATTGATACCAAAACATTGGATAATGTTTTCATTAAGATGAAAGTTTCTGTTCAGTATCAGGTAATCAGAGATAATGTAAAAGACGCGTATTATCGTCTGGAGAATCCCGAAAATCAGATTACATCGTATGTTTTTGATGTTGTGCGTGCTGAAGTTCCAAAAACAAAATTAGATGATGTTTTTGTAAGAAAAGACGATATTGCCATTGCTGTAAAAAGTGAATTGCAGGATGCGATGCAAAGCTACGGTTACGATATTATCAAAGCATTGGTGACAGATATTGATCCTGATGAACAGGTGAAACATGCTATGAACAGAATCAACGCTGCTGAACGCGAGAAAACTGCCGCAGAATATGAGTCTGAGGCACAAAGAATACGAATTGTTGCCGTTGCAAAAGCTGAAGCAGAATCTAAAAAATTACAGGGGCAGGGGATTGCAGACCAGCGAAGAGAGATTGCGAAGGGACTGGAAGAATCGGTAAAAATGCTGAATGCGGCCAATATCAATGCACAGGAAGCTTCTGCCTTAATTGTCGTGACGCAACATTATGATACGCTGAATGCCATTGGAGCAAATAGCAGAAGCAATTTGGTCTTGCTTCCAAATTCACCAACAGCAGCAAGCACTATGCTGAATGATTTGGTAGTTTCAATGGCCGCAGCACAAAAAATTGATGGGCATACTAGTGCGCAATTGCCTGAAATTCCTAAAGATAGCAGTCGGCAGGAATAGAAATCCGAAGAGGCTCTTCCAAGTATGTATTATCTAAATGTTGATGTAACTGAATTCCTCAACAGCAGGATATGGGATAAGATCACCAAGAGTACTACGAGATTGGGCAATAAAGCATATGGAAATCGTAGCATAGCAATATTCGGCTGATCATAGGCGATCAATTGTATAGGAATTGGGGATGATAGTATTCCTAGAATAACAACGATTAGAACCGAGCAAATACCGAATATGTTGCATAATCTGAAAATCTGGAAATAGAAAATTTTACGAAAGAAAATACCAATTATCAAAAATACTAAAGCTGTAATTCCGAAAATTATATCATAATTGAAGCCAATAAAGGTCATTTCTCGCGCCAGCATTTTAGCTTTGAATAAAGAATAGAGAACAAATTCTATGGGAATACGCAAGATATGGATCGCCAAAAGCAAATAAATATTTATTTTTGTGTTAGTCAATAACTTGGTACACCAGACTATTATTATAACTGTACCCAATAGCAATAAGGCAAAAGAAGGTGGGAATTGTATAAAGAGCCCCGAAAGAGCGGCGAATACTATGAAGATCGACCAAATAATATAAACTTGTATCGAAAGTTTGTGCCTTACAGCGAACCAAAATAGGACAAGAGAACTTATTGTAATAGCTAGAAAAAGATTTTGCATGATTAAGAAACATTAATCTTGTAAAACTAAAGCATAAAATACCTCAAATACTTGTCTTAAGGCAAGTATTTAAGAGACAGGAATTCAGCGCTATATTCTTTTGACCAAAATGAAAATTTCATAAAAACAGATTATCCAGGACCATCGGATCTTAGTTAAGCACTTCAGATTTTCGTTCTGCACGTTGTCGAATCTGATTGATACAACTTTTCGCTACTTCATCTACCTTATTCAACATCAGCATAAGCTGCAAGTTGACCTCCTGTTTATATAGCCCCCTTAATCGGTATCCGGTAAGGCTTTGTGCGTTTTTATCTCATAGCGATTTGCCCCATAATTTTAGTTATTCAGTGAACAAGCCCATTGCGAATAGTAACGGATCAGCTACGAATTCTAAGTGACCATTTACAGATATTTAATCATCATTTAAATAATTAAATGTGTCTTTATTTTTACCGTCATATACAAGGGTATGCCATCAAATCATACCATGGTTTAACAAGTAAATTTAAAAACAATGAAAAGATTAATGATGAGTTTGGTAGCAGTGGTTATGCTATCATCTGTTGCTTCGGCTAAGACAGCGACAACACCGGTCAACGGAAATGCATCTATGAAAACAACTTCCCAGCGCCTGGCCAACAATACGCTCCGGGTAACCGAGGAAACCACGGAAACGAATGCAGCCTTTGTACGCTGTAATTTTAAGGTAAGCATATATAGCAGCGACGGCGTTTTGCTAGGCAGCGCAGTCTATACAGATTATGCTTCTTCAGCTGGCGGTTGTGCGGGTTTTTTTGCTGCAATGCATGACTGGGTTGCAAACAACTAACTTTTTATTCATTATCACAAAAAACAAAAGCGGGGCTTTGACCCCGTCTTTCTAAACTAAATTATCATGTGTAAATATTATATATTCTTTTTATTTCTGTTCCTTTCCAGATTATCTTCTGCACAGCGGCTTCATGCCGTATATGAATACATTCCATCGGCAATGGCTACTTTTAAAGAAGCGGTCTATTATGATGGAACAGTGAAGATTGCTGTTCGTGATTCGATGCCAATTCGTAAGCAAGAGCTTAACAAAGATGCCGACGATGAAGAAGTAGCATCTTCATTTTCGATAACAATCGGTTCTGGCAAGAGGTATAACAGGGTCGTGATCCATCAAAATAAGACTGACCAACAGTTAGAAACCCGTTCCATTCAAGGTGTTAACTATTTGGTGACGGACAAATTTCCGGCGCTGGTCTGGAATACGGATTACACCGATGTGGATACATTGGGCAAACATGTATGCCATAAGGCAACGGCCTCTTATCGAGGGACTACGTTGGTAGCTTATTATACGAATGATATTCCCGTGCCTGTTGGACCATCGAAATTTGGCGGCTTGCCAGGCCTTATCGTGATGCTCTATAACGAAAGTGCTAATCCGAACTATTGGTACTTGAAGGAGGTAAATTATCCCTATACTGGCGATATTCCCGTAAATGATAAATATATTCAGTCTTTACCCAAATTGAGCCTGGAAGAGTTTGTCAAGAAAGACGACCAATTCAATGAAGAGCAAATGCGCATTATGTACAGCAAAATGCCAATGATGGAAGGCGTAAGCGTTGAGAAGCAAAAAGTTAGGGGCAGTGTAGAGCAAGTGTATGAATGGGAACATCAATAAGCGGATAGCGGTCTTACTCAGCTTTTGTCTGTTGTGTATGGCCGTATATGGACAAGTTGCTATCCATGGAAGCGTCAGTACTGAAGGAAAACCTTTAGGAGGGGTGCGTATTGATTTACGGCGTGATGGCGATAACAAAATGCTGGCTTATACGTTTAGCGACGGTCAGGGGAAATATCATGTGCAAACGGCCCAAAGTGGATCATTAACGTTGCTATTCAAGGCGCTGAGCTTTAAGTCTGTTTCCCTTTCCATCACACCAATGCAGGTCGATACGCTAATTGATGTGCAGTTATCAGCGGGGGGAGTGGAACAATTGCAGGAAGTGATTGTCCACTCCAAAGGGGCTTATCGTCGGGGCAGAGATACCATTGAGCTTGCTGTGAAATCCTTTTTGCAGGGCGACGAGCGTACGGTAGAAGATCTACTTCGAAAGATCCCAGGTATTCAGGTGGGTACCGACGGCAGTATCAAAATAGGTAATAAAGAAGTGGAAAAAGTGATGGTGGAAGGGGATGATTTTTTCGAAAAGCGCTACCGCTTGCTGACGCAAAGCATGTCTGTTCGTCCCTTGGAAAAAATTCAGATATTGCAGCGGTATTCCAATAATAAGCAGCTGAAAGGTATCGAAAATTCGGACAAGATTGCACTAAATCTGCAACTTAAGGAGGAAAGTAGGGCACAGTGGCTTGGCTCTGTTGATGCACAGGTGGTTCCCATAGGCCCCAAATATTATCAGGCGAGTGCTAACCTGATGAATTTTGGGAAGAAGAACAAATATTATCTCTTGGGTGCTGCTAACAATAACGGAGTGGATGCCGTAAGCAGCATCAACCACCTCATTCAGTCTGGTTCTCCAGATGAACCAGGTCAGATTGGTGTGGGGGTAACAACACCCACTTTGATAGATAATACACCAAATCTGCCTGGTTTTGATTATAAAAGAACCAATTTCAATAACGACAAGTTGTTGTCATTGAATACCATTTTAAATCCGACCCCACAGTTAAAAATCAAATGGCTGGGTTTTGCAAATCCTACTAAAAAATCATTTTACCGAAATACCGTGCAGAACTATCATTTGGAGGATATCCAATTTACCAACACCGAAGATTATCAGTTTACCAGAAACATCGATAACTACTTCACGAAACTGGAGCTGCAGTTGGAGCCCAATAAGCGTACACTGTTGAGCTATTCGGGTACACTTGGTTCTTTGGGGAAAAATGATTTGGGCGCGTTATTGTTCAATGGTGTACAAAGTGAGGAACTGACCAAAAGCAAGGGGTATTTGACCAACCACAATCTGAGTTATAGCTACAAATTTTCGGAGCGGGATGTACTGGTCAGCTCACTACGTTGGATAAACCAGCAATCGCCAGTAGATTACAGTATCGATCAATATTATTATAAAGACTTGTTTGGGGGGGAAGATATCCGTGCGGTAAAACAACATATTGAAAATAATCTACAGTATTTGGGTGCCACTACGCATTATGTAAGCCGGAAAAAAAATGGTGACTTCTTTGAGTTGGCTTTCAATATGGCCTATCAGCAGCAACAGCTTAATACCGAATTAGATTTGCTGTCAAATCCAGATGAGTTAGGGGGAAAAGCAGTCTCTCCCTCGGGATTTTCTAATGCGATGGACTTAAACGTATTCCAGACAAACTTTACTTCCAAGTACACTTTTAAACGAAATAAATGGGAATTAACACCTCGTTTGCAGGTAGGTCTCGTACAGAATAGGTTAACAGATTTTGGGAAAACCATGCCTAAAAATAACCTCTTGCTTTCGCCTGGATTATCGGGGAAATGGGTTATCCACCCAAAAGGGCGCCTGGAAACCGACCTCTATTTTCAGCAACAGAATACCTCGCTTACCGAGCTCATTCCCCATTATTATACGACAGGAGTTCGAAACTTTATTCGAGGAATGGATAAGCTAGCCACGCTAAGCAGTTCTGGTGGCACGCTGATGTATACCTATGGCAGTATGACAGATCGTTTTTTTGCGAACCTCTCGGTCGGACATCAGATTTTGTTTGATTATGTGGGTACAGAAAGCAGTTTAGACCCCAATTTTAGCCTTGTGCAACAGGTATTGCTCAAAAACAAAAAGAGCAGCAATTATAAGGCGGATCTTAATTACTACCTGAAGGCTGTAGGAGGAAATTTTCGTTTGGACTTAGGTGCAAATACAGCAGATTACGAAACATTGGTGGTGGGCGTGGGCAATCGTCGCATCCATACAGAGACATACGATTATGGACTATCGTTTAGAAGTGCATGGAAATCCAGGTTGAATATTTACACAGGTTACGCCCTGCAGTCGGTTACTTATCGCTCAGATAGCAAAACTACACTACATAATAGCCGCGGGTTTCTGAATGTATTTTTGAATATGGGAAAAAACATACAGTGTAATCTAAAGAATGAATCCTATCGCTTTGGTAGTTTCCTTGGCCAGGATTCCAAGACCTATTATTTCTCGGATTTCTCCTTAGCTTATGAATTGCGGCAGCATAGGACAAGATTTACCATGACAGCAAAAAATATTTTCAATACTCGCTTTTTCAGAAATGCTGAATTGACAGACCTTTATAATACCAGCACCGAATATAAGCTTTTGCCTGGTTATATCAGTTTTGGGGTAGATTATAGCTTTTAAGTTTTTATTTTGAAACTAGGACAGTACTATCCCCAAAGCTGAAAATCCTACGCGGATAGCCAACACAATCGTTGCTGGTTGATTACAAGTTGATTTCGTCTGAAATTAGATCGTCAATAAAAACTCTTTGATCAATTCGGCAGTTTCGATAGGTTTTTCGGCAAGAATAAAATGGCCACAGTTTTCAATTTTTTTAAGTGTTAGATTACAGGTGATTTCCGGTAAAGAATGATGCAATAGGTCATAACCACTCGCACCAATCGCTAGGACTGGCATTTCTAATTTATCATAGCTCCCGTAATCTTTAATATCTTGTGGAAAGGCCTGATACCATGCATTGGAACTACGAATGGCATCCTGGTTGTCATACGCTTTACTATACACCGATATATCAAATTGGCTTATGCTATCTTTATTAATCAGCAGGTTGTCGAATAACCAAGAGATGACGATTGACATGCGTCCCTCAAGCAACTTTTCTGGCAATTCTTTGACTTGGTTGAAAGCTAGCCACCAGGGATATAAATAACTGCTCCCTAAAATAGGTAACATCGGAAGCTGATACATGCTTGGGTCTGGATGTGGTGTATCCAGCAGTATCAATTTGCTTGTTGCTTGTGGATAATTACAAGCAAAACTAAAAGCGACATGTGCACCGATATCATGACCTGCAATACAAACGCTGTCGAAGCCTAAATGCTTGACTAATTCGTAGATATCCTTGGCCATGTTCTTTTTATCGTAACCATTTTCCGGTTTATCCGAGCTACCCATCCCTCTAATTTCAACAACAAATACTTGGTTGTCTTCTGCTAATATTGGCATGACATGATGGTAAGCCCACCATGTTTCTGGATAACCCGGAATAAGAATTATGGGGTCTCCTTTGCCCCCTTGAACATAATGGATTGATAGGCCATTTATTACAATAAAATTGTTTGTGAAGCCGGGTACAAGTTTAATAAGTTCTTTGTCGGAATATCCTATTTTCATGATAAAAGATAATTGATAGTTACCATTGATTTTCAATAGACAAATTTAAACTGTATTTTTACAACCCACAAGTATGAAGTATACTATATACTTTTATTATTTTTTTAAACTATTGATTATCAAGTGAAATTAATTAGTCAACTAGCGAAGGAAGCGAACATGCCTATTGGAACTATACGCTTTTATGAAAAGAGCGGACTCATTTCTGGCATGACAAAAAAGGATGTAACTTCCAACAAGTACGTGTATTATGACGATGAAGTAACCGAAAAACTGAGGTTCATAAAGATGGCGAAAGCTGTAGGCTTTACCTTAGCTGAAATTAAACAGGTTATTGATGCATGGTATCAAAAAGAGCTGACTCAGGCAAGTAAAATGGAAGTGCTTGATCTTAAATTGCAACAGATAGACACTAAGATAAAGGAACTTAAGCTAATGAAAAAACAAATTGTACGATGTAAAAGCAATATCGAAAATGGTTTAAGTCGATAACCTATAAAAAACTTTGCGAAAAAGAAAATGATGAAGGAATACAGCATTGCTATTGGACTGTCAATCGTATTGTGTCTAATTGCCTTTTTTATTAGAGATCGGTTTTTGGTGTTTTTTACCACCGAAATAATAGGTGAAAGCCCTTTGCTTAATAATAGTTGGCGCCTACCCGGTCAGGTTTTGCCAGCACTGATTTTTATTTTCTCTTTTGGGATTCTTCCTTTTATGTATCTGTCAGTCAAAAATTATTGTAAAATATCTTCGGTAAGAAATCAATTGTTTACTATACTATTGATCTGTACGTCAGGATCTATATTTTGTGGAATACGCGTGATTTATTTAAAATTTAAAGTTGCTCAGATACGTGACCTATTAAAAAGGGCCGAGTTTGCTTCGGATAGTGATATACCTAGTGTTAGTTTTCAGGATATGCACCTGGAGTCTTATCTCTTGGCAGGTTTACTTGTTGGCTGGCTATTGTGTATGATTATTTTTAGAAAATCTACATATCCTAAACTTTAGCTTTTAAACCCACCCTGAATGTTTAACGAACGGGGCATTTCATACTACGAACTGCATGAAAGTGTAGAACATCCTGCGGTGTCGTCATAGCTTGAAGGACGCTTGACGGAAAATTCCGGAAATAATTCCTGGTAAGGATTTTCTAATGCTTGCGTTAGCTTCATTAACAGTGCTGTTTTTCCGGCACTAATTTCTTCAATACATTGGTAAAGAAGATAGTTCCGCAATATAAATTTGGGGTTTGTTTTTTTCATTAATTCCACGGACTCAGCTTTTGAAATAGCATTTGAATTCAGACGGGATCGATAGTTTTCCATGAAGTCTTTCAGTCTGCTGAGCTTTTCTTCATTTAAAGCGCTGTAAGCTACCGGGCTGAAATGTTCCTGTAAATCAGTTTCTGGTGTTGTTTTCTCCAGTTGATTGAAGAATAAGGTATGATCCAATGCGAGGTCCTGCATTAAGCTCTGCCAGTTATTAAAAAATACCTCATCCTCTTCTTTTAGTTCATCAAATCCGAATTTTTTGCAGAGCATTTTGTCATGAGTTTCCCAAAAATAAACGCCAAAATTATTTAGGGTGTTTTCAAGAAACTTTTCATCGTTGATGATGGGCTGGAGCGTATTTGCGAGTTTCCATAGATTCCATTGGGCAATCTGTGCCTGCTTTCCAAATGCATATCTTCTTCCCGGTAGATCCGTTGTATTCGGGGTGAAATTTAAATTATATTCATCCAGCATTGAATAGGGACCATAATCGATCGTTAGGCCTAAGATGGACATGTTGTCTGTATTCATTACCCCATGTACAAAACCTACTCTGAACCATTCTACCATTAAGTCTGCTGTGCGGATACATACATTCTCAAAAAAATCTTTGTATTTCTGCTGATCGGATGAAACAATTTCAGGGAAGTAATTTTCAATTGTAAAATCAAGCAGATCCTGTAATAACGTATGTTCACCCTGAGCAAACATCAGTTCAAAATGCCCAAAGCGAAGGAAGCTTTCGGCAGTTCTGATCACTACGGCTCCTTTTTCGTATTGTGGATTGCCGTTATACATGATATCCCGAAGAACATCTTCTCCTGTAAAGGCCAGGCTTAAGGCCCTGGTGGTAGGTATGCCTAAGTGATACATGGCTTCACTCATAAGGTATTCACGTACAGAAGACCGCAATACGGCTCTTCCGTCTGCACGCCTTGAATAGGGTGTTGCACCGGCTCCTTTCCATTGTATTTCGGTCTTCTTACCAGCAGCATTAGTAATTTCTCCCGCCAGAATGGCCCTGCCGTCGCCCAGTTGCCCGGCCCAATTACCAAATTGATGTCCGGCATAAGCTGTAGCGTAGGTCTGAATATTGTCGGGTAGGTGAGAGCCTACCAGAAAGTTAAGATCCTTTTCTTCAAATTTACCCAGCCCTATTTCCTCAGCAAGAGCTTCGTTAAAAGCAATCCGTTGAGGCTGTTCAAACCCTGCAGGTTCAATCGTAGCAAATAGCACTTTTGGCGTGCCTCGCTGTGTAGGGTTATTGGAAAAATCTCCAGGGAATTTTTTGAGGAAAGGTTGTTTGATCTGTTCAATATTCATACAGCAAAGATATTAAATCTAAAAGATAAAGACCTTCCTTTTTTATACCTAGATGGTGTCTTCATAATGAGTACATAGATAGCCAAAATAAAGAGCCGATAGCTAATTATTGCAGTGAATGAACATTTTATGAAGACAAAGCCTGTCTAAAAGAATATAGCCTGCTGTTTTTATCTAGCACGATCGTAAGCCTTTTTCAAGAGATAACAGGCATAGGCAACATCTTGCTTATTGTGAAGATAAAAACTGATCCAGCCTGAATTTTTAAACACATGGTGGTCCTTAATTTTTCCCTCCATCATCAATGATTTTTTTAGCTCTTTATTTAATAAAATGTCCACTAAACCATTGCTATGGACATGTGCAAATTCCTTTCCTAAATAATTGAACGCAGTCCCACCATATTTATGTATCCCAATCGTCGTCCCGGGCATTCCTTTCACATTTTCTTCCAGATCATCGATCCAATTTAGCAGTTCAGGCTTGGCAATGAACATCCAAAATCTCATGAGACTATCAAATAGAATGGCTAATAAGGGGATATCCTTTAAAAAGCCAACTCTTTTTACCACAAAAGAAAACATAGGTTATCGCTCGCTTAAAAGTTTAATATGCTCCATGACTCGGAAATGGACATTCCTAGTGATACTTTCTGCCCAAAGGTCATAGTACCAGGTTGGGAAAACATGGAGATTATACCAACTGTTCCCAATAAGGGTAGTGGTACCATTTCCATTGTCTTTCAATATAAATTGACCTCTTTTGATATCGATATGTCCCATGATTTCAGGGTCTTTGGGTTGATCAATGATATCAAAAATTAAGTTTTCATTGACGTCAAATTTTACAATCTTCTCATCGAAAACATACCCGTTGCTAAAAATACATTTTCGGTTTGCGCCCAGTTTATGTTCACTTACCGTTGTAGCCATGGGGCTCGGCATTCCTATACTAAAAAGCCAATAGTTTTCCTTCTGAGATATTGGATCGAAGGCGACCACGTGTTGCCATACTTGTGTTGGACTCGCATGAATTAAGATCTCATCGGAGACCATATTTTCATGATGATGATCGCTCAGGGAGTCGACAATAAAAATTCCAAGTAAGAGGCTAACAACGCTTATATTCAATTTTTGATTTCTCTTTTTAAACATTGACCTTCCAATAAAGGCACCTGCGATAACAAAGCCAAAGATAAGAGGTGAAACAATTAAGAGGCAAATAATGCCCTCACCTAGGAATATAAAGCTGAGTAAGATAGCCATAAGGCCACCCAAGATAGAACATGCGGTTATTTGTTTACCTCTCATGTCAGTATCTTTCCAACACCAAGCCATGATAATACCCATCAACAGTGGAATAATCACAAACTCAGAAAAAACAAGTACCCCTGCATCCTTGGGCAGCAATGAAGATTGCATACCAATAATTAGAAATGCAAAAATGTTGGCGATTAGAATTCCCTGAACTGTTTTAGAACTTCGTACTTTATAAAACGTTTGTTTCAAACTCATGATACTTGATTTTTATGTTCATAAACCGGTTGTGCTAAAACTTTGTGTGGCTAAGGTATTAAATAATTCGCTATTTAATAAATTGTGGTATGCTGATCAATATTATGCTATTCAATTGAAGCTGATCAAAATGTTACAAATACAAAAATGCCGTTGCGTTGGATGTATCCTACTGCTGAATTCGATACAAATCGCGAAAAAGTTGATGAAGCAAGTCAACGACAATGTGTTGGAGTTGATAATGTGGATAAAATTATTTGGTTATTACAGAAATAAGTAAGAAACTCGCTTATGACATAATGGTAGAAACCGCTCTCGGCAAGAACGTTGCGGTAATACTTTCCAGTAGAAATAGACAACTCCAATGAAACTAAGAAAGATGATATTGCTTTTAGTGATAGCCCTTTTGGGGCATACACTCTTCGCTCAGGCAAAAAATGAGGTAAAAGTACTGCAGATCAACATTTGGCAGGAGGGGACTGTTGTGCCCAATGGGTTTCCTGCGATAGCAGACGAAATTATTGCCAAGCATGCAGATGTCGTTCTCTTTAGTGAAGTCCGCAATTACAAGGGAACAGATTTTATTCAGCGTATACTAACGGAACTCAAATCTAAAGGGGCAATCTATTTTGGCCAGTCCAGTGATGCAAAACTGGATGTCGGTTTTATTTCCAAATATCCGATTGAATCACAGCATGCGCTTTATGAAAAAGATAGTACCATGGGCGGTGTTTTAAAAAGTAAGATCAAGATTGGAAAGCGTTCTTTTGTATGCTATTCTTTACACTTGGACTACACAAATTACGCATGCTACTTGCCGCGTGGTTACGATGGTTTGACCTGGGAGAAGTTAGATCGTCCTGTTTCAGATGTAGGTACCATTATTGAGGCTAATCGGAAAAGCAAACGTGATGAAGCTATCCAAGATATCCTGAGCGACGTAGAAAAAGAGGATCAATCACAATCGTTTATTATTGCAGGTGATTTTAATGAGCCTTCACATTTGGATTGGACATTGGCTACAAAAGATCTTTTCGACCATCGTGGGGCAGTGGTTCCTTGGGACTGTTCGGTTTTATTAGAAAAAGCCGGATTTATAGATAGTTTCCGTCAATTATATCCCAACCCGGTCAGTCATCCTGGTTTTACCTATCCTGCTTTTAACAAGGATGTTCCCATTGGGAAATTGGCATGGGCACCCACAGCGGATGATCGAGATCGGATCGATTATGTTTATTACCGCAGCAAAAAACCGTTGAAACCAGTAAAAGCTAACATTGTCGGTCCTGTAGAAACCGTAA
Organism: Sphingobacterium sp. UBA3519; assembly: GCF_002377215.1. Taxonomy (NCBI): domain Bacteria; kingdom Pseudomonadati; phylum Bacteroidota; class Sphingobacteriia; order Sphingobacteriales; family Sphingobacteriaceae; genus Sphingobacterium; species Sphingobacterium sp. UBA3519. The sequence continues at coordinate 120,413 of NZ_DFPI01000033.1, forward strand.
AGTATGGACAGAAGCAGGAAAAAGATAGTGAAGATAACTTCTTGCTGCCCGAAGGCGTGTGGCCAACCGATCATAAAGCGATGTTGGTTATGTTTAAATTCTAGAGCATTAATAGCCAAATGAAATATACCGAAAAGACTGTAAGTGCCTACGAATGATAATTTATCTGCAGCGAATTATAATTGGTTCGATTTTCAATTGGTTGTACTATTAAATTTGTGTTTAAAATGATAAGTTTATCATGAACAAATCAAGCTAATGAAAAAGATTAAAAGGTTCGTTTTAGTGGTTGTCGTTCTATGCGTAGTAGCCCTGGTTGTTGTGGTGATAACCAATAGCAATGTAACGGCTAAAACAGATTCGGTGATTTTCACTGAACTTAAGGATGTGCCAAGAACCAAGGTAGCCATCATTTTTGGCGCTGGCATCAATGGTGATCAGCCAAGTAGGTATTTGAAAGATAGACTCGATGCTGGGATTTCGTTGTACAAAAACCACAAAGTGGATAAAATATTGTTGTCGGGAGACAACGGAAGAGACGAGTACGATGAGCTTAGCGTAATGAAGTTGTACTGTCAGAAAAATGGCATCGATACCGCTAAAATTTACATTGACTATGCTGGGTTCGATAGCTACTCGACCATGTACCGGGCAAAATATATATTTAATGTTGATACGGCAATTTTGGTATCTCAAAAATATCATCTAAATAGATGTGTTTATCTGGGTGATAAATTAGGCATAAAATCATTCGGTTATAGTGCCGATCGAGGAGTTTACCCTGGATATAAATATTATGCATTTAGAGAAAAACTATCGGTAACGAAAGCGGTTTTGGATGTAATGAGAAATAGAAAACCAAAGTATTTAGGTCAGCAGGTGGATATAAACGGAAAATCGAATTACACGAAAGAATAATTTAGGAGATTTTACGGATTGATAGACCAATTATTATCGTAAAATTCAGCAACCTCCTAAGAACAACCAGGAATAAAAAAATTAAAGGCAATGTCTCCAGTAGTTTGCGGGAATCATGTTGAATAAGTATTTTCGTATATATTCCAATTTGATATGAAATTCCTTTTAACCTTTATTTTTTGTTCCTGGTTTTCTTTTTCACTATTTTCTCAGGTTGGGAAAGTAGGTGGGCAGAAAGATCAATTTAAAGCAATTGATTCTGTTCTCGGCCAAGTTTTAAAAGATCATCATGTGGCGGGTTTTGCCGTTGCTGTTGTAAAAGGCGATAAAATAATTTATAATAAGGGATTTGGCTATCGTGATTTCGCGAATAAAAAACCTGTTACACCGAATACGCTTTTTGCAATCGGTTCGAGCTCCAAAGCTTTTACCGCTTCATTGTTAGGTTTGTTGAGAGCGGATGGCAAACTGACATTTGAGGACAGAGCGGTATCTTTACTGCCTGCGTTACGGTTTTACAATGATGAGATGGATAATCAAATCGTGGTTAAAGACCTAATGGCGCATAGGACAGGCTTGTCCCGCTATGATTTATCTTGGTTTCTGTTCAATAGTAAAAATAGAGATAGTCTGATTTCACGGGTCAGATTTATGAAACCCAGTTCAGGCCTGCGCATGAAATGGTTCTATAATAACTTTATGTACCTTGCTCAAGGAATGATTGTGGAGCGATTGAGCGGTAAGACATGGGAACAAAATATACAGGAAAAGTTTTTTACTCCCCTAGAAATGACTCGTTCTAATACCGATCTCTTAGCATTTCAACGGGACAGCGATGCTTCTTTGCCCTATACACTTTCCAAAGATAACACGATAAAACTGATTGATTATTATAATATTAGTGGTATGGGGCCAGCAGGAAGCATAAATAGCAGTGCTAGTGACATGTCTAATTGGCTCAAGGTTTGGCTCAACCAAGGTTATTTCAATGGGAAAGAAATACTTCCTGCAAATTATATAAATGAGGCTGCGAGCTCCCAAATGGTGATGGATGCCGCTTTACCGGACAAACACAAAGATGTTTTCCTTTCCAATTATGGATTAGGCTGGATGATTGGCTCCTATAGAGGACATTATCAAGTAGAACATGGTGGAAATATTAACGGATTTTCCGCGAATGTGGCATTTTTTCCAACAGATACACTCGGAATTGTCGTATTAACCAATCAAAACGTGTCTAAGGTCCCTACGGTGGTCAGAAATTCTATAGCGGATATCCTTTTTGGCTTGGAACCAATCGATTGGAATGGTGAAAAAAAGGCTGAAATCGATTCGCTGCGTCATGTTAAAAAAGAAGAAGAAAAGTTGCCCATTCCAGCGACGAAACCTTCCCATTCCTTAAAACAGTACACTGGTTCTTTTGAGAATCCTGCATATGGAATTATTGAGGTAAGGCTTAAGGATAACAAGCTATACAGTGAACTCGGTTATGAGAAGGTTGTCCTTATCCACCGACATTATGATGTTTTTGACCCAAGGTCTGTCGATAAAAATGGTGTAGCAGATCCTGAACCAAGTAATCTTCTCTTTAACTTCTTTAGCGATGTGGACGGTCAGATTCAAGGTATAGGAATTCTGTTGGACGGTAGTGAAAAACCGGTTATGTTTGATCGTAAACACAGTCCTGTTACTGCATCGCAGTAACCGACCAATCGTATGGAGCAATAACATGAAAAGGAGGTGCCCCGATGGCACTCCTAAGCCAGCTGCCACAGAAAAGATTAGCTGTCAAATTGTATTTGACATACGAAAGCAGAAGATTGGGTGAATTTAAAAATGGGGACTTTAATGAATCTTAAGTATTTGAGATTTAATCCCTGATAATTTATAGACGCATTATGAGATATTCACCTGTAAAAATAATACTAATTGAGGTCGTACTTTTGATGGGGTGTAATTTCGATAGGGAAAAACAGTATTTTCTGGAATTCAGAGAAGAAAAGACAATAGCATCCATGCCCAATGATATTTATTTCAACGATCAAAAAATAGGAACGGTGGATCGGGTATTATTAAAATCAAAGGTTCCAACTTTCAAGGTGACCTTATCTGATCCAATACCTATACATTCAACTATTGAATTAACTGAAATGGATCTGCTTGGTAATCACAGATTATTATTGAAAAAGAGTAGTGCTGAAAGAATATATCATCATAATGACACCATTACAGGTTTTTTAAAATACATTAAACAAAAAAACATAGATCCAAAACTGCGGGATAGTATTTATAAATCAATTCGCGAGGGGAAGGGGATCCTTCAATTTGATACTGAGTAGTTTCCCCGCTTTGAATATTTAAGCTTTTATACCTATTTTTATTACTTGTATAAGGCGCTTATCTCCGTGATATCTCGGTAACCCAAGTGAAAAAATCAGATCTTATTGTAACCTAAATGACTTCTTTACCGAAGCTCTTATTGATTGGAAAATTCTTCTTATGGAGGGGAGGTCTTTATGATTATGTCCAGAACAGCATAGGCGCTCCGGATATAAAGGTAACCGAGTTAAATACTCGCAAAATCTAGCAGGATTGCTTTCGTCAAGTTATGGCTACTACGAATCAAGACAGGCACGTCTGAGCTTCAACTAATAGGTTCATTTATGGCGCGACTAAGGATCAACGTAATCGCAAATCGACTCTCGAAAGCGAATGCGGTCGGATACAATAAGATAGAGTCCGGCTATGTCGACTTTGTGTTTATACCTTTCGATATAAGAGCGTAATTGTGATGAGCGCTCAAATGATTAAATCCTGATCCTGGCGTATAGTTTACCAAGTGAGCGGAGAGTAATACTGTTTTTGCATTTTTTTAAAATTAATAATTATAGAGTTTTGTAAGTATAAACGACAATCATGAAAAAAAACACGTTTTTACTAATCGCTATATTCTTTTGGATACCCATTGTTGCTCAGGTTAGCAGCAAGGTCGAACAGTATTCAATAGACAAAAAGGTAGAATATTATTTAGGGAGTATAGATATTGCAGGAATAAGCATCGGTGCCTCCTTCGATAGCCTGAGTAAAATTAGGAGCTATGCAAACAGGTTTCCCAACATAAGCAACCAAGCGCTGACTTATATCAATAATGGAAATAGGGTACAATTCAAAATTCGTACTAAACTACTTTCAGGCATAAAGAACTATCGCTTTGCTGTTGTCGATGATTTAAAAAATACGTTGTTATCCGGACGCTTAGAGGACCTGACCTTTAACAAACATGGGTTATTTGGTTATATAGCAGAATTGCCAATAACGGAGATCCGAAATAAGACCATTTCTGTAACCTTATATAACGAAAAAAATCCTTCAGAACAGGGAAGCGTGATTATATATAACACAGCGATCCCAAAAACTGATATTATCTTTCTTGGAAGGGAGCTAATTGATAGATCAAATAGATCTGCGGTTGAAATGAAAACAGATGCATCGAAAATTATCTTGGACAATGATGTTACAGCTCTGAAGGTTGCAGTTAGAAAAAATGATTACAGTTCCATTTACTCGTTATTGGTAAAAGAAAAGGAAACTGGCAACATTGTATTTAAAAGTAATTCTTGGAATTACAGTTTTTACACTGTAGATGGAATAGAGCAACCGAATATTTCAATAGGTCGGGAGAATTTCAAAAATTCTGGAGAATATGAAATCATTATTCGACCACAATTAGAGAATATGACGGAGAAAGAGATGGAATCGTCTAGTTTTAGACAAAATGTCAAAATACAAATTGATAGAACTTTCTCTATGCAAGATATGATCATGTGGTCTCTATCATTAATTATTATCTTTAGCATTATAAGCTTTCTTCTAATTTATGTACTGCGTAGAAGAAATAGAAAAAAAATCCGAGAAGAGAGTTTAAATAAAAAAATATCGGAAACTAAACTGATCTCGATTAAGGCGCAACTCAATCCTCATTTTCTTTTCAATTCGCTCGCTAGCATTCAGAGTTTTATAAATAACAATGATGTGGACAATGCAAATAGGTATTTAAGCAAATTTGCCCGTCTCACCCGAAATGTGCTGGATAGTGAATCGGTAAATACACTCACGGATGAGCGCAATCTTTTAACCGATTATCTTCAGATGGAACAGCTACGATTTGGTTTTGAATATGCGATTGATGTTAAGGATCTTGATCCTAATAACATCGAAATACCAACAATGCTCCTACAACCATTGGTTGAAAATGCTATAAAACATGGGATATCAGAATTGAAGGAACGTGGAAAGGTTAGCTTATATTTTGAGAGGAGGGAGAGTGATATGATAATAACTATATTGGATAACGGTCGAGGGTATGATATAGCACATACACCATTCGGATTAGGAATCAGGTTAACCAATGAGCGTATACAGCTTTGGAATGAATTGCATCCAGAGACAAATATTTTCATAGATACAGAATCTAAAAGTACGGGGACATGCGTATCTTTAATTTTTAAAAACTGGTTATTATGATACGTGCTATTTTAGTGGACGATGAAATTTCAAATACCAAAAATTTAAAGGCGCTATTGGCTAAGTATTGTCCACATGTTGAAGTTGTGGCAATTGCAAATACGATTACTGAAGCAGCGAGCTTAATTAAAAATAATAGACCCAATTTGGTATTTCTTGATATAGAAATGGGGAGTCAGACAGGTTTTGACCTGCTTAAGGATTTTGAAACAATAGACTTTCAGGTGATTTTTGTTACAGCATACAACCAATATGGTATACAAGCCATAAAACATGCGGCATTAGATTATCTTCTAAAACCCATTGATATAGACGAGCTCAAATTGGCCGTTGAAAAGGCTTGCAAAAAAGTAAGTACAATAGTGCAGAATCCCGGGGTAGAATTTCTGATTCAGCAGTTGACATCGAAACAGAGGGTGCCTCAGAAGATAGCTCTTGCTTTTCAAAACGAAACTCGATACTTACTCATTAGCGATATTATACGTTGTGAAGCAGACGATACATATACCGTTTTTCACTTACTAAATGAAGAGAAAATAATTTCTTCAAAACCTTTAAGAGAATACAGCGAAATACTAATTCCACACAACTTTATTCGAACACACCAAAGTCACCTTATAAACCCTTTTTATATCCAAAGTTGGCTTAAGGAAGATGGCGGGACTTTACTATTGGCAAACCGTGAGAAAATACCAGTATCTAAACCAAACCGTGAGCGCGTAAAAAACGCTTTGGCACAATTGTAAAACAACTTGGACCTGCAAAAATGGGAAACGGGTATGCATGAATTACGCTCAGTATACGACAGTTTACCCCCGAATGAAAAAGCAAGTTGTCTTATTTGGGGCAAACATTACTCGCAGGAGGGTGCAGTCGAACTGATGAAGAGTACATATGGACTTCCGAACGCCTTTTGTTATCACGGTAGCTTCTATAACTGGGCACCGACAGGCCGTATGCCCCAAACGGCGATTGCCATTTGTTACAACGATACCAGTGACGATTTCTTTTGTCCTTTTTTCGAAAAAGTTGTTCCTGTGCGAAAATTATATAGTCCCTATGCAAGTAGCGAAGATTGGGTGCTGCTAACGATCTATCGCTGTAAAAAACCTAAGCAGGACTTTAACAAAATGAAAGATTTGTTTAAAAGTTGAATATTTGAATACGCATGCTGCTTACTTTATTTGACTGGGCTGCAAGAAGTATAAAATTGTATAAAAAAAGGGCTATCTAACGTTTAGATAGCCCTTTACATGTTCAGTGTTTCCTTCCCATCGCGCTAAATCGATTGAATTTGTCTGACCATTTGGTTGGTAAATCCCCATTCATTATCATACCAAGCCATCACTTTCACCAGGTCACCATCGACAACTCGAGTCATTTCTAGATCTACTGTCGCTGCAAATGGACTTTTGATAATATCGGTAGATACCAAGGGCTCGTCGGTTACCGTTAGCACCTTTTTATAACGATCAGTTTTTGATTCTTCGATCAAAATTTGGTTGATCTCTTCGATTGTGGTGGATCTTTCTGCAATAAAGGTAATATCGGAGATAGACCCTACTGGAACAGGTACCCTAACAGCTATACCGTCAAACTTTCCGGCATATTGCGGAAGTGCTTTTGTCGTCGCTATTGCAGCCCCCGTGGCCGCGGGGGCAAGGTTAATGCCTGCAGCCCGTCCCATACGCGGTTCTTTTTTTGATGGAGCGTCGACCAATGCCTGTGAAGCTGTATAACCGTGTGTGGTATTTAGTATTGCTTTTTTTATTCCCAGTCTCCTGCCTAATATTTCGATTACTGGACTTATATTGTTTGTCGTACAGCTTGCGCACGAAAAGACAGAAACCCTTCCATCTTCGGTATTTACCCCATGGACCACTGTCGGTGTATCTTTAGTAGGACCCGAGATGACGACAAATTTTGCTCCAGAGGTTAAATGTTTTTCAGCGTCCGCTTTGTTCGTGAAAATACCCGTACTCTCTATAACGATATCCGCTTGGATATCTTTCCAAGGTAACTTTTCAATCTCCCTGATACTTGTATATTTAACCATCTTTCCATCGACCACAATTGTATCTCCTTCGATACGCACATCTTTTTCATATTTCCCATAGTTACTATCGTATTTAAGCAGATATGCGGCGTTTTCAATACTCATCAGATCATTGATTCCAACGACCTCAAGATCGGCAGTTTCTGTTATTATTTTTAAGGCAGCGCGTCCGATACGACCAAATCCATTAATTGCTATCTTTTTCATCCTATTCCTTTTAAATCTGTTTATATTATTTCTTTTGTTTTTATATATAGACTAAGTTCTTTTTTTTAGATAAAAAAGATTAGTAAAAAGCAAAAATAAGCAAAACGATTAAACCCGTTGCTATACAATGCTTTATAAAACAGTAGTCTTAGTTTGGAACTCGGTGTCTGATAGGTTTTGGGCTTGAAAACACAAGGTTAGGTTACTAATTCGTTACCGATTGATAAAGGTAACTACATAGCTTAACTGTTTATATTTCAGTCTTTTGCACCCTTTTTTACATTCCCTTGTAACTCAATGTAATTTAATTTTAAACATTAAACATTTGAGTTATGGAACAGACAAAAAAGTCCACGTTCAAACTGCTTTTCTACCTGAAAAAGAACGAACTGAAAAAGAACGGTAATGCACCGATTATGGCACGTATTACCATTGATGGAACAGCTAAAACTTTGGGAACAAAGTTAGAAATTAACCCGAAAAATTGGGATTTAAAATACGGAAGAGTTGAGGGCAAGAGTGCCACCGCTTTGAACATTAACCAAAAGCTGGATAACGTACGGGGTCGTATCGACAAGATTTACGAAGATATGCTGAAGCACGAGGGTTTTGCGACCGCACAGAAAGTAAAGCTCTCGTTTTTGGGTGTTGGTGTAATGGACGATGCCGTACTAAAAGTCTTTAAAGACCAAAATGAAGACTTTGAAAAAATGGTCGCTAAGGGAAAACGCTCTCAAAGCACGTATAGCAAATACAACACTGTTTACAACCATCTTAGCGAATTTATAAGGGAGCGTTACCATCGGGACGATATGGCTTTCCGGGAACTCACTTCTGATTTTATTCGTGAGTTTGATTTCTTTCTTCGCATTGATAAGGAATGTACCCATAATACGGTTTGGGTTTACACAATGCCAGTTATTGCTTTGGCAGAATTGGCTATTAAAAAAGGCTTGATACGGGATAATCCTTTTGAGGATTATGAAATCAGTATGGAAGAAACCGACCGCAGCTACCTTTTAAAAGAGGATGTAGAAACCTTAATGCTCCTGAAACCATCTAAGCCTCGATATGAACTTGTAAAAGACCTTTTTATTTTCAGTTGCTTCACAGGGCTTTCTTACATAGACATTAAGAAACTGAAATGGAGCAATATCCAGTCTTTCTTTGATGGACACCAATGGATAATCAGCAGGAGAAAGAAATCAGATGTTGCCTCCAACGTCCGTCTTTTGGAAATCCCCAAACGCATCATTGAGAAATATCGTGGAGCTACAAGAAATGATTTTGTATTCCCAATGCCATCCAATGCGACTTGCAACACGCATATAGGTAAACTTATTGAGGAAGCGGGTATTGTTACAGAACAGAAAGTTACATTCCACACCGCCCGTCATACATTCGCCACAATGTTTTTGACCGAGGGTGTTCCGCTTGAAAGCCTTAGCAAAATGATGGGTCATAAGAATATTTCCACTACACAGATTTATGCTAAGATTACCAGCCAAAAAATCAGTAAGGATATGGATTTGGTTTCGCCTAAATTTAAGGCAATGGAAGATGCGTTTATTATTAAAATGGAACGGGAAGAAATAGCATTATTGAATGAACATACAAACGCAGATAAAATTTACAATACCGAAGAAATTATGGTTTAAAAATTAGTGCATTCTTTACTTATCAGATTGAAGCAGGATTTAACTATCCTGCTTTTTTTATGCCCTTACTTTTCGATTATTCCAACCTCTATTTCAGGCTCTCATAGCCTGGTCATTTATTCCATAAAAATTAGAACAGAATATTTCCACAATCAACCGGTAAAAAGGCAGCTAAGTTATAGCGGGCAGCCACCGCACACACCCACCAATAAAAAAAATGAATGAACGGTTTCCCCCTAAAGGAACCCCCATTAAATCATTTTTTTTCTTGGTTTTCGCTATTGCCCGCCTGGATTATCTGCTTTCTTTTTTCCGGTTTTTCTTTTGGAAAAAATTATGCGAAGCGAAGCGGAGCAAACCACAACAGGAAGCAGGAAACGAGAAAAGCGAACGTAACAAAATGTAAAACTTTTAAAACAGGACGATTATGAACATCACAGGAAGACTGACAAGGGATGCGGAAGTACGCACAACGTCAAACGGAAAACAAGTAGTAAACTTTTCAGTAGCGGTAAACGACAGCTACAAAACCAAACAGGGCGAACGAGTGGAGCAAACCGCCTATTTCGACTGCTCATATTGGAGAACCCCGAACGCAGTGAAGATACTCACTAAAGGTCTATTGGTAGAACTGACTGGCAGGGTAAGCACAAGAGCGTGGGTAGGTAAAGACGGAGAAGCAAAGGCAGGTTTGAACTTTCATACCTCTGACTTCAAACCGCTTGCAGGAGGCAGGAGAGCCGAAATCGTACAGGCTACTGCACAATCTGAAAGTAACGGATTTACAACGCAGGGAGTAGATGACGACCTCCCATTTTAACAACGAGTATTCAATCATTTTTTAACATCAAAATTTTAAACATTATGGCACATAATATCAATTTCAACGAGAGAACAGGACGTTATTCATTTTTCAGCGTTCAGCAAAAAGCGTGGCACGGTTTAGGGCAAATCGTGGAGCAATACCCGACAAGCGAGGAAGCTATCAAATACGCAGGGTTAGATTACGAAGTCGTAAAATCCCCACTATTTACAAAAGGTTCGGGCATTATCGAAACTGCCAACGGCATAGAGATAGGCAGTAGCGAATTGGAAGTACCTAACTATTTCGCCAACATACGCACCGATAACAATGCAGTATTGGGCGTAGTTGGTAAGGATTACCACATTGTACAGAACCGTGAAGCCTTTAATTTCTTTGATGCTATTGTAGGCGGTGGCGAGGGCATTCTCTATGAAACCGCAGGAGCGTTAGGCAACGGAGAACGCATTTTTATCACAGCCAAATTGCCCGACTATATCCGAGTAGGTAAAGGGGATGACGTTACGGAAAAGTACATTTTCCTAACCACTTCGCACGATGGTAGCGGAAGTATCACAGCCGCATTTACACCTATCAGAATTGTTTGTCAAAATACCTTAAACGCTTCGTTACGCAGTATGACCAATGTTGTCCGTATCAAGCACACTTCGGGGGCAAAACAACGTATCGAGAACGCTCACAAGATTATGGGACTTGCCAACACATTGAGCAACCAATTAGAGGGCATTTTCAATGAATGGGCAAAAGTAAAGGTATCAGACCGAGAGGTAAGAAAGCTAATACAGTTGGCACTTTGCCCAAACAAGGAAACGCTTGACCTCATCAAAAAAGGTGCGGAAGATGAAATTTCCACCGTGTTCAAAAATGTCGTTGAGGATGCTTTTGCGTATGCAATGATAAGCGATACACAGCAAATGGACACTACCAAAGGCACATTGTTCGGAGCGTACAACGCTGTTACAGGCTACTATCAGAACGTAAGAAATTATAAGAACGATGAAGCCAAGTTGCAAAGTATTGTATTGGGTGGTACTGCCCAACTCAAATCACAAAAAGCATTTGAATTGTGTAGTGATTTTGCCTTAGATGGTGCGGAAATCCTAAACCTTAATTAAATAACAACAGGCTACCGCCTTAATCGGTGGTAGCCTTATAAAACAACGGATATGAAAGCAAAAACAATAGAGGAAGCAAAAAGTATGGCTAAAGACAAGAGCCTTGAAACACAATACAAAGACGAAGCTATTTACATCATCTATTGCAGTAGAACCGAGTATTTCTATGTAGATACCAATAGCCTAATACGACTTTGGGAACAGCTATTTGGCTATTATGAAAATGGAGTTTATACCGCTGAAAAACCACACTCATAAAGCTATGCAAGTAACAGATTTGAACGGTTGCCCCATTGAGATAACGAACCTTAAAGAAGCCATTAAAATGGCAAGGCAATATAAAGAGTACCGACACGAGGACAAAAGTTTTTCAGAGTTCGACAAAAAGCTAAAAGCCTATTGGACGGATATGTTTGAGAAACTGACAACAATCAAAAAACGATTAGACGAAACTTTAAAATTTTAGAACAATGAACACAAATTTTTTCAATCAGATACAGCAGTTGGACTTTACAGGAGTTTTACAACTGAACATTTCAAAAGGAATAGAAAGCAACTTAATCGTAACAGTATTGCTCAACAACGAACAATGCGGAGATAGTGCCAAAAACGGTATTCCCCCATTGACATTTAACGCCACGCCCCAAGAGTTTGACGAGGGATTTTTTGAGCAGATAACCACACCTATACAAAAGGTATCGGGCTTAATGGTGGATATGGAGAAATTCTTAAAGCAATTGGAAGAAGTTAAAAAGCAATCGGCAATCGAGAAAGAAAAAGCCGAAAAGGAGAAAAAGGAAAAAGAAGCCAAAGACAAGAAGTTTAAAGATGCTATGGCAAAGGCTGACGAGTTGGAGAAAGAGGGCAAGTTCCGTGATGCGTGGATGAAAGTACCCGATATAACGGAGTTCTCCGAAAAAGCGGACGAGATACGCAAGCGTAAAACATCATTGTCCGACAAGTTTGCCACACCAAGCCTTTTCGGGGCAATGGAAGAAGCAAAACCCGAACCGCAAAAAGAGGAAGAAGTTACTGCCGATTATCCTATTGATGAAGCGGACGAAGAAGAACAGTATTAACACTTAAAAACGACCATTATGTTATTAGCAACCCAATTAGAGCGAGTATTTATCCTCAATGATAAAGGACAGGACATCAGACTGACCGACCCAGAACCACGTTGGAGCGTGGAAGCCGTAATGAATTTTTACGCCAATATGTACCCGATTTTGACAACAGCAAAAGCATCCGCACCGCAAATCAAAGATGATGCGGTAGAGTACAAATTTGAAAGCGTAATGGGTACGAAAGGTTAAACAAAAATTATAAAACGATGAATTATGCAACGCAATATCATATCGGGAACAATCAGCATACCCGAACAGAAACGACAACAGCAGTTACACCGACAGTTGGGCGAGTTCGCAAATTGGCTACAACGACCAAAGGACGCAAACCAAGTGCAGAAAGACAAACAGAAATCCGTACCAATAGCAATGCTACCAATGGTATTCTAAAGTGTACGTTTTTGCCTAAACTGAAAATAGCACAATCCGTACAGGCTTGTCAGAAAACGGAGAGGGATTTTTACAAGTCCCTTTCCCGACTTGCTGAACATTACAGCATTGAGCCAATGCAGACCAAAGATTTTGATTTTCCATACAATATAACATTGTCTATGTGGGATATGGAAACCAAAGTAAAACGTACCAACATAAATTGGGATAGTTTCAAATTGGTACAGGATAGTAAGAAAACCTTTTTTGTGAGCGAGGAAAGGTATAATGTAGGTACAACCTTGTATTATATTCCTATTGCACCACTCTTTAAAATGCTCAAAGACCCGAAACGTAAAAAGACCGCACAGGTACTTTTATCGGTATGCAGTTATCTGTACCATATTGCCGATGTACCGTATTACAGGCAGGAAGACAGCTATTTGTATTGGTTGTATGAAACGCATAAAGATTGGGTAGAACAGGATGATGAAACAGACGAAACCGAAACGTATAAAAGTGAGTTGAGAAATGCCGAATATATTGGCGACAATATAGAACAAAAGCTATTTAACCGTATCAATCTAAAGGTATTTGAACAGCGTTTGAGCCGATTTAAAAGCCTTGATACATTCGACAGGGAATGTTGGCAGATAGCTTGTAATGCTTTTGTCCTTTATACGGAATATCCGAACGTAACCATTTTCAGAAATGCACCATTGCCCGAAGAAGACCCCTATAATGATGATTACGAAAATGAAGCAATCGGAATGGAAAAGTATATCTCTTTTATTTCCGATACCAAAGGTTGGTTATATGAAAGCCTTAAAGAAAGCATCAACAACGAGTTTAACGAGTGCGGAGTATTGGAAGAACCGACCATTTGCAAAGCCTTTGACGGAAGCAAAATAAAGACAAACAACCTTGATTTTGAAAACCGCCTGTTTACCTTATTGGACGACCTATGCACTCTATTGTATGACTATAAAACAACAGAAAAATGAACACCATAAACAACATAACCAAAGATTTCGGCACATTGTACTATCCAAAATCCGCTTTGGTTTTCTATGAAACCAAAGGAACAGATACAGCAATGTACGTGGAGCATTTCGATATGGATAGCAACGGAACGCCTACCAATGCCCACCCATTGACAGTAAAAGAAGCCAACGTATTATCAATGGCTTTACAGACCGATGAAGAAAAGAATAAAGCCTTTTTAAAGCCAAAGGGAATTTTGCCGACAAACATTTTGCATATCAATCAGAGTGCAGAAAATGGTGCGGTACTTTGGTACACCAAATCAAAGCAAAGGCAACTGTATTTTGTAGATAGTTTGGGCATACCCAACGGAAAGGCACAAGTACCGCCAATGCTTTGGTTAGCGAGCAAAAGCAGTCTTACTGTATTTGCTTTGGCAAACGACAGAAGACCCACCGAGAAAACGCCATTGCATTACGTTCCTTTCTTCAATATCTATGAAAAGGGCAATGTATGTATGGGTACTGTTAGTATTGACATTAAAAATTCGACTTCGGTTGAGGAATTTATACAGGCGTGGGAACATTATTTTTTCAATTCCTATTTCAGCCATTCATTATGCGAGAACCTCACGAAAAAAAACATTGTAAACCTTTGGAAAGACCTTATCAATACTGATAAACCTTTTCCGAAAGAAGTATTAAAAAAGAATAACAAAACCCTTAAAAATCTATTGTGATGAATACAGCAAAAACAGCAATCCATTTTACGGACAATTATCTGCTCAATCCGACAAACCCAATTTCGGTAAACCTTATCGGGGCAGGTGGCACAGGCTCAAAAGTATTGACCGCTTTAATGGAAATAAACGAGAGCTTGATAGCGTTGGGACACGCAGGGTTGCAAGTCCGCCTTTGGGATGATGATGTTATCACGAGTGCCAATTTAGGCAGACAGCGTTTTTTTGAAAGTGAAACAGGATTGTACAAATCGGTTGCATTGATAAACCGTATCAATCGTTGCATCGGTACAAATTGGAAAGCCGAAACGGTAAAATTTGAAAAGGACAAGTTTGGCAGAATACCCGAAAAAGCAAGGGCAATCATTACTATTACTTGTGTGGACAATGTACAGGCGAGGTTTGGCGTTGCTGAAATTCTTAAAGAAATAAGTTACCGCAGACACTACCAAGATGAGCCGAAATATTGGTTGGATTTTGGCAACAGCCAAGATACAGGACAAGTGCTACTATCTACTATCGGAGAGATAAAGCAACCCAATTCAGAGAAATACCAAACGGTGGCAAGCCTGCCATTTGTTACCGATGAATTTGGCGAATTGCTGAAGCAATCCGAACAAGAGGATAACACGCCAAGTTGCTCACTTGCCGAAGCGTTGGAACACCAGGACTTGTTTATCAATTCCTCATTAACCCAAATGGGTTGTTCTTTGCTGTGGAACTTATTTCGCAGGGGAATGACTGAATACAAAGGATTTTTTCACAATCTGAAAGATTTCCGCACCCACCCGATAAAAGTCGCCTGACCCGAAAAGTCGGGCGGCAAAAAGACAGATCCTCCCGATGGTCGGGACAGTCTTTTTGCATCAAATCGGTGCAACCCCTTTGTCAAAATGCACCGCTACACAATTTCCTTTCTCTACCTTTTACCAAACAGGTTGCGACATTATTGTGTGGGATATTCATTATCCCAATGATTAGGTATGCAATGACTTCTTTTCTTTTCACATAAGCGACCAAAGAAAAGAAGCAAAAGAACGCCGCTTGATTAGAACAGATATTTTATACTATTATAATCGGAACGTTACTTATTACTGAAATATTCCTGTGCAATTTCCGCTACTCCCACACTAAAATATCTACCGCCATTGGTAACAACATCAATAGCTTTTTTAAAATCGTCCGTATCGCTACCAATGAGCAAATAACCTGTAAAACCAATTTCCAAAAGAGGTTTTACGGCTTTTTCTGCATCAATATCATTATGTGCAATCAGGTTAATGGTTGGATATTGTGTTCTCAATTCTTGAAGCTGTGCCAGCACATTCTTATTGTAAAAATCAAGGTCAATAATACAAATGTTGGGAAGTGTTTTTAATGCTGGTAATTGAGATAGTCCGTCTTCAATGTTTTCAGAACGGAACAATACTTCAATTCCTGAAGCAACGAGGTCGTTGCAGGTCAAATCCAAAATCGGGCTTTTATCATTGATAAAGGCGAGGGCAATTTTTTGTTGTGCTGTACCAGTTTCCATATCATTACTTTTTTGAGTTGATGTAGCCCTGCACAAAAAAAAGAAGCGCAGGCAACCACACTTACCGATACTGAGGCACTGGTACGCCTTAATCCCCGAATAAGCGAGCGCCCACGCCTATGACGTGAGCGTTCTTACTTATTGTCTTGGGGATACAAAAAATTACCAGTTTTCAGTACCAAGACCTAAAGCAAAAACACTTTAAGTATTGTTATATTTTACATAGCAAATATACTAAAGTCCTTCCGTTGAAACATAGTCAGAACCAAATTAATTAGAAGCAATGTCTGTCATTGGTTATATAGTTCTGTTCTAAGACGGTCAGAATATCCGTTTCCTTATAAATAATCTTACCCCCAATTTGTATATACGGCAGGATATTATCGTCACGGTATTGCTGTAAAGTCCGTTTACTGATATGTAACAGCCTACACACATCTTCGCCCGACAAGTATATTTCTCCGTTCATTACAGGACGGTAATTTTTTAATATTTCTTCAATACGGTTTCTCAACTGCATTATCATTTCCTGATGGGCGATGATTTCTTCCGTTTCATTCGTCAGTAAATCCATTGTCGTTGGTATTGTACGGCTGTCCGGCTTCGAGTAAAGCCTGTACGTCCGAGCGTTTATAATAATTCTTGCGGTTCAGTTTGGAATATGGTAATAAGCCTTTGTCCTTGTAGGTCTGCAAAGTCCGTTTGGTAATGTTCATCATCAAACACACTTCCTGGTTATCGAGCCATTGCTCCTCTTTGAAAATCGGGGTATATTTTCGTGTGGCATTTTCGGTCATTTCCAAAAGTTCCCTTAGGTCATTCTTCATTCCGTCCAATGCGGTTTTTTGTATTGCAATAACTTCCATTGTTTGCTCATTTTTTCTGTGGAAGTCGAATTTATAAAGGCTTATTGCAGGATTGGGAAAGGTTGCATTGATTGGCGTTGAAAGGCAGTGTTTGGCTTTTTACTTTTGCCATAAACGAAAAATCGGATAACCTTTTGAGCTATCCGATTTTTTTTATTTAAGCCCCGTTTTATAAGTGTTATCAAGTTTGTTGTGAATAATTGTTGCTACAACCAAAACTTCTGTCATTTGTGAAAGTTGGGTATCTTCCAATATTTTGGGGTTGTGTGCTTTTGGATTTCTGTACATAGAAAAAAATCCTTTGCAGAAATTTCCAAAACCTTTGTGTTCACTTTCTTCGCTTTGATTTTTCAGAGTATTGAAAGCAAGCATAGGTCTTTTGTCCTTTCCCAACGCAAAACAATCATCAACTAAATCTGCTCCGTCTGAAGTATAGCCACTTTTTTGCCTAAGCCTCTCTGCTACACTTTTCGTAATTTCAAGTATAGCGTGAAAATAATTTTCCTTTAACCATTCAGCTTCACAATAAGGCAAAATTTCTGAATGAACTCCAATTCCGTGTACTTTTTCTTTGATTTTTAGTGACCTGCTTTTTGCTTCCGAAATAGTTTTCGCCTTATCAACTTGTCGGGGCTGTCCACTTTTATCAATTTCTATCCCTTCATAAACAAGTTTCTCATTGATAGTTGTTCTATCTTTTTCAAATTCATCTTCGGAATTATATCTTTTAGGATTTAATAATCTAACAACAAATGCCAATACATTATTTCCACATCTGTCTTGTGCTTGTCTTTCTTTTAAAGCATAAAACAATCTGTCTGTTTTATTTGTGCCATATTGAGATTGAGAAATACCAGCACCTGATAAATGTTCTGTAATTTTCGTATGTGTCAGTATATTTGATATAATATCAGATATATTTCGTAGGGTTATGTCATCAAAGGATTTTGTCATTTTATAATTTTCCTCTTTATTATGAATACTAAATCATATAATCTAAATTTCCATAAAAATACTTATTTCGAGTTAGGTATCTCCACTTGTTGCTTCTCTTTGTCCTTTTTCATTTGGCTATAAGTCCATATACAGACAATACCGAGAATTATCAAAGCGTATGCAATCCATTTGCCGACACGTTCTATAAAACGGGTAAATACAGATGCTTCAAAACTCGAAAATCCCTCTGCACCCATACCATTACGCCTATAAAATTTCCTGCGGTTTATCCAATAAATAAGCACTATCGCAATAACGATAACAATAATACCAAACACCAATTGAGCCGTAACTGTATCCATACCCGTTAAGATTATAATTCAAGTAAATTTAAACAAAAAACAACGTACACCGAAAGCTGAAAAGCAAAAAACCGACCTGTAACAGTCGGTTTTGCTTTTATATAAGTAGTATTAATCACTACTGTTGAACTGAAAGCTCAACTGCTTTTCGTTACCGAAGTTATCGGAAATCCAAACCTCAAAGGATTGTGATACGGTAGATGCCGAAGTGTAATACAACCGGAACTGCTCCGTTGGCAACGAATACAAATCGTTTGGCAAATACGGTGGTTCGTCATAATACCGCAATGTGCCTTGACCGTCAAATTGAAAGTAGCGGAGAAAATATTGCGTGTTGCTGTAATTGCCTGTTCGCTGTATGGTAATCCGTATCTCTACGGTCTGCCCACTGGCAATATCTTTGGGTACAGGCATTACTTTGACCTCAAAAGGGAAATCGTTCTGTATTTCGAGTTCATCGTCTTTGCTACAAGATACCAACGTAACCGAAGCCGTGAGGATTGCCAAGAGTATATATATTGAGCTTAATCCTATCCTGAATTTATTGAATATTGCTATCATCATTTTACATTTTAAAAATTAAACCTTAATCCCACGCCTGCGGACGGTCGGAATTGTTCCAAGTCTGTACCCCACAAAACCTTTGTACGCCCTTGCAGGACTAACACAAAACGGTCGGACAGGTACGTTTCAAATGTGAGCCGTCCGCCTGCTCCGTAAACAAAATTGTCTTCGCTCAGTATCTTCGCTCCGTCATACAACATTGCTTCGCCACGGTTGATGCTTTCGTAACCGACTACGCCTGTTATTCCAAAGTTCAGCGTGATGTTCTTACGAACATCGCCCAACAGGAAGAAACTGTAACCGCCCTCTGCGGTATAAGTTTCCTGCGGTATGCGGAGGTCTTTATAATCGTGGTATTGGTGTGTATATTCCAACGCCCAAAGCTGGTAGTTACCATTTTTGCCGTTTACGGTCATTGCTACATTGATGTAATAATCGTTACCGATTTTATCATCGGACAGCACACCCGTACTCACTTCCAATCCTTTCTGTTTAGGTAACATTCTTTGTGCCTGTGTGACCGTGATGGCCATAAAGATGAGCATCACGGTATAGATATACTTTTTCATATTATTTACTTTAAAAGGTTATTAAAATTTCAGGTGCATATCGTTAATCAAACGAGCTTTGATTAAGTCGGAATTTTCTATCTGGAGTGTCTGATGCCTGCCACCGTTTTTCTCGAAAATCTCAATAAGTAGTACCTTGTCATCGGCAATGGTAAATTGGTCTAACAGGAACACGTTTTGCTCGGTCGTTTTTCCGCCAATCTCATCCAATGGTTTGTAAGTCCTAAGCGGTATCATCGGGCGTTCCTGCACTACGGTACGTTTGGCTACCTTTTTATCCACCACTTTGAAATTCACAAAATCAATCTGAAACGGCACATTGGTACGGTTTCTCAATTCCGTATGGAAATAGTATTTGCCGTTGTGTATGTAGATACCTTTGAGGATAAACTGAATACCGAAACTCTTAGCCCCGATATGCTTTACAATACGTTTGTCCTTTTTGTAAATGGTTTCCAAAAGCAAGCCTGCCAATGATGGCGAATTGTTGCCCAATTCTTCAAAAAGCACATCGTTTCCGTTGGCTTTATCAACCGCCTTTTGCATTGTCAAGAGGTCATAGCTCAACGCTTCGGGATAGGGACTGTAATACACATTGAAACTGTAAAAACGCCCGTCATTTGTGATAACTGAAAAATTGGTTTCCGCTTCAAATTCCCTCACCGATGCTTTTACACGCAATACATTTTCCGCATCTTCCGCTTTTCCAGCAATCAGGTATTCGCTTCCCAAATCCACATAACGGATGGCGGTCGGAAAAATAAGATGTGAAGTTTTATCGTAGGTAACTTCCATTCTATACGGTTCTATCTTGCCTAATGCAAGCGGAGTTTTTGCACTATCCTGTGCGTAAGATTGTACGGCAAAGCCGAGTATCAGGGCAAATGCCCAAAAGGTTTTTAAATGATTTTTCATTGTTTAAATTATTTGAGTTCAACATTATTTTTTAGATACAAGGAAGACCTGATGCCCTGCTTTTAGCGTAACCTTTGGGGTTCTTACCTTTTTGGCGAAATAGCCCGAAACACCCTGTACCACGCCACGGCTTAAATCAGCAGCAACCTGTTGTCCTGCATTCTGCGTGAGCATTATGCTTGTTCCCGAAGTCTGGCTCATATTGCCCGCCATTTCGGTAAGGGCGTTCATTTCGGGCGAATACGGAACGTACAAGCCTTGCTGTCCGTCCAAATCGTAAATAGTAATATCAACCGGAATGATGTTGCCCTCTAATTCTACGGAGGTAATCTTTAGCTGCAATCGACCTCCCTGAAATTTGGCATTAGCTGTTACAATCGTTCCTTTCGGAATGGTACGTTGAGGCGTTTGGGCTGGCTCTAACAATCGCAATCGTACCCCTGTTTCGCCAATAACCGTTTGCGCATCGTGTACACAGGCTTTGATACTGTTTTTCGGTTGTGCCGTTTGCTCAATAGAACCTGCGGTATAAAAGCCCCGGTTTCTTGTTTCGCTCCAATCGGCTAAAAAGGCACTGTCCGTAGGCTCACGATACAAAGCGGAAACGGTGTTCTTTCTTGTAGGTGTGAATGCCACAAAATGCTCCTTTTGAGTTGAACCTGCGGTAGCCGTACCTGCATCCTTAGCAGGTGGGGCTTCTGTCGAATTTGTACCTGTTGGCAGATACTTTGCCGCCATCTGGTAGGATTTCTCCATTATGGCAAGCTGGTCATCAACGGTTACAGATTTAGGTACATCTTTCTCGGCTAATTGTTCTTTTAGTTCGTCCAATTGCCTGCGGAGTTCTGTTGTTTCAGAGTTGTTATCCTGATAAAATGAACCCAATGTGCTTTGTGCATTGCGGTAACTGCTCAATGCAGGATTGCCGTTTCTTCCCGAACCTCTGCCAACGCCATAGCTGCTGTTTTCGTCTTCTTCGGGAAATTCATCATTAGGCTCTTTTTTGTCTTCAGTATTCCAATAGTCAGAAAGCGTGGTAAGTGCATTGCGTTTTTCTTGCTCTTTGCGTTCCAGCATTTCCAACTCGTAAGCCTTGCCTTTGTCGGCAGGCATTCCTGCTCCGGTAGCCTCCGGTACTGCATCGTTCAGCCCGATGTTCTCAATTTCCTTTTTGTCTGCGGATGGTTTAAATATGAGGTACATACAACCTACGAAGACAATTCCCATTAAGCCAAATATGAGTGGCTTTTTGAGCTTTTCGGCTTTGTTCTGTGTACCGTCTTGCAGTACATCAGTGGTTGCTGCCTGGTTCCCTTCCGTTACCCGAACAACCGACTTTTTGTTCTCATTTTCTTTCATAAATCTTGTTTTTTAGAATTGTTGATAATGTGTCCTGCAATCTTGCAGGACTTTCACTTTTTTTGAGGACAGGGTTTTCGATATGCTCAATGACCATATCGTTACCCGACTTTGAGGTATCGTACCATACTTTGCAAATGACACCTGCCGTAAGCAGTAGATACCCCACAAAAAAGTAAAGTGTGTATTGGTGCTGTTTCCGCAAGGGCAATGCCCGCCAGCGTTCGTCCAGCTTGTCAAAGTACCTGTCCATATTTGCTCTTAGTTTTTTCATAACCTTACTATTTCTGTTGTTATAGCTTGAAACGCTTAGGACTTTGACCTGCCTTTTGCTTCGGTTCTTCATTGACCAAAGCGACTGCCTCAACCGCTTTGGGTGCGGATATGACTGACAGGTTTGTCAGTTCCGATTTTTTCAGCAGTTGCCCAAATTGGTCTTTCCTTGCAACCTCCATTCTGTTAAGCGAGAATTTGCCGTTCAGGTATTTTACCCACATACTGCATTCTACACTTGGCTTGTCTTCGCCCGACCATTGCAGGTAGCCCGTCAGCAACAAGTCCTGTTTAGGCAAACTATCTGTACCTTTTTGGCAGTTTTCGAGGTATTCGCCGATACTTTCCTTCAACTTTCCAGCATACGCTCCCTGCGTATGGAAATAGCCGTTATATCCTTTATCGGTAAGGATTTTTGCAAACGTGCTTAAATCTGATAATGCTTCCATAAGATTGTTTTTTTAGCGTTCGATAACTTCTATATCCCTGTTTTCTATCACTGCAAACTTTTCGATGTTGAAGCCTTGCGGGTTGTTGTCCGAACGGACAGAGTTCACGAGATAACAGGAAGTAATCAGGTTACGCCTGGTCACGTTGCTCGAACGGATAATGAATTGTTTGGCGTAGGTACGCACCGCATAAGGATAGGTGTCGAAATTGCACACGACACTATCCACCTCAATGCGTTGCTGTACATTCCCCGAAATAATCCTGCTGTAATAGCCCTTTTCCGACAGGTCTTTGTAATAATCAAAAGCTGATTTATCGGCAAGGTTGAATGCCCTGCTCATATTGCTTTCGATAGCGTTCTTGTCGGGAGCAAGCGTAAAAAAGAGTTCGTGAAAACGCCTGACGTGTTCCCTTGCTTCCACAGGTCGGTTGATACTTGCATCTTGCGATAAGGCAAGCATCAACGATTTTCCATTATCCAGCACATAGATTTTTTGGCGTTGTTCGTCTGCAAAGCTGTAAGATTTCCAAAGTGAAAATCCTACCACGCTTAGGCAGAGAACGGCAAATACAATGGCATACAGCCGTATTTGCCTAAAACTGTTTTCGATATTTCTTAATGTTTTAAATTCCATTTTTAAATGATTTGATTGTTTTTATTTCCCCATTAACTTGCCACCGATATTTCCAACTGCCGAACCTGTTCCTGCTCCGGCGATATTTCCGGTTTTCATTGCGGCTTGGTTTACGTTACGGGTAAAGTTCCCTGCACCGCCTGCCTGAATAATCCAGCCTGTTACCGTTGGGATAGTGAAGTAGCCCACGATACCGATTATCATAAAGATGATGTACACGGTATTTGAGGTATCAGGAATGTAAGTCGGGTCGGCAAGCATTGCTATATCCTTTTCGATAATGAGGGATTGTATTTTGGCAAGCATAGAGCTGAACAGGTCTGCCACAGGCAACCACAGGTAAACGCTGACGTATCGGGTCAGCCATTGCGTGAGCGTGGACTGAAAACCGTCCCACACGCTTATCGCAAAGGCTATCGGCCCGAGTATGGACAGGACAATGAGAAAGAACGTCCTTATGGTATCAATAACCAAAGCTGCCGCCTGAAACAGTACCTCTAACAGATTGCGAAACCAATTCTTAATAGCTTGTTCGGTTTGGTAGGCAAACCTATCCATATACATTCCCGACATCGTAATCAAATCGCCGGGCGACCAGCCCAATTCTTCGAGCTTTTTATCAAATTCCTCATTTGATACGAGATAGGCTGTTTCAGGATTTCGTAGCATAGCTTCCCGTTCGAGCAGGTCTTTTTTCGCCTGCAAATTGTTGAGGTCAAGCACCTGATTTTCGAGGATTGTGTGAGTACCCTGTACCACCGGACTTAACACGGCATTGATTGTTCCCAATACGATAGTTGGGAAAAACATAATGCAAAGCCCCAAAGCGAAAGGACGAAGCAAAGGGTACATATCAATGGGTTCAGCCCTGCTCAAAGCCTGCCATACTTTTATGGCAACATAGAACAAAGCCCCCAATCCGGCTATCCCTTTAGCCACTGCCGCCATATCGGCGGACAGTGGGAGCATCTCATCATATAATGAGCGTAGGACTTCGTGAAGATTTTGAAATTCCATAACTACCAGTATTTTTGGTTAGGAGTTCCATAGAGGTCAAGCACTCTTTTGGTATTGTTCTGCTTTTTTGCTCTTAGAATACTTACAGAGATATTCTTATTGGTATAGTAGCGTACCAAGCTGTGGTATTCCTTTACTTCTTTGTACACTCTATCAATAATATCCATACGCTCTTTGTCGTTCAGCGAAAGGCTTGATGAGGTTACAATCTGTTTGAGTTCTTTCAGCAGTTCGGTACTTTCATTCAGCAATGCCGAATAACCATTGCTGATAGCTGCCAATTCCTGTGCAGAAAAATTCGGGTCGTTCATCATCTTACCGAAGTTGGTAACATACATTTCGGATACGTCACCGACAAGCAATACAGTCTGCTGTACCTTACGTGCATCTTTTACAAGATTATTTACAGCTTGTAGCTTGTCGTAATACTCCTTACCCTGTTTATACACCTTTTCCACTTCCTTGAAATTTTTAATTACATTGGATACCGTGGAAGAAGTCTGTACGATTTCATTCGCACTGTTGAGAATACCCGATGCCAGATTTGTGGGGTCGGTTACTACCCATTGTGCTTTTGCGGACGGTGCTACGGCGAGCATTAGTGCCGTACACACCATAAAAAGGAACTTTTTCATTTTTATGAATTTTAAAATGTTAATGACTATTGATTTGCTTTGTCACGCCTTTGCATTGCGATATGCTTAATGGCGAGTTCTACGTTACCGTCCAATTCGGAAGCTAATTGCATTACCTCCATTTTTTCGGTTTCTTCGGTGGTGTATGCGAGGTATTCCTCCAAACTAACTTCGGTGGCATAGACTGCCGAGTTCGTACCACCTAAGCCAATCCAAACCTCTTTGTACAGTCGGCTTGCATCGTTGTTCATATTGATAGAAAGTACCTGACCTTTTTCCTTATCTGTAAGCCCCAACATTGCCTGTATGTCATCGAATTTATTCATATACTTACGCTGGTCTAAGAGGATTTTACAGTCGGAATTGTTGATGATACTTTCTTTTACAATGGGCGACTGGATAATATCATCTACCTCTTGCGTAACGACAATCGCCTCTCCGAAGAATTTGCGGACGGTTTTAAATAAATATTTTATATATTCCGCCATTCCTTCTTTGGCAATCGCTTTCCACGCTTCTTCAATCAGGATGAGTTTTCGGATACCTTTCAGCCTCCGCATCTTGTTGATAAAAACTTCCATAATGATAATTGTGACTATGGGAAAGAGGATTTTGTGGTCTTTAATCGCATCAATTTCAAACACGATAAAGCGTTTGGAAAGCAGGTCTAACTGCTTGTCGGAGTTCAACAGATAATCGTATTCGCCACCCTTGTAGTAGGGTTCGAGGACGTTCAGGAAATTTGCAATGTCAAAGTCTTTTTCCCTTACCTGTTTTTCTTCGAGTACCTTGCGGTAATCACCTTTGACATACTCGTAGAAACCGTTGAATGATGGGTAAACATCATCTGTTTTGATACGTTCAATATAACCTGATACGGCATTGGATAATGCCACTTCTTCCGAACGGGTTGGCGGTTCATCATCACGTTTCCATAGTGTCAATATTAAGGTCTTAACACTTTCTCTCTTTTCGATGTCGAAAACCCCATCATCCGTGTAAAATGGATTGAATGCAATCGGGTTGTCTTCGGTGTACGTAAAATAAACACCGTCTTCACCTTTGGTCTTTCCTTTGATGAGTTCGCATAAGCCCTGATAAGAATTACCCGTATCTACCAACAATACGTGTGCGCCCTGTTCGTAGTATTGCCTTACCATATGGTTTGTGAAGAACGATTTTCCCGAACCTGACGGACCAAGTATAAACTTGTTCCGGTTCGTGATAATGCCACACTTCATAGGCAGGTCGGAAATATCCAAATGGATAGGTTTTCCTGTAAGCCTGTCAGCCATCTTGATACCGAACGGCGAGGGCGAATTGTGATAGTTGGTTTCTTCTGTGAAGAAGCACAAGGCAGGTTCGATAAAAGTGTAAAAACTTTCCTCACTCGGAAAATCGCCTGCATTGCCGGGCATTCCAGCCCAAAACAAAGTGGCTACGTCCGTAGTGTTGTGGCGAGGCTTACACTCCATCAATGCCAATGCACTACCGCAATCGTTCTTTAACTGTTTCAGCTCCGCAGGGTCTTCCGACCACGCCATAATGTTGAAGTGTGCCCTGATAGACGACAGACCGAAGCTGTGGGCTTCGTTCAGGTATTTTTCTATCCACTCTTTGTTGATTTGGTTTGCCCTGCTATACCTTGCCAAAGAGTGCATATTGCGGGCGGACTTTTCAAACTTTTGCAGGTTGTCTTCGCTGTTATCCAAAAACAAATATTGGTTGTAGATATGGTTACAGCTAAGGAGTAATCCCACGGGAGCAGCGAACGACAAACGGCAGTCGCTCCGGTCGGTGGATAGCTTTTCAAAACGGGTATCAGCCGATACCGTTCCGGGCAAATCGTCTGTATCGGACAAGGTGTGCAGGCTCAACCTTTTGTTTCCGATACGGACTTCTTCCGTTCCGAGTGCGATGTCCTGCATCGGTGTTCCGCTTTCCCTTGACAGGGTTAGGTACTGTTCCAACAATCCCTGCTTTTCGTCCGTTCCGATGATTTCATCTTCGGTAAGGCGTTGCAGGGTTATGAAACCGCTATCGTTCACGATACGCTCAAACTGTGCCACCGCTTCCATAAAGCGGTGTATCGTTTCCTTGTTCCTGATTTCCTTTGGTATGAGCGTACCTTTGCAAAGCGAACTGAAGTTGCTTTGCATACGCATTCTTTCCTTAGTGGTCTTGGTCAGGAACAGGTAACAATAATGGTTCAGAAATGGTCGCTCATTAAAATGGCGTTGGTAGGATTTAGCCAAAAAACTTTGGTCTTCCTTTGCCAAATCGGGAGCATAGCTTTCTTTGATGTACCAATCCTGTTTGTGGATGACCGTAAAATCCGGCAAGGTCTTGATAGCCTTATGCCAGGCGGAGTGAATAGCTTCGTATTCCGCCGCTGCTACCGTAAACAGTTCCGGCAAACGAACCTCAAAGCAGGCGGTAATGTCCGCATCTTTGGAAAGGATGCAGTTGTTTTCTACTGCCAACAAAGGAAATTTGTTTTCCAGCGTTGTTGTCTTTGCAACGTTTCTCATAGGGCATTCGATTTAGGAGTGAATTTCAGATAGCGGTGTACAGGCTTGCGACAAATGATGTATCGGGGATGTCTTTTTCCTGCTCCGATTTTCATTAGCCCGTGTTCGCCGTACTTCCTGTTTAGTGAAAAGGTCTGCCACACAATGAGCGAAGCACCGCCTGCTCCGAGGAACAGGCAGATGTAAGAGTTTACGCCTGCCATATACAGTATCATCACGAGGATGAGCGTACCGAGCAGTCCGCCAGCGAAAATGAACAGGTATTGTGCTTTCAGTCCCTTAAATTCCACTGTCCTGCCAATGCCTTTGTTTATGTTGTAATTGTTCATAAAGCAAAGGATTAAAGGAAGAATGAACGCAGGATGGTAGCCGCTACGATTAAGAAGATACACGCACCGAACCAGCTTGCCGCAGTCTTCGATGTGTCGGGGTCGCCCGAACTGAACTTATTGTAAACTTTAACGCCCCCTATCAAGCCCACGACCGCACCGATGGCGTAGATTAATTGGGTTGCGGGGTCGAAATAGGAAGTTACCATTTGGGTAGCCTCGTTGATACCTGCCGAGCCGTTTCCCTGTGCGAACGCACCAATTCCTGACAGCATAGCCACGGCTGCCAGCAAAACTTTTTTTCTCTGTTTTTCCATAATTGAAACACATTAATTTGTTATTGTTATCCCGCACCTTGCGGACTTTCGGAACAAAGGTGTTTCAGAAATCAGGGCGTTATAATAAAGTGGCAGTCAAAGGAATGATTTGGCAGTGAGTGGCTTTATAGAAAGTCTAAATCCGTATTTATTAAACTATTTTGCTTAAATTTGACATATTTAGACAAGTCTTAAAAAAGCAAAATGGCATTTGGAAAACACATAAAAAGACTAAGAGAAAGTAAAGGATTGTTCCTACGGGAAGTTGGGGCTGCATTGGAACTGGATAGTGCTTTTATCAGTAAAGTCGAAAATGAAGAAAGACCATTGCCAAGAAAACACATCGAAAAGCTTGCAGAATTTTTGAATACCCCAATTGATGAGCTATTGGTTTTATGGTTTTCAGATAAAATAAAGGGACTTATTGACGATAAAGAAATAGGAAAGCAGGCTTTAAAAATTGTTTTAAAAGAATTAAATGCAATCAAGAATAATGCAGATTAGGTTTTTAACAACTCTTCTTTGGCAATAAAAAGGTTAACAAATAAAATATGCGAATATGAAATACATTTTACTCAACAATAACAGTTCTGTTGCTTATGATGATAGTGATGCTACTGATATAAAAGTATATATCGACGGCAAACTTCACGATTTCAAAGAAAGTACCGAAAATAGAATTGATTATGCAATTGCAACAAATAGGAATAAATACTCCCAAACTCTAAATAATCAGTTTGAGAATTTATTACTTCTAACTGGTGCAGGGTCATCTATTGGTTGGGGAAAAGATGGGAAGTTGGGTAAGTCGATGGCAAATTTATGGGATGATGCGGAAGCTCTTTTAACAGCCGATGTTTTTGGAAAGTTACTTGAAACTATTGGCTACGATGAAAAATGGGATGATGGCTCTATAGTAAAGAATTTAGAAAAGGTTCTTTCTATGGCAACACCTGCTATACCATATATACCCAAAGAGGATATAGATATTGAGGATTGTGTAAACAAAATTAAAGATTTTATCAAAGAAGCCTGTCAATTGAGTTTGCCAGATAATTCGCCACATACGCTCTTATTAAATAAAATAACGAAACGCAAAGTTACTTTACCAAGATTTAAGCTGTTTACATTGAATTATGACCTAATGTTTGAACAATCAGCTTGTGAAAGCAATTTTGTTGTTATAGACGGGTTTTCATTTTCTCAACCAAGAATATTTAGTGGGCGTAATTATGATTACGATATTGTTTCCCGCAATCAAAGTAGAGTAAAAGAAGAAGACAATTTTATTCAAAAAGTTTTCCATTTGTACAAATTACACGGTTCTGTAAATTGGGAAAAGCAAGACAACAAGATTATACAAAAAGAAGAACCTGACGAACCATTGATGATATATCCACATCAATCAAAATATGAAAGCTCTTATGAACAGCCGTATTTTGAAATGATGTCGAGGTTCCAGTCCAATTTGAGAAAGGAGAATGTTTTCCTTATTACAATAGGCTTTAGTTTCGGGGATAAACATATCGTAACCGCAATCATCGAAGCCTTGGAACAAAATCCAGGCTTTCAATTGATGATTGTAAATAAAGGGATAGATGAAACCAACGAAAATATGAAACCCTTTATTGATGCTGCAAACAAATATTCCAATATATCTATTGTTTCAGAAACCTTTGAGGATTTCGCTAAGAATTATCCTGACTTAAAATCTTACAATCAGGAAGATACACGACAAATAGTAATTAATATCCCTAATAGTTAGATATGAGCAATAGCCCCTTTAATCACAGTCATTTTCTTGGGTATGTAAATTTTGTATCCCCTGCATTTGTGAAAGTGCATTTCCCGTCTTCTGTTTTGATGAAAACATTTGTTCACCACGCAGAAGTGTTGAGAGGTGGACTTGTAGGAAACTATATTGTTGTTGAGGGAGAGGAAAAAGGTTTTCTGGGAAAAATGTTGGAAATATCGTTACCTGAAAAAGAACGGTTGGAATTAAGTGAAAGAACTTTTTCAACTAAAGCATTTCATCCAGTAGGAAGAATAGAAATTCTTTTATCATTTGATTTGTTTGACCCGAGTAGAATAGAAAAAGGGATAAATAGCCTCCCACTCATTGGTTCTAAGGTATTCATTTGTTCGTCGGAATTTCTTTCTACACATTTCAAAACCTTTGGCATAAAACCCGAAAATATCGAACATTCTCCTACTTTTAGAATGGGGAATTTGATATACGATAAAAATGTTCCCGTAGATATTTCTTTGCAAGCGATATTTAGTCGTCATTGTGCGGTTGTTGGTACAACTGGAGGAGGGAAAAGTTATACCATCAGCAAATTTATTGAGGGAGTTATAGAAACCGGAGCAAAAGCTATAATCTTAGACCCAACGGGAGAATACTCTACATTTGATGCTCATCCAAAAGTTGACCATTCAACACTGATTTCAGAAAGCTATTTTCCATATCAGAATTTAACCATTAATGATTTATTCGTTCTGTTCAGACCATCAGGACAAGTACAGCAACCCGTTTTATTGGAAGCTATTAAGTCGTTAAAAGTTGCACATTGCTTATTAGGGAATATTCCTAATAATGGACATAATAATGATGGAACTAACGATACTTTTACATTCAGGGGTCAGCAAGTAGTTATAAATAATGGATTAGTTGTAAAACAAAATAATATTACTGCGGCATATAATAATGCCTACTTTACTTATAAATCTATTATAGAAGATTTCACAATAAATAATTTCAGTATAAATCTACTCCACAGGCAAATAGGGAATGAATGTTTTCAAATATTCAACGACCGTTGGGCAAACAATAGAGATGAAAGAAATTATGGAAATGCAACGAGTTTAATAATGCGTGTTAACAATGTAATATCGGACAATGATTATTCCGGTATGTTTGGATTTAATGCTCCAACCACAAATAACCTAATAACCAAGATAGACGAGTTTTTGAATAATCCAGAATTAAATATTTTAAGAATTGGTTTTGAAAATGTACCTTATAATTTTCAGGCAAGAGAAATCTTGGCAAATTCATTGGGAAGATACTTATTGAATAAAGCTCGAACTAATATTTTCAGAGAAAATCCTCTAATTCTCTTTGTAGATGAAGCCCATCAGTTTTTAAACAAGAAAATTAAGGATGAATATTTTGAAAGCACAGAATTAAATGCTTTTGATAACATTGCTAAAGAAAGTCGTAAATATGGATTATTTCTATGTTTATCAACACAAATGCCAAGAGATATTCCTGTTGGTACGCTAAGTCAAATGGGAACATTCATTACTCATAGGCTGATAAATTATCAAGATAAGGAAGCAATCGCGAGTGCTTGCTCGACTGCCAATAAAGAAACTCTTTCTTTTTTACCATCTTTAGGGTCAGGAGAAGCAATTATTATGGGAGTTGATTTTCCAATGCCAATATCAGTCAAAGTAGATATGCCAACAATTACACCGAAGTTCGATACTCCAAAATTTGTAAAAATAGCGGGCACTTAGTTTTATAGCGTTTGAACAATTTTTAATTTGTGTCTAACATACAAAAGGGAGCTTGCCTAAACAAACTCCCCAATGTCAAAATCACTCAAATCACTTTTCCGCAAAGTGGAAGAACTGTCTTCCGTTTCAGATGAAAGGGTGCTATCCAAAAGCTCGGCTATTCTTCGGGAAGCATCTTCCATAGAATTCTCCAATAGGCTGAATAATTCGGTTCCCTGTATTTTTTGAACTATGGCTATCGCTGTTTCCTTTTGGGCTGGTTCCAATTCTTCTTTTTGGAGCAACACCCCCACGGAGCTTAGTTCTTCAAAGGTAACCCCTTGGGCAAAACCGTCATCGCCACCGGATATTCCGTACCTGTTCCAATCTTCTTCCTCTTCCTCCAA
Organism: Sphingobacterium sp. UBA3519; assembly: GCF_002377215.1. NCBI lineage: Bacteria > Pseudomonadati > Bacteroidota > Sphingobacteriia > Sphingobacteriales > Sphingobacteriaceae > Sphingobacterium > Sphingobacterium sp. UBA3519. Next base: position 152,133 of record NZ_DFPI01000033.1, read on the forward strand.
ATCAGGTATATTACTGAAAACTTCGTCCAGCTCTTCCTTGCGGATTTGAATGCCGACGTTTTCATTTTCGTCGTATTCAATGTCTAAATTAGCGGGGTTTATCTCCGGTTCCTCAATTTGGCGTTCATTGGCAGCGTTTGGCATTGAAAGGCGTTCTACGGATTTTGGCTGCCCCATAATATCGGGCAGGTTCGGATTGACTTTCTTCTGCGGAGGTTCTTGTTTTGTCCTTTTCTTAATGACAATCTTATCCTGTAAAAGCAGGACAATGACTATCAGCAGGCATATCACAATTACTATTTCCATAACGTAGGTTTTTTAAAACAAGCCTTTGTACTTTTCGTTGAACTCTTTTGTAATCATATCTTCAAATACTTTAAAATGATGTTCAAGAATATTATTGAGATAGGCAAACAAGGGTATTTTATCATCGCCTATAATCTGGACTATGCGGGTTAAACGCTCGTGATGTTCAGGACTTAGGTATATGCTTTTATTGCCTCTTTTCTGCATTTTATTCATTTGCATAAATGCGTTTTCATAGGTTGTTTTAGCTGTATTGCTAACTGTATCGGAGTTGCTGCCGGCTGCAACAGTATTCCTGTTCTTTTTATCTTTCTTCATTATAGAATGGGTTTAAAATGTTCATTGAAATAATCGGTAATATCGTCCCCGTACTCCCTGAAATGATGTTCAAGAATATTGTCAATGTAAGAGTAGAGCGTTGTTCTTTCTTCCCTTGTCAGTTGAACGATGCGGAGCAATCTTTCGTGGTATTCAGGGCGTATGTAAACGACCTTGCCATTACGCCCCGATGGAAAACGATTGACCAAAAACGTTTCCTCGTAGTCCGCTTTCTTTGATGAACTGTTACGGGCTTTTTCCCTGGGCTTGTTTTCCTTTGGTACATCCTGCTTTTTGTTAATGGTCGGTGGAGCAACAGGCTCATCGCCGCTTATGACGTTCATAAGGTATTCCTCATCAACATTGGGCTTTTCAAAATCGTTGTTTTTGTTATCTGAAGCCATACTTTACTATTTTTATAGATGAGTGATTTTTAAAAATTCCTCGACAAACAAATCCATTTTAGTTGCTTTCATTAACTGTGGTTCGGCAGGCAGCAAACTTGACCTGAATACATAACTGCCTGTGTCGTCTGTTTCCTTTCGGAAACGCTTGCTGTCCATTATCCTTGTTTCCATTATGGGCAGGTTGAGTTCTTTGATGACACTTTGATACGCATCATACAAACCTGTTTTTTCCCTGCCATCCACTTGGTTCCAGAACAGCCACATCTCTTGTTCGGGATTGCCCTCGTCCGTTTGGGGAAGTCCGAGAAAGGCTTTGGTAAAGCCCAATGTACTTTCCACTACCAAACGGTCGGCAGTAATGGGCGAAAAGATGAAGTCCATTTTTTTTAAGGTTGTCAGTACACCTTTGGTATTGGCTGTTCCCGGCAGGTCGAAGAAAATAACATCCGGCACAACCGCCGACTGGCTTCTGTATTCCGATGCTTTCTCCAGAGCTGTTTCAGCCTTGCATTTGATAATCGGGTACGCTTTTTTGTTGATGGCTTGAAACTGCTTCATTGCCGCCTTTTTATGGTAGTCGTTCTGCATTATGGTTCTCTTATCCCGTTCACGCATATTGGTCAGGCTGTGTTGCGGAAAGTCGCAGTCCATCACCAGCACATTAAAACCTAAACGGTAGTGAAGCACACTTGCCAGCAAGGTGGTCATTGTAGATTTTCCCACACCGCCTTTTTGGGTGGAGAAGCTGATTTTTAAAGTTTTCTTTGTTGTTTCCATTATTTAAAAATTTATTGTTACACACTTTATTTGTTTTGCAGGATTGAATATTGGTTTATCTGATTATTACCTCATTCCTATATTCCTGCATTCCCTTTTGCGTACTTTCCTGCACAGGTATTTGCTTTCATTTTTGCCTTGTCAGGCACATTCTTTAGCAAGTGGCAAACCTTACAATAGGTAAATTGCTTTACCGCTTTTATGCTTTTACACTTTTATTGTTTTATGCTTTTAAAACCTTATGCTTTTATTCCAAACTGCCTGTTTGCAAACCTGATTTTCTTCTTTGTCGAAATACATTTTTTACTACCTGCACTAAAATTATACGGCAAATAAAGCGATTGATTTATCCGCTGATTGAGGTGTGGCAGTGTTTGGCACTCAAAGGCAGTCTTTGTCCGGGTATCGCATTGCAATACTCTTACAGGTAGGGCTTTACTTTGTACAATGATTATTATTAACGGATTTATGCAAAAGTCTTTTGACAAAATGGAGGGTAACGGGAACGGCATCGAGCCGTTTTCCCTGTTACATTTAATCCGTCCCGAAGGGCGGATTTTTGTGTTCAACGGAACACGGCAAGTTGTGTTTTGAGCATCTCGGAATGATTTCCGATGCTCAAAACAACTTGCCCTTTGCAGGGGCAGAAAACACCTTCCGAAGTCAGGGTTTTGTATGGATTTAAAATGGATTAGTGATGAATGATAATAACAATAAGCAACAGAAGAAGACCGGACGCCGCCCGAAAAAAGACCCGGCGAACATCCGATACACGATTTCCTTTAACGAGCAGGAACACGCCCGTTTTCTTGCTCTTTTTGACAAATCAGGTATGCAGGTAAAGGCGCATTTTATTACGTCCTGCATCTTTGACAAGACCATAAAGACCATTCAGATTGACAAAGGAACAGTTGATTTTTATATGCGGCTGACCTCTTTTCACAGCCAGTTCCGTTCCATAGGCGTGAACTACAACCAAATTGTAAAGCTGTTGTACAAGAATTTTTCGGAGAAAAAAGCCGCAGCATTCCTGTACAAACTGGAAAAACAAACGGCTGAAATGGCGATGCTCTGTCAAAAAATCATTCAGATGAGCGAGGAATTTGATGCAAAATACCTCAAAAAATAGCGGTAGAAATGATAGCAAAGATTGGCAGAAGCGGGAATTTATACGGAGCATTGGCGTACAATCAGCTCAAAGTAGAAAATGAAAACGGACAAATTTTGTTCGCCAATAAGATAATTGAAACCGCTAACGGGCATTATTCCGTTGCACAATTAGCCCAATCTTTTGCGCCCTATCTGATTGCCAACCGAAATACCGAGAAACATACTTTGCATATTTCGCTCAACCCCGACCCGAATGACAAGGTAAGCGATGATAAATTTCGGGAAATAGCAGAGGAATATATGCGTGAAATGGGTTACGGCGAACAGCCTTTTGTAGTATTCAAACACACCGATATTGACCGCAGCCACATCCATATTGTATCGGTTTGTGTTGATGAGCAGGGCAAAAAAATTTCGGATAAGTTCGAGAAAATGCGGTCTATGAACCTGTGCCGGGAGTTGGAAAAAAAACACGGGTTGATACCCGCAACAGATAAAGAGCGCAATCAGAATGATAAGGTTTTCCGTCCGGTAGATTATAGGGCAGGCGATGTAAAAAGCCAAATCGCTTCGGTAGTCCGACACCTGCCGAACTATTACCAGTACCAAAGTTTGGGCGAATACAATGCCTTGCTATCTCTTTTCAATATTACCGCCGAGAAAATCGAAGGAGAATTGCAGGGAAAAATGCAGCAGGGTTTATTGTACATTCCATTAAATGAAAAAGGCGAAAGAGCCGGGCATCCGTTTAAGGCTTCCCTCTTCGGCAAGGGCGCAGGGCTACCTGCTTTGGAATTGCATTTTGCGAAATGCAAAACAGCTTTAAAAGACCACCCAAGCAAGCAAACCCTAAAAGCTGCCGCTACCATTGCCCTGAAAACAACGAGCGATGAGCAGGCTTTCAAAAAGCAATTGGCTGAACAGGGCATTAACGTAGTGGTACGCCGGAATGATACAGGTCGCATTTACGGAATGACTTTTATAGACCATAATTCTAAAACGGTTTGGAACGGTTCACGCTTAGCAAAGGAACTTTCTGCCAATGTCTTTAATGATTATTGGAACAATAACATCAAACCGGAGATAAAAGAACCTGCTTTACAGCAACCCAAAATATCCACATCAAATGATGCGGATCTTCCTGCGGAAGAAGCACACCATTTGTTCGATTTCTTAACTACGGAAAAACACGAAGACGGTTTGATTGAAGCATTGGGCGGTTTGCTACCCGAAGCCCAGGGCGAGGATTATGAAGAATTGGATTTTGCTAACAAGATGAAGAAGAAACGCAAACGCCAAAGAGGTCAGAAATAGTAATCAGCCAAATACTGCCACACAACGCCACTGGCTGCCACTTTCTTATAGCCACTCCATAGAGCCTTTAAATTCACGCCCGAACATTAAAACTTAAAATAATGCAGGGAGAAGACGATTTAAGAGGGCTTGCCAAGATAATGGCTTTTATGCGGGCAGTCAGTATTCTTTTGGTACTGATGCACCTTTATTGGTTCTGCTACGGTTTCTTTTTAGAACGTGGGTGGACGTTGGAAGTAATCAACAAAATACTGGGCAATTTCGACAGAACGGCAGGTTTGTTCTCACATACCTTATACACCAAAGCATTTGCTTTGGTTTTGTTGGCTTTGAGTTGCTTAGGAACGAAAGGCGTAAAAAATGAGAAGATAACCTGGTCTAAAATTTATGTGGCTTTGGGGGTAGGCTTTGTGCTGTTTTTTCTTAATACCTCATTATTAAAGCTATCTCCGGCAACAGGCACATTTCTGTATATCCTTACCATCTCTTTAGGTTATATCTCCTTATTGATGGCAGGTGTATGGATGAGCCGTTTGCTCCGTACTAACCTTATGGACGACGTTTTCAATAATGAAAACGAGAGCTTCCAACAGGAAACCAAGCTGATGGAAAATGAATACTCCGTCAACTTGCCCACCAAATTTTACTACAAGGGCAAATGGAACAACGGTTGGATAAACATCGTAAATCCTTTCAGGGCATCTATCGTGTTGGGTACTCCGGGTTCAGGAAAATCCTATGCTATCGTAAATAACTACATCAAGCAGCAGATTGAGAAAGGCTTTAGTATGTATATCTACGATTTCAAATTCGACGACCTTTCTACCATTGCCTACAATCACTTACTGAAGCATCGCGACAAGTATAAAATTCAGCCGAAATTCTATGTGATAAATTTTGACGACCCACGCAAGAGCCATCGTTGCAATCCACTCAATCCCGACTTTATGACGGATATTTCCGATGCTTACGAAGCAGCTTATACCATAATGCTGAACCTCAACAGGTCGTGGATACAGAAGCAAGGGGATTTTTTCGTGGAAAGCCCAATTATCTTGCTTGCAGCTATTATTTGGTATCTGAAAATCTATGAAAACGGCAAGTATTGCACATTCCCGCACGCCATTGAATTACTGAATAAAAAGTATTCGGACGTATTCACAATTCTTACCTCATACCCTGATTTAGAGAATTATTTATCGCCCTTTATGGATGCTTGGCAAGGCGGCGCACAAGACCAGTTACAGGGGCAAATTGCTTCTGCAAAAATTCCTTTATCAAGAATGATAAGCCCGCAGCTTTATTGGGTAATGACTGGCGACGACTTCACGCTCGACATCAACAACCCGAACGAGCCGAAGATTTTATGCGTTGGTAACAATCCTGACCGTCAAAATATTTACTCCGCAGCTTTGGGTTTGTACAATTCAAGGATTGTAAAACTCATCAATAAAAAAGGGCAGTTAAAGAGTTCGGTTATCATAGATGAGTTGCCCACAATTTATTTTAGGGGACTGGATAACCTTATCGCAACGGCGAGAAGTAATAAGGTAGCCGTTTGCCTGGGCTTTCAGGACTTTTCGCAATTAACGAGGGATTACGGCGACAAAGAGAGCAAGGTAATACAGAACACGGTTGGTAATATATTCAGTGGTCAGGTGGTTGGAGAAACGGCAAAAAGTTTATCTGAACGCTTCGGCAAGGTGTTGCAGAAACGCCAAAGTATGACCATTAACAGAAATGATAAATCTACTTCGATATCCACACAGTTAGACAGCCTCATACCTGCATCAAAAATCTCAACTTTGACACAAGGTATGTTTGTAGGTTCTGTATCGGATAACTTTGATGAACGTATCGAGCAAAAAATATTTCACGCCGAAATTGTGGTAGATAATGAAACAGTTGCTGCCGAAACAAAAGCCTATCAGAAAATACCGGAAATCCTGTCCTTTGTTGATAAGCAGGGTGAAGATAAAATGAAGCAGGAAATTGAAGCCAATTACAAACAGATAAAATCAGATATACTAAATATTGTTGTAAGTGAAATGGAACGCATCAAGAATGACCCCGATTTACAGCATTTGGTACAGGAGTGATAAAATAAAAGGGAAGTCTAACACCGTCTAACACCTCCCTTTTATTTTGCCCGTATGCTATATTACTACAATATACCACGAGGTATATGAATACCTTTTGCCCGTACAATGCTTTCCTGAACCATTGGGGTTTCTTTCTGCTTTTCCACTTGTTCCGGAGTATCTGCTTTTGTTTCCGGTGTAATGGATAGCTGTATTTTCCTCTCAACAGCAGCCAGTTCCGTTTTAAGTTCGCTCAATCGGCTTTCCTTAGCCCACGTACCGTTAACCACTTCCTGAAGTATGGGCAGGTCTTTTTGTATTTCAGAAATTTTCTCCTGCTCCTGCTTAATAAAGCCCGGCAGCTTTTCTAAAGCCCTCAAAAAATTCATTGCTGCGGTTTCAGGGTCTTTCGCCATTATGCCGTTGTTGTAGGTGTATTTGATGTTGCCCTCGCCCTGAACCAAAAAACGGTTTACCCTAATATCTGCTCCCTCTTTTTCAGAGATTTCAGTTTTAACCAACAGCGTAAAACCATACAAGCTGCCGATTTCTTCATATCGCCCTGCGGTACGAGCTTTATCCGCAATCTGGTTGAGTTTCGTACCGATTTGTTTCGGGTTTGCATTCGGCGGTAAGCCATCCAACAGCACCGGATTTGCGATTGTTCCGTCTGAATGCTTTTGTAGGCGTTGCTGCAAGTTTTCCCAGTCTGTACTCATCCGGTTCAAACGGGATTGGGTACTTTGCAACATTTCCGTATAATCCTGCACCTTAAATTTGGCACTGGATTTAGAACGGTTAAACGCCTGCTTTTCGCTTTCCAATCCGGCAATCTGCTTTTCAAGTTTGGCTTTATCCAACAGGTCTGTATTTCCTGATAGGATTGCCACATATTCCGAAAAGTTCATTCCCGATTTTTCGTCCATACTTCCCTCATCAATCGTTCTTTTGCTTAGGTTATTAGTCTTTAACTGGTCGATAAAAAGTTGCTTGTTATACAGCAGGTTGAACTTATAACTATCCAAAGATTTTTCAACGGCATAGATAATCACAGCAACTTTATTATCAGCGAAGAATTTGGCTATCTCGTTGCCTTTTCGGATAGCCCGCCCGTCCCTTTGTGCAAGGTCGCTCGGTCGCCACGGCGTATCTAAATGATGAACGGCAACGGCTCTTTTCTGTGCATTAACACCCGTTCCCAACATACTGGTAGAGCCGAACAGCACACGGATTTTACCCTCGTTCATTCCGTTGATGAGGTCTTTACGCTGCTTATCATTTTTGGCTTCCTGAATAAACCTTACTTCGTTTGTAGGTATGCCGTGGTCTTCCACGAGCTTGCGTTTTATTTCGGAGTACACATTCCATTCGCCTGGCTTGTAGGTTCCCAAATCAGAGAAAACGAACTGTGTTCCTTTTTGTGCATTAAACTGGTTGTAATACTTGGCAATATTTGCCGCACAATGCGAAGCCTTGTTGTCGGGATGGTCGTCATACATTCCGCTTACCATTCGCATATCAAGGGACATCTTACGGGCGTAGTCCGTAGCAATGAGCATCTTTGCTTTTTCTTCCCTTTGCGATAACGGTAATCTTCCGAGCAAAGTAGCATCGCCCGTTTTAGCAAACTGCATCAGGCTTTGGATAAAATCTTCTTGGTCGGGCGTTGGCGGTATATTGTACAATACCTCATTCTTTTCGGGGCGGTCAATACCAATATCCTTTGCCGTCCTGTAATCTGTGATTTCAGAATAGAACTGTGCCAGTTCCGGCACTTTGATGAAGTAGCGGAAACGCTCTTTAGCGACTATATTATTGGCTACCGAAAATTCATAATCGGTCGTTTTCCTTGCATAGATAGCTGCCCACGCATCAAAAGAATGAATGCCCTGTTTTTCCAATGCACGAGGGCGCAGGTATTTGAACAGCAGGTACAGTTCTGTTAAGGAATTGCTGATGGTTGTACCTGAAAGAAAGGTTGCACCCATATCCGCATTGGTTCGCTCCTGAATGGTGCGGATAGCAAAGAGCAGGTTAAGTGCCTTTTGGCTCCCGTCCACATTACCCAGTCCGGCTACCCTTGTATGACGGGTGTTGAACATCAGGTTTTTGAACTGGTGGCTTTCGTCCACAAACAAATGGTCTATACCCATCATTTTGAAGTCCACAATATCATCCTTGCGGTTTTCAATATCGTGTTGGAGTGTTTTCAGTTTTACTTCAAGATTTTCTTTCCTTTTGATTACACCCGCAAGCATCCCTCTTGTTACTTCCTTACCTTGCGATTGCAGGGCATCGAGGTTGCGCTCTACGCTGTCTAATTCTATTTCGAGGATTTCCTTTTGTATTTCGGGCGATTGCGGTATCATTCCGAACTGGTCGTGCGTGAGTATCACACAATCCCAATCGTTGTTTTTAATATCCCCGAAAATCCGGAGGCGTTTTTGAGGTGTAAAATCATCAATACCTGGATAAAGGATTTTAGCGTGTGGATAGGCTTTGCGGTAGTCTTCAGCAATGGCAGGTATATTCGCTTTCAGCCCAATTATCATTGGTTTATGGGCTAAGCCCAACCGCTTCATTTCCTGTGCTGCTGTACACATTATCAGCGTTTTTCCTGCACCTACTTCGTGGTCGCAGATAGCGCCGTTGTTCAGTTTTATCATCCAAACGGTGTCCTTTTGGCTTGAATACAGGTCTTCAATACCTGCTGCCTTTCGGTCTAATCCCGGAAAGTCCTGATGGCTGCCGTCATAGTTCGGGCGAACAAAACAGTTAAAGGTATCGTTGTATTGGTCGGTCAGCCTGTTTTTAAACTCATCGTTCTGTGCGTGTAGCCAGTCGGTAAAGGCGGTACGGATTTCATCAATCTTGGTGTTCGCCATTTGTATGGCTTCCATATCCCGTACCTTGACCTCTTGGTCGCCAACCATTACTTTTTTGGTAATATCCGGCGTGGTATTGACAAGGGCGTGTTTGAGCAGCGCAATACCATCAAATGTTCGGCTTTCTGCCTTGACTGCATATTTTTCCCAAATGTGCATATTGCCCTGATGACACTTTACGGAAAAGTCGTCGGAGCTTTCCGAATAATGAACCAGTACATCGGCATCAAACAAATGCGAAGCAAACCGGGCATAAATTCCCGTGGGTATCCACCGTTCACCGAGGTTAAAATCAAGTTCCTCAAATTCAATCCGTCTTGGTCGGGCTTCTTCTAAAGCGGTAAGGCTTTCTTTGGCTTCCTTATCATCAGGATTGTTTTCGAGATATGCTCGTACATCATTTGCTTTCTCAACAACATTGCCCGCTATCCACCGTTCAGCAATTTCATATTCCTGTTGTAGCGGATTGTAGAACAACCGCCCGTGCAAGGCTTCTTTCAGCGTATAGGCAGGCAGGCTGCTGATTTCGGACATAAAATCCAAATCCACGCTTCCGTATTTGTTCAGCGATGACGCTAAAGCCTCTTCGGGATTGTCGGTTGCTAATGTGGTAGTAGAAAAACTAACGGGGCGGCTGAATATATCTGCTTTGTGAATTACGCCCCCGATAATACGCTCCAGATACGGTATTTCCTTACCTGCGCTGTCTGTCTTTATGAGCTTGGCATTGTCGGCAGCATTCAGATTGCCGTATTTTTTAGTAAAGGCATCATAAAGGAGGTTCAGCGTTTCCCGTTCTTCCTTGTGTTCGGTTTGCCTTTCAGCTTCTTTTTGATAGAGGTTAATATAACTGTCCCTTACGGCAATATAGGCTTCGGCTCTTGCTTTTTGTAAAGTCGGTAATTGCAATGTATGAAAGGTTGCTGATGATTTTTCTTCGTTTCTTTCGACATCTTGCAGATAACCAACCCAACCATTATCCGCAACAAGGCAATCATTACGGTGGAATGATTGCAGTTCGCCACTATACGGGGTAGGTTCGGGAATGGCGTTATTAATGGCATTGGGAACGGCTGACTTATCAGTCTGGCCATTCCCGTTTATTTGTGAAAACAGGTCGCCAATTGCTTCCTGATTTTTGCTGTTTATCTTTGGAGTACCGTTAGCAGTACCGTTGGTTTTTGGCGGTATATAGGTTTGCTGCAATGCACCACTGAACAGATCGGTTTGGCGACCTATTGTATCTCTGCTTTTTCGGGTGCTTTGCTTTTTGCTTCGGGTAGTTCTTTTGGGTAACGCAATTACGGCAACAGGTTCGCCCGCACTTTCAAACAGGTCGAAAATGCTTAGTTGTTTCAATTCCTGCGGGCTTTCCTGACGGACTACCGGAGTTGGTTCGGGTTGTAGTTTTTGCCGAATGGTTACAGGCTCTATTACCGGAGGTATAACCTTTGGCTCAATCGGAATTTGTATAATAGGCTCATCGTTCCGTTTGCCTTTGTATAAACCCAAATTCAGATGCTTACCGAAATCTTCGGAAAGCATTTGTTTCAAATCTTTGGCAATCCCATCAACACCATTTTTATGCGTATAGATTAAGGCAGGCTGTCCGTATGGGTCAGTATCTAATTTGTAGTCTGTATGCACAATCCTTGCACTGTTTTGAAACAAGGCATTGCCTGGTGTATTGTATTCGGTTGGATTGCTTCGGCAAAACAGATCTTCCCTGTCGGTCAGATTTTCTTTTGCCGTATTTTTTTGCAGGATAATCAGGTCGCTTCCCACTTCCGTACCTGCATATTCTGTAAACAGGTTGTTAGGTAATCTTACAACCGATACCAAATTATTATCCTGCATTAACGCCCTGCGTATGGGTTCGTTTTTAGGGCTGTTCAATATGCCTTGTGAAGTGATATAAACTAACAAACCACCCTCACGGAGCATATCAGCACCTTTCAGAAAGAAGTAATTGTGTATGCTTCGGGCAGCCTGTATTTTTGCATTGTCCTTGCTTCGGGAATAAGAAAGGTCGAATACGGAAGTATCGCCAAAAGGAATGTTACTGGCTACTACATCATAGCTGTTTTGTTCCCTTTCGGGAATTTCCTCAAAACCGCTTACACGTACATTGCTTTCGGGATAGAGCTGCTTTAAAATCTTGCCTGTCAGCAAGTCCTTTTCATAGGCAGTAACATTGGCTTTTTGACTTTCCGAAAAGGATTGTATGAATGAGCCGATACCTGCGGAGGGTTCGAGGAATTTATCAATATGCAGACCGCTATCCCGCAAGGCTGATGAAATGGCATCTATGACCTCTGGCGGGGTATAAAAAGCCGTTAAAACAGAACTTTTCATACTATCCACATACCTGCGGTATTGCTTATCGTCTTCGGAATTTTCTTTGAGTAGTTGGTGGAGTTCCTGCGTAATCGGAAAGAGGTCGTGTTCCGTTTTTCTCCAATTATTGATGTCTATTTCATTTTCAAAGGGGTTCAGAACGAATTTAAGACCGCCAAATCCGCTGTATTGCATCATTAGCAGTCTTTCGCCTACGGTGGCTTGCCGTTTCTCCTTTTCCAGTTTAAAAACAATTCGCAGGGCATCAATATTCTGTTGGAGATGGAACCGCTTACTGAAGCCCATTTTCCTCAATCCATATTGCGATGGTTCCGGTCAGTTCGGTATAGAGTAAATCGAACTCAAACCCGTGGATGAAATCATCGGTTAATTCATATCCTGCAAATACAGGTTCGCAAACAGGAAACATTTTCAGGGCGAACGGTCGCAGTTCCTCATCTGCCATTATGGTATCAAACTCATTGCATACCACTTTAAAAACCGTGTCGAACTTGGAGAAGTGTAAGCCCTCAAACAATATGTAATTAGCTATTTCATTGCATTGCTCTAAGGCGTTTCCCGACCGGAACGCCCCCTCATAAGCGTTGGCAGCCCACGAAGACCGTTGGTCTATAAATTTTTGGTCGTGTACCTTTTCGGGGAAGCTGCTGTTTAATAATTCTTGCAGTCGTAATCTGAAATACGATAGGTCTTTTTGCTGTACGTCCATACTATATTTTGTTTAGAATTTTACTTAAATCCTAAAATTATAAGCGAAAGCAAATGCCTTTGTGAATGTTGCAGGGTTTGGCTTTGAGAGGCGGTATTTGGCGTAATGGACAATAAAAAACCTCTGAAAAATTCAGAGGTTCATTTTTATGGCTTGTTAAGGATTTGGAGCATCCTGCCGACTTCAATATCCATTCGAGAAAAGGCAAACCATTTTTTGCCCAGGTCTTTGAGCGATGCCCCTATATGGTAAAGCTCTGTATTGTCAATAATTAAAAAACGGTCGTGGGCATCGGAGAAAATCTCAATATCTATTACAGTATATTGGCTGTTGTAGCGTTGTAAATCCAACCGTAACTGGTGACTGATACTTTTGGTAAGGATAGTGGCAGTTACATTATCATTGCGCTTACCCAATAAAGTAAGCACCGTATCATCCACATAATTATCAAGCAGGATAATGGAACTTCCGGCACTACGGATAATATCAGAAACAAAAGCATAGGCATCAAAAACCTGTCCGTTGTAAAAGATACCTTTTTCGCTGTGCAGCTTGTCGCTTTCCAAAGCCTTAAAAATCTCTTCAAATTTTTGGTCGGCTTCCAGTTGTTTCAATTCAATATTATCTAGCCGATGAAACAAAGAAGCATTGCTAATGAGCATACGCCGCATTTCTACAAAGGCTTCCATTATTTGAACACTCATTCTTACCGCTATGTCCGAACGGAGTATGGCAGATGCCATTGCAACCCCCTGTTCGGTAAAAGCATAGGGTAAATAACGTCTGCCACCGTAATTTAAACTTGAGGTTCCAAATTGGAACCTCAAGTTTTCAACTTCCTTTTCAGTCAGTTGAAAGCAGAACGAAGCAGGAAAACGCTCGATATTCCGTTTTACGGCTTTGTTGAGGTTCTTTGTTTCCACCTGATACAAGGCAGCAAGGTCACTATCCAACATTACTTGTTTGCCCCGAATAGTATAAATCAGGTTCCTTATTTCTTTGGGTATAATAGACGATTTATTTTCCATTACGCTTATTGCTTTTGTTTTTTTCAAACTCAAAGGAGGTTTCTGCATTTTCTTTCAGCACGATATAAGCATCGAATTTCTTTCCGGCTTTGCTCGTCATTCCTTTGATTAAAGCCGTTTTACCCTTATTGATAAGGCTTACAATATTTTCGATACTGATTTGTACCCCGCAGACGGTACGGAACTGCACCCAATTACAAGCCTCATCAGAACATTTCACAATCTTGTCACGAATGATGAGTTGCTGACTTTTGCATTTCGGACAGGTCAATTTTGGCTGATTAGTATTTGCAATAGAAGTTTGCAGCAGTTCATCGGTAATAGATTTCGCATAGGTTTCCATTTCCTTTTGAAATGCTCCGGCATCCGCTTCGTTGTTTTCAATTTTCTGCAATGCCAGTTCCCATTCTGCGGTCATAGCTACATCTGCAATCTTGCGTTCTTTAACAAGCCCGTACACCTGCAATCCTTTTTCTGTAGGTATTAAAGAACGCTTATCCCTTTGGATATAATTACGGGTAAACAAGGTTTCGATAATGGCGGCTCTTGTAGCCGGAGTACCAATACCAATATTTTTCAGGGCTTTCCGTTCTTCCTCGTTTTCAATTTCTTTTCCGGCGGTTTCCATAGCCGATAGAAGCCCGGCTTCGGTATAAAGGACTGGTGGTTTGGTCTGCTTTTCCAAAACGGCAGCTTCTTTTATTTTGAGTTCATCGCCTTTAGTCAGTTCGGGTAGTTCCTGCACTGGCTCTTCGCCATCATCGGTAAAACTTCCTTTGATGGAACGCCAACCTGCTTCCTGAATTTTACAACCTTTTGCCGTAAAATCGTAGTGCAACACCTGCAATGATACATCGGTTATCTCTTTGACACAGGCTTGTGATATGGCTTCGAGCAGGCGAAGTGCAATCATATTGTAAATCTTATCTTCATCTGCATTCAGTACAGACGGCACTTTGTCGGTAATCAATAAACCGTGATGGTCCGTTACACGGAGGTCATTCACGATACGTTTATTGAACCGTCCCCATTTGATTTTGGTAAGGGCTTGTTTGCAATCTTCACGGTTCTGCAATGCCCGCACAAGGTTGGGAATTTCTGCCCACATATCTTCGGGTATGTATTTGCTTCCGGTACGGGGATAAGTAATAAACTTCTTTTCGTACAGGCTTTGCGCAATATTGAGCGTTGCTTCAGCAGATAATTTCAGCCTTTTGTTGGCTTCTTTTTGCAAGCCCGTCAAATCAAAAAGCAAGGGCGGTTGTTCTGTAACGCTTTTGGTTTCTACCGATGTAACGGTTGCAATTTCATTGCGCTGAATGGCTTTCAGCGTATCATCAGCAAGATGCTTTTCATCCCACTTGGTAACGGAAATACTTTTGAAATCAACCTGTGCTTTGTGATGTAGCAATTGTATCTGCCAATATTTCTTTACAGAGAAATTTTTGTTTTCGAGATAGCGTTTGCATATCAAAGCCAACGTCGGAGTTTGCACTCTTCCGAGCGAGTAAATACCATTGCCTGCGGCAATGCTCAACGCCTGTGTAGCGTTGATGCCTACAAGCCAATCGGCACGGCTTCTGCCTTGTGCAGCCTGATATAACCCGTCAAATTCTTTTCCGTTTTTAAGGTTGTCAAAGCCCTGCCTAATTGCCTTTTCTGTAAGCGAACTAATCCAAAGGCGTTCAAACGGCTTGTTGCATTTCAGGTATTCATAAATGTACCTAAAAATGAGTTCGCCCTCACGACCTGCATCTGTCGCCACGATAATGCTATCGCTTTTATTGAACAATTCTTTGATTACTTTCAGTTGCTTTAATGCGCCAGCATCGGCAGTATAGCCTTTATCTTTTTTGACTTTGCGAACGGTCAATAAAAACGGGTTAGGCAATATAGGCAAAGCGGCTTTGTCAAATCCCGTAATCCCATAATCTTCGGGCATTCCCAGTCCTATTAAATGACCGAATGCCCACGTAACAAAATAGCCGTTACCTGTCAGGTAGCCGTCCTTTTTTTCAGATGCTCCCAACAAGCCGGCTATCTCCCTTGCTACGCTTGGTTTTTCTGCTATAATTGTTTTCATACTGTATTACATTTTTCTGCCTTTGGATTTTGCAGGAGTTTCGGGTTTTTCTTGTTGTTCCTGCTGCTTTTCATTTTTCGGTCTTTGTTGCCCGGACTTCAAAGGCTCTTTGATGTTCTTGGTTGCTTCATTGGTCTTACCCTCTGAATTAACGGCAGTCTGTGTTTTATGGGTTTCGGCAGTTTCTACCCGTGCTTTATACTGACCGGGAAATTCAAAGTTGGTCTTTCCGGTATCTTTGTCGAAAGTGATATAACCCTTGTAGGGTTGGTCTTTTTTATCTTTCAATTCCACATATATGGTTTGCCCGGCTTTGAATTTGTTGTACTGCTCATCGTCCAGTTCTTTGCCCCTGAAAGTTTTCGGAGCTTCCTGCGGTTGGCTTTGCTGATTATTCTGCTGATTGCCCTGTTGATTGGTTTGTTGGTTGGTTTGCGCCTGCTGATGGTTATTGCTTCTGTCAAACAGGAACTCTACATATCGTTTGTCCGCATTAAACTGTACCATTGCAGAAAACTCTGTTCCTTTGGTAGAAATCATACCTTGCAGATAAAGCGGTTTGCCTTCCATTAAGGTTTGCTTTTGCTCGTCATTCAGTTTCACACCTTTTAACTCATCAGGTATTTTTATGAAATCAGTTCGCAATGCCACTACATCATTGGTAAGCCTGTCAATGCTGATAATAGACGGCATCAGTTCGCCCGTTTTAGAATTTACCAAATTGACTACACGCCCCATATTGCCCGTTTCAAGCAGGTTTTTCTTGTCTTCGTCCGTAAACTTGTGACCGAAAAACTCAAAATGGAGGTTAGGCTCTTTTTTGATACCGTGTATTGCCACGATAACATTACCGTCTTCCGCTTGCTGTAAAGACAAGCGGGCATCCGTGCGCAGAATAGAACCGCCGAGGTTAATGCCTATCGGTAAGAGTTCATTGGTTTTGTAACCTCTTAATAGAGGGTCAAGCAGGTTTCTTTTTTCAAGATACTCTTTGCTTAATCCGAGGTTTTTCATTGTGTCCCAATCAATCTGCTCCGGCTTGTAGCGATATTCACTCGTTTCCGTTGTTGTTTGTGCTGTTGCCATATTATTTTGATTTTCTTGTTTTTTGTCCTGTTGCGGTTCTGCCTTTACTTCGAGTTCTTTCAGCACTTTCTCGCCATCGGGAGTGGGCTTATCTACGTGCTTTTGTAATTCCTGTGCTTTTTCAGCAGCAATAGGGGCGGGTACTTTGAAGAAAGTAAAGTTTGTAGGGTTCTTTAACTGGCTGAAAAAATTGGAAAAGAAGTTGGAAAAGAAATCGCCGCTTTTGTCCACACGCATAAACTGGTTTTGGTTTTTCTTCGTGGGTTCGACGGTTTCCATTTTCCCGTTTTCGTCGATACTCTTCACTGCCTGGATTTTCATTTTTTCTTTATCCAGTACGAGTAATATGTCCGAAAGCTGTTCGGGCATTTCCTGTTTATTAGTTGTTTCTTCACTCATATTCTGAAAATTTTAAAAGTTCGCTGTCGAATGTAAAGGAAGCCTGCACCGTATTGCACTATGTGGCACTCAAAGGCAGTGTTTGTCACTTATTGGCATCCAGTTTGGGCAAAGGCGGGTTAAAACTTTCCCTGATGAACTGATGCACATCGGATAGTTTGTAATACAATTTTCCGCTGATGGTATAGTAAGGCAGCTTACCGATGGAGCGATACCGTTGCAGGGAACGGTTGCTGATTTTCAGCATTTGTAATAAATCCTGATTATCCAGTAATTCTTCTCCGTCTATGCTATTGCGCTTCTTTTGTAAATCGTCTATGTGGTTGCCGAGAATGTCAAGCCTATCCATTATGCGTTCCATCCACGCCACAAATTCCATTTTGTCGATATTCATACCCAAAACTTTTACTTATTACCTGATTTTAGCTTTCTGCCTTGTTTAATGTAGCTTTTGCCTTTCGCCATAAGCTGCTCCACATACTCATCGGTAGTTTGTACGGCATTGGCGTTAAGCATTTCCTTGATAGCACCAATCGTATAGTAATACTGCCCGTACATTTTTGAAAAGGCTATCTGCCCGTTGGTGCGCATACGCCACAATGTTTTTTCGCTGATGTGGAGGTACTGGCAGACTTCGTGATTGTTGAGCCACAAACTATCATAGCTTGTATCTTCCAGTTTCAGGATATATTCGCTAATGGCTTTCAACCGTTCGTTAAGGTGCTGCCACACTTCTTCGTCAACTGTTATTATATTCATTGCGCTGTCGTTTAATGTTCACAGGGCAAAATTCAGAATTGTGGCAGTGTTTGTCCGCCAATGCTTGCCAATTGAAAAAGCGGTTTTTTGAAAATTTTACAATTTGCCGGAAAGCCTTATTAAATAAGCGTTTCGGCAGATTTTCCGATTTTGGGATAAGGAAATATGCCCGTTCGCCAATTGCCATATATTGGCGAACGCAGGCACAAAAAAAAGCAATACGGAATGCGTATTGCTTTCAAAGCCTTTATTGATGGAGTGTTTATAAGTCTTTATCCATATATTCTTCCAGTGCTTGTTTCAACTGGTCTAAAAACAAGGTGCGAGAGCCTGCACGGGTTTTCATACGGTGGAATGCGTGATGCACATCGGTCAGTGGTATTCGGAACAACACTTGTGAAATAGCAGTGAGCTTCCGGATGCCTAACTTACCTCCTGAAATAGCACCTGATGCGTAGAGGGCATACGTTAGCTCAATCAGAGCATTCTTGCTGTCCGTCCAGGATAGCTCTTTAATTTCGCTGGCGCTACTGAAAAATGTATCGGAATTTTCTTCGGGGCTGATTTTGGTTAAGAGGTAGGCGTATAAGAGGTCGTTGGCGAGGATGCGGGCTACTTTGTAATCGTAATAGGTAGAGAATTGCGGGTCGATTTCAAATACGTAACTATTAAGCCCATCGAGGTAGTTTATCTGCCCACGCTTAAAATATTCGTGGTCTTTATCCACCCTGCCCGAACGGTAGTAGCGATAAAAATGGGAGTTGCAGATGTGTTCCCTAAACTCAATCTTTAGCTCCGTTAAATGGTTCGAGAAATAGTTATGATATATTTTCCCGTTATTGACCGGGCACGAGGTTTCTATCCGGTAGAGCTTGTTATAATAGATGAGTTTGCCCAGGATTTGGGGCTTAATCATTTTAAAGAACTCAATCTCTTTTGCATCGTTCTCAAATTCCGAACTTAGCACACATTCTTTTGCCGAAACCAATAGCTCCTGAAGAAAGACCGTCATTTGAAAAGCCTCTTCAATTAGCCCCGAGCACGTAATTGACAGTTTCCGTTCCTGCTCCTGAATTTCGGTAACAATAGTTCCTAATAACTTTCTCATAGTAGGGAGGATTACGTTATCAATATCAGAGTACCTTAGCAAATGTTATTAATAAACAGCACTTTAACCGCCAATATTCCCCTACAATGGGGAATATTTTAGCTATTTTCCCCTATGAAAACCGTCGTTTGCATCACTTAGTCACTCATAATCAATAAATACTTAATTTTTAATCTTAAATTTGTGGTTGCGTATTGATGCAACAAAATGAATTGTGATTTAGCGAAATATGAGTACATTATTTATCAAAAATATGGTCTGCAACCGTTGTATTCTCGTAGTTCAGAACGAACTCGACAAACTCGGCATAGAGGCTACCAATATAAAACTGGGCGAAATAATCCTTAAAAAAGATTTAACCACAGCAGAGCGTGAGGCATTGGAAAACGTTTTAGACCCTTTGGGTTTTCAGGTCATCGACGACAAGAAGAGCCGGATGATTGAGAAAATAAAGAACGTTATCATTGACCTGGTGCACCATCAGGACAACGATGCGAAAACCAATCTTTCGGATGTGTTGAGCGATGCGCTGCACCACGATTACAACTACCTTAGCAACCTGTTTTCCGATATTGAGGGTACGACCATTGAGAAGTACTTTATCGCACAGAAAGTAGAAAAGATAAAAGAACTGTTGGTGTACGATGAGCTGTCGTTAAGCGAGATTGCCGACCGTATGAATTATTCGAGCGTGGCATATTTGAGCAACCAGTTCAAGAAAGTAACAGGGCTTACACCGAGCCATTTCAAGCAGATAAGGGAAGACAAGCGCAAGCCACTGGATAAGGTTTAAGTAAATCTTACAAATCAAACCCAGAATTTCACAATAGAACTCCTCTTTATTGTTGCCACCTTTGCATTATGAAAATAAAGCAATCGAGATATGGCAACCAATAAAGAAACAATTTACATTCCTTTAGAGGATGTAGAAAGCGAGCACTGTGCATTAATCGTCGAAAAAGGACTGGCACAGGTAAAAGGCGTAGAAACCCACAAAGTAGAGCTAAATAACCGCAGGGCGGCTATTACCGTTAATGATAACGAGGTAGTAGGCGAAGCTGTAAAAGCAATTAAAGATTTAGGCTACGGCGTTCCCACTGTTAAAAAGACTTATCCCGTTTTAGGTATGACCTGTGCATCTTGTGCAGGCAGTGCCGAGAGTATGGCAAAATATACGCCGGGCGTAGTAAGTGCCGAAGTGAATTACGGTACGGGAAACCTCAACGTTGAATTCCTGCCGAATATAACCAATTCCGAGCAAATCAGGAAAGCGGTACAGGACGGCGGTTATGACCTATTGCTCGAAGACGAGAGCAAGCAACAGGAAACTTTAGAAGCTATCCACGCCGAAAAATTCAGAAAACTTAAAAACAAAACCATTTGGGCAGTAATCCTATCGCTACCGGTGGTCATTATCGGTATGTTCTTTATGGATATGCCTTACGGTAATGAAATAATGTGGGCATTCGCCACTCCGGTAGTTTTATGGTTAGGTAAAGACTTCTTTATCAATGCGTGGAAGCAGGCGAAACACCGTTCTGCCAATATGGACACACTTGTCGCATTGAGTACAGGTATCGCCTATATATTCAGCGTATTCAATATGCTGTTTATGGACTTTTGGCATCAAAGAGGTTTACACGCACACGTGTACTTTGAAGCCGCAGCCGTAATCGTTGCCTTTATTTTATTGGGCAAGCTATTGGAAGAAAAAGCCAAAGGCAATACCTCATCAGCCATTAAAAAGCTGATGGGCTTGCAACCGAAAACGGTTATCGTAATAGAAGCAGACGGCACGGAAAGACAAAAAGCCATCGAAGATGTAAACGCAGGCGATATTATTTTGGTTAAGCCGGGCGAAAAAATTGCGGTGGATGGTACAGTTGTATCGGGCAATTCGTATGTAGATGAAAGTATGCTAAGCGGCGAACCTGTTCCGGTACTGAAAAAGGAAAACGAAAAGGTATTTGCCGGAACCATCAACCAAAAAGGTAGCTTCCAGTTCAAGGCGGTAAAAGTGGGTAAAGAAACAATGCTTGCCCAAATCATCAAAATGGTGCAGGATGCACAGGGAAGTAAAGCACCCGTACAAAAACTGGTGGATAAAATCGCAGGTATTTTCGTTCCGGTAGTAATCGGTATTGCTATCCTGACATTTATTCTTTGGTTCTTCTTAGGAGGCGAGAATGGTGTTGTACAAGGTCTTTTAGCAGCCGTTACTGTATTGGTTATTGCTTGTCCTTGTGCTTTAGGCTTGGCTACTCCTACCGCTATTATGGTGGGCGTTGGTAAGGGTGCAGAAAACGGCATCCTGATTAAAGATGCGGAAAGTTTGGAATTAGCGAAGAAAGTAAACGCTATCGTGCTGGATAAAACAGGTACGATTACCGAGGGAAGACCACAGGTTACAGGCATCCAATGGCTGAACAATGACGATGCGACGAAAGATGTTTTATTGAGCATTGAAAAGCAATCGGAGCACCCATTAGCGGAAGCCGTTGTGAAAAATTTGGAGGGCGTTTCTACAACTTTATTATCAAACTTCGACAGTATAACAGGTAAAGGCGCAAAAGCCGATTACAACAGCGACACTTACTATGTAGGTAATAAAAAACTGTTAGCCGAAAACAACATTACCATTGCCGACCAACTGCAAAAGCAGGCGGACGAATGGGGCACACAGTCTAAAACCGTTATATGGTTTGCAAACAGTAAACAAGCTCTTTCTGTAATCGCTATTTCCGACAAAATTAAAGAGACATCGGTACAGGCTATCAAAGAAATGCAGGATGCGGATATCGAACTGTATATGTTGACGGGAGATAATGAGGCTACCGCCAAAGCTATCGCCGAGCAAACTGGTATCAAGCATTACAAAGCCGAAGTTTTGCCACAGCACAAAGCTGATTTTGTGAAAGAACTGCAACAGCAAGGCAAAGTAGTAGCAATGGTTGGCGACGGTATCAATGACAGTACAGCACTGGCAACTGCCGATGTAAGTATCGCAATGGGTAAAGGTTCGGATATCGCAATGGACGTGGCGAAGATGACCATTATTTCATCAGACCTTACCAAAATACCTCAAGCCATAAGACTATCAAAACAAACCGTATCAACCATTAAGCAGAACCTGTTTTGGGCATTTATCTATAACCTTATAGGTATTCCGATTGCAGCAGGTATTCTTTACCCAATCAATGGTTTCTTACTAAACCCAATGATTGCCGGAGCCGCAATGGCGTTGAGTAGTGTAAGTGTGGTAAGTAACAGTTTACGTTTGAAATGGAAGAAGTAAACCGATAAATCACACAAAGAATATTAAAATAGATAGAAACGTTTTGCTGCTGATATTTGCAGCAGTGAAACAATAATCACAAGTAAATATGGGACAAGACCACGGACACAGCCACTCGCATACTGCGAATAAAAAGACCCTGACCATTAGCTTGGTAATCATCACTACATATATGGTAGTGGAGGTAGTGGGAGGTTTTCTGACAAACAGCCTTGCCTTATTAGCCGATGCCGGACATATGTTGAGTGATGCAATATCGCTTTTCATTGCGCTGATGGCCTTTAAGTTCAGCAGTAAAATAGCCGATTACAGTAAGACCTACGGCTATAAGCGCTTTGAAATACTTGCAGCAGTTATCAACGGTGCAACACTTATCCTGATTTCAGTTTATATCATTTACGAGGCGATAGAACGCTTTCAGAGCCCACCGGAAATTCAATCAGGAGGTATGCTCATTGTAGCAATTGTAGGCTTATTGGTTAATGTGCTTGTAGCCTGGATAATGATGCGTGGTGCTGACGTAAAGGAAAACCTCAATATGCGTGGAGCCTACCTGCACGTCATCAGTGATATGCTCGGTTCGGTTGGTGCAATTATCGCAGCGTTGCTCATTATGTTTTTCGGTTGGGGGTGGGCAGACCCGTTGGCAAGCGTTATTGTTTCGATACTGGTATTGAGAAGTGGGTATTTAGTTACTAAATCATCGGTACACGTATTGATGGAAGGCACACCCGAAAATGTTGAAGTGGATAAGGTCAATGAAAAAATCCTTAAAACCGATGGTATTAAAAGTATTCACGACCTGCATATTTGGACAATTACAAGTGGATTGAATGCACTTACGTGCCACGCCGTTGTAAATGAAAAAATGACTATCGAAGAAAGTGAAATATTACTTCGTAAAGTAGAACACGAATTAGAGCATATGAATATCCATCACGTTACCATCCAGTTGGAAACACCAGCACATCTACACGATAATTCGGTGCTATGTATTGTAAAGGCTGAACCGTCAGCACACGACCATCATAATCATTAATCTTACTGGAATAAAATCAAGTTTTTAATCTCTAAAAAATAAATAGAAATGAAAGTGAACAAATTATTGATAGGCGTATTTGCCTCCTTAGCGATTTTCTTAGCATCTTGCGGGGGCGATACCAAAACAGCAAAAGACGGACACGCACACACCGAGGGCGACGGGCACGACCACGCTACGGAACAGGTGGTTGAAAAACCCGCCGAAAAAATTACAGCAAAAGACAGGAACGAAAAAGGCGAGCTGATTGATGCCCACGGACATTTGATTACAGGCTGTCCCGGTCATAAAGAAATGATAGGTTCAGAGGGTGATATGTGTCCGAAATGTGAGTATATGACTATGATACCTATCACTTGGGATATTACCGGGGTTGATACCGTAAGGGTAACAACATTGTCTGATTACAATCCTCCTGCCGACAAACTGAAAAAATAATGTAGAACTTAGCTTTATTGCGTTTGCTAAAACGGCGGTTCCTTAATTGGGACTGTCGTTTTTTTTATTCTAATTCTTTACAGAAATAATATTAGGTAGGTTTTATTTATATAGCCTTATATTACGAAATATCAAATCAGTAAATCTTACAATTCAAACAAGGAATTTTACAAAGCATTTCTTTTGCAAGGGACTGATATTTGTTAGAAACAGTATAAAATCTATTTCTTAATTTTTTAAATTTTATATTATGATACAAACAAAATTTCAATCGTGTATCGAGGCTTGCCTGAAGTGCGTAGCTATCTGTAACCAATGTGCCATTGCTTGTTTAAATGAAGATGATGTTGCACACGTAAAGAAATGTATCCAGTTAGACCTGGAATGTGCAGCTATTTGCCAAGCGGCAGCAAACGTATTAAGTCTTGATGGTAAATTTAGCAAAGAGATTTGCAAACTATGTGCTGACATTTGCAACGCTTGTGCTGAAGAGTGTGAGAAACACGCTGCAATGGGTATGGAGCATTGTAAAGAATGTGCAGAAGCGTGCAGAGCTTGTGCAAAGGCTTGTGAGGAAATGGCAGCGTAATACTGGCATTTTTTTTTGTTTAAAATTTAGAGGGTTATTGCAGCCCTCTTTTTTGTGCCCTGTCCAATCAGTAAATATCACAAATCAAACAGGGAAAAGCGTAATGAGGAAGTGACCTTATGTACTGAAATTTGCACTATCAGATAACAAAATAAAATCTCAAATAGAAATGAAAAAGTTAGTGTTAGCATTGTCGGTAATCGCATTTACTGCCTGTAACAACAATCAGCAAAAAGACAAGACCACACAGGAGAGCAATCAGCCTGTAATAGAAGAAACAGTTGCCCCCGCAGAAACAGGGAACGAAAATGTAATTACCATTAGCGGCGGCGATGATATGAAATTCGACAAAACCGAACTGAAAGCCAAAGCAGGCGAAACCGTAAAGCTCATTTTAAAGCACATCGGAAAAGCACCGATTGAGGCAATGGGGCACAATGTTGTTATACTTGCCCAGGGCACAGACTTCAACACTTTTGCCAATGCTGCGATAGATGCTAAGGACAACGGCTACATACCTAAAGGAATGGAAAACGCCGTAATCGCAAAAACGGATATGATTGGCGGTGGGCAAACCACAGAAATTACCTTTACGGCTCCGGCAAAAGGCTCGTATGATTTCCTGTGCTCGTTTCCCGGTCATTACATCTATATGAAAGGTAAATTAATCGTGGAATAACACGGCGATTTCAAAATCAGTAAAAATCACAAATCTTACAGGGAATACCATAATAGTAACACCTCGTTTAATACGGAAATTTGTATCACAATAAAAAATAAGTTCAAATGAAAAATGTAGAATTAAGCATACCAGATATGCAAAGTGCACACTGCCAGTCGAGAGTAAACGGAGCAATCAAAGACATTGACGGCATTAAAGTAGAAAAACTGGAAGCAGGAAAATTATCTGTTTCAGTTGAAAACGACGAAGTGAAAGAAGAGTTGGTTGAGGCGATTGAAAAAGCAGGCTACAAAGTTGGCGGCGACGACAGCGGAAAGGCTTCAAGTTGTTCAACAGGATGCTGCGGATAAGTTTTGGACAGTCCCGGAGCAAGCACACCAGTACTTCTCCGGTATTTTTTACCAAAGCTACCCAGCGTATGAAACAGTTAAATCTCGTTCCATAAATAAAAAGCAATGTTACAGAAACAAAATTCAGGCGACTGTTCGGAGATAATGACGAAAGTTTGCAATGTAGCAGACCGGATTATACAGAACAGGTTGGACACAGGTAAATCTGCACCGTTTGCCGTACAGCTTACAAACGAATTGAAAGCAGATTATCACCAGTTGAACAATCTGTTCCTTGTTAAATATGATATGAGCCTTGAAATTATCTATATCAGGCGCATTATCGAAAAGGTAAAAGAGTTACTGGTGTACACCGAGCAATCGCTGTCACAAATCGCAAAGGCGTTAGGCTATCAAAAGCCGACGGAACTGTCCGAGCAATTAATGACCTATACGGGATTAACGTCTGCCCATTTTAAGCAGATACGAAAAAACAAGCTCGAAATCATCAGAAGACAACAGGAAAAGCAAAACGAACTATAATTATCAGAACAGCAAACTTTTAAATAGAAGTCTTTATGAAACCTCGCTTTGTGTACAGGAGCAGAGGTTTTCTTTTTATCAGCAATGCAAGACATTAAAAACCGAGGGATGAAGAAATACACGTGGCGAACACATAAAATTATAAAGGAAACCGAAGATACCATTACCCTATACTTTGACACGGAGCAGCAGGCGTTTACCTACCTGCCCGGTCAGTACCTCAACATCAGGCTTACCGTAAACGGCGAACTGCTCATACGTTCGTATTCGTTCAGTTCTGTGCCGTCTGACGAATTTCCCGCCATTACTATTAAAAGGGTTACAGGTGGAAAGATGAGCAATTACATCTTAAATAATGCAGACAACATCGAAGCCTGGGAAATAGAAGCCCCATTTGGCAGCTTTGTTTTAGAAAAACCGATAGCCGAGCAATCCCAAATTGTTTTACTGGCAGGCGGTAGCGGTATTTCCCCGTTATACGCAATGCTGAAAAGCGTTGAAAACAGCAATCGGATACCCTTACTGGTGTACAGCAATAAAACACCGGAAGAAACCATATTTTGGAATGAACTGGAAGCGATGCAGGCAGCGCAAGAATTGAATATTTGTTATTCCTTTACTGCACCTGATTTTATTTCCACCAAACTCAACCACGTTGCAGGCAGGTTCAATCTGCTTGTTTTACGTTCGGTCATTAAAAGACTGGTTGGCGATGTTGCTGCAGCCCATTATTACATCTGCGGACCCAACGGGCTGATGGATTTGTACCAGGATGCCTTAACGGGCTTGTACATTCCCGAAGACCATATCCATTTGGAATACTTCGACCCGGTTCCGGGGAATGCGGGCGATTTGGAAACGGACGGTACTGTTAAAGATGTGATTGTAAACTATTACGAGGACTACTACGAGAACGAGGAAAAGCAAACGTATGAATGCACATCGCTCATTGAGGTACAGCCGAAGCAGTCGCTTCTGGATGCGATGAAAGAGCACCATATCAAAGTGGCGAGTTCCTGTAAGAATGGAACCTGCGGGGCTTGTTGGGCAGTAAAAACCGATGGCGAAGTTCGGATGCTCCATAACGGGGCACTGACAGAACAGGATATCGCAGAGGGAATAATTTTGCTTTGCCAAAGCTACCCGATGAATGCCGATGTTTGTGTGACGGTGCAGTAAATACCGGGTATAGAAAAAAGGCAAAATATCAGTTTCAGCTATTATTTTGCACTTTGTTTTTTTAGAAATCCATTACCGCATCAAGACCCCTTTTCAACCCTTTGAACGTGCTTACTTTTTCGATGGCAAGGATTGCGCCCTTTACATAAGGTTCGGCACTGTTTCCCGCATCGTGCCTTAAAATCAGCTTTTCGTCCGGCATTCCAAAGATGGCTTCAATACCCAACACGTGACCCGGAAGCCTTACAGCGTGCACCTGTACGCCCTCAATATCTGCACCCCTTGTTTCTTTGCTGCCAATGGTGTCCTTAACGGGAACCGTAATATTCGATTGCTGTATGCCCGACAAACGATGCGCCAGTTCCGCTACCGAGCCGCTCGGCGCATCCACTTTGTTTTGGCTTGCGTAGTCTATGAGTTCATAATTGGGAATATACTGCGCAGCAATAGAAGCGAACTTGAATAGCAGGACGGCTGTAATGGCAAAGTTGCCTGCGGCAAGTACTGAAGTGTTATTATCGTTGGCTGCCTTTTCTATTTCGGTATAATCTTCATTAGTAAGTCCCGAAGTACCCACCACAACTTTTTTTCCTTTATTTAAGGCTGACAGGATATTCTTTTTGGCAATATCTGGTTTGGTAAATTCGACAAGTACATCAAAATCCACTTGCTCCAGTGCCTCTTCTATGGTTCCGAACAATGGGATTTCATCATTTCCGAAATCCAGGATTTCGGCTAAATTCTCTTGTTTATTGAAGCGTGACAAGCCGCCTGCCAGTTGCATTCCTTTTTCGTTATAAACACCTTTTGCGATTGCCGAGCCTGCCCACCCGGTGGCTCCGGCTATAAACACTTTTATCATACTTTAAAATCTTAATCGTTTTTTAGTGCCAGTTTGCGGAGCATTGCCGTACTCATACTATCGGTATAAGCACCATAAGCCGTAACCAAAATTCCTTTTAAACCGTCTTTCGAGGCAATGCCATACACCGTAGCCTCATCGCTTGGGTTGCTTTCGCCCTCATAGCGATAGACCTGCTCAATCTCAAAATCATCAATGGTATATTTGTTATCGCCGCAGATTAAACAGTTCTCTTCGAGATTGAAATCCACGTTATACCCCTCGTTGCGTAGGTTCTGTATTGCTACCAAAACCGTAGCGTATTTGTACGTTACATTTGTCATAGTAATAGTATTTTAAATTGCTGCTTACCGCTCCCGACTGTCCTGTCAGAAATCTTCTTTCAGCAGGTCTTTGAGCTTCCGGTGCTGTATGCACAGTTCGGCATACATTGTTTTCAGCCTGCTGTTTTCTTCGTTTAAATTTACCAATTCTACAAGAATATCCATCCCTAAATCCTTGTATTTGTGTTTCAGTTCAAAAATGTTCGTGCCGTAAACGCCGTATTTCTCGAAAAGTTCCAGTCCGCTTTTACCTGCGTTGTAATCTTTCAGCACCTTTAAAACCTGATGTTCGTTGCTCTTTTTGTTCTTCATTTTTATACGGATGTTGTCTATTACAAAATTCCGTAAGATGGTCGGAAGTAGCTATGTACTTTTCCTTATTTAGTTTATGATATTTAATGTTACTGCACCGATTTTCATAAAATTTCACAAAACAAAGCCGGAATATCATAATAGTTTGTCGGGGGCAAATGCAGAATTTTGACCATTGAATAAAGGAACTTATACATTTTAGAAGATATGACACTATTAATAAAAGGAATGGTGTGCAATAGATGTACCTATGTTCTTGAACAGGAATTGACAGCTTTGGGTTTTGAGGTTTTGGATATAAAACTGGGGCAAGCCATCATAAAGGATACGACAGACTTTTCGCAGAAGTTGGGAGTAATCAAAACGATGCTGAAAGGCATCGGCTTGGAACTGATGTATGACAAAAACCAAAAGACAATAAACAGGATAAAAGAGTTGGTGGAGAAAGGTATCACGTTGCAACTGCAAAGCGGCACACCTACCAAATTCACAACCTTAATCAGTGGCAAGCTGCACAAGAACTACGATACATTGAGTGCCTTATTCTCTTCAGTGGAGGGAATTACACTCGAAAAGTACATCATTCGTCGGAAGATTGAAAAGGTAAAAGACCTTTTGGTACATACCGAAATGTCGCTGACCGAGATTGCCCACGTACTGGGGTACAGCAGTCAGGCATACCTTTCCAACCAGTTGAAAAAACACACGGGCTTTACATCAAGCTATTTCAAGCAGGTAAAGCAGGAACACGGGGAAGCCGTTACTATGCAGATGGACGAAGCGCAACCCCCGCATTAAGGGTTTTCCAATCCATCCCCCAAGCATTTTGCTATTTTTTTAATGCAGGCATCGGAGCTACTGAAACATCAGTAGCTCTGTTTGTTTCAGGCAGATACCACCAAATCAAAAAAGTAAATTTCACAACTTTTACCCGTCATTTCGTATAGCTGCACCTTAGCTGTAACCCGACCTTTGCCCCTGTATTTAAAATTTTCAAAGTTTAACTAAACAAAGAAGCGTAACAAAATAAATGTAAGATGAGAACAAGTAAAATTGGTTTGTTATCCCTCTTCCTTATCGGAGCCGGATTGATACAGAGTTGCAAACAAAAAGAAGAAAAACAGTTAAAAGATGAGCCTCCGGTAGTAACCGTAGCCACTATCAACAGTTCGGAAACCGAGCAATCCGTTTCCTATTCGGGTTCCATTGTTCCCGACAATATGACTACCATAAGTTTTGCCGTTCCCGGCACGATTAACAGTGTGGGTGTAAATGAGGGGCAGCGAGTGAGCAAAGGACAGTTTCTTGCAAGCATTGATGCCACCGAGTACGAAGCGGCATTGCAGATTGCCAATGCCAGTTTAGAGCAGAGCCAGGATGCGTTCAGAAGATTTGATGAACTGTACAAAAAAGGAAGTTTCCCTGAAAAGGATTACATCGACATCAAGACCAAAGTAGCGCAGGCAGAAGCCAACAAAAAAATCAACCGCAAGCGCATTGCCGACAGCCGTTTGCATTCGCCTACCAATGGTATAATTACCGTGAAAACTGCCGAGGTTGGCGGTATGGCAGCACCGGGCGTTCCTGCCTTTACCATTGTAAAAACAGATATGGTATATGCGCAGTTTGCCGTACCCGAAAGCGAAATCGGCAGCTTTAAACAAGGGATGCAGGTAGATGTGAATATTCCTACATTGCAACGCAATTTCACGGGTAAAATCACCATCATTAATCCCGTAGCCGATGAAATTTCAAAAGCATTTACCCTTAAAGTACGCTTGGACAATCCGGGCGGCGTGCTGATGCCGGGAATGATTACCGAAGTGCTTGCAGGCGTCCCGGTAAAGGTTAAGCAGGTACGTGTACCACTTACCGCCATCATCAACAATGTAGATAAAATCCCGCACGTGTACGTGGTAGATAAGAACAACACCGCTAAGCTGACGAGGGTTACAGTGGGCAAAATCGTAGGCGATGCGGTTATTATAACCGATGGTCTTAACGAAAGCCAGACCATTATCCTTGCCGGGCAAAATAACGTGAAAGACGGGCAGAAAGTAAAAGCGCAAACTACATCGGTAACAGCATCAGCCCCAAAATCTGAATAATTTATGAAAAGAAAGATAAACCTCATTGAAGCGGCAATGAAATTTCCGCAAGTACCGATAGCGATTACCGTTATTATGGTGTTTGCCGGGTTAATTTCATTAATGACGATGCCGAGAAGTGAAGACCCCCGTGTAACAGTTAGACAGGGGCTTGTTGTGGCTTTCTACCCCGGAGCCGACGAAGAGCAGATAGAGAAAGAAGTAACCGACAAGCTGGAACAATACCTGTTCGGTTTCGAGGAAATCAAAAAAGAAAAAACCCATTCGGAAAGTAAGCCCGGACAGGTGGTTGTAACGGTAGAATTGCAGGACTATGTAAAGGACACCAAAAAATTCTGGAATACTTTACAGCACGGTTTGGATGCCAATATGCCTTTAGCATTGCCACGGGGCGTACAGGGACCGTATGTGAACAGCGATTTCGGCGATGTGGTTGTTCAGATGATTGCCGTATCAGCCCCCGGTCGTTCTTACGCCCAGTTGGAAAACTATTTGGATGAACTGGAAGACGGCATTAAGACGATACCGTCCGTTTCCAAAATCAAGCGTTACGGCGGACAGAAGCAGCAGGTATTTATTACCCTGCGAGAAGATGTATTGAAGCAATACGGTTTCGGTATCAACGAAATCACAAACACATTAAGCCAACAGAATGTAACTATTCCGAGTGGCGATATTGAAATTGACAAAAACCGTTTCCTTATTTTCACGGATGCGCAGTATCAGAATGAAAATGAAATCGGGAACCTGATTGTATATAGTTCCCCGCAGGGCGGCAATATCCGTTTGCGGGATATAGCCAACATCGAGAGAAGATATGAAGACCTGAAAAGCAAAATTACCGTTTCAGGAAACGATGTAATGATGCTGACCGTAGAAATGCAGCCCGGACAGAACATTGTCGATTTGGGTAATGCGCTGACACAGAAAGTTGCTGAAGTAAAAGAAATCCTGCCATCAGATGTGCAGGTCAGCACCATTGTTGACCAACCCGAAGTGGTTGATATGAATTTGGGGCATTTCTTTATCGAGTTCGGTATCGCCATTGCAGCCGTTATCTTGGTCGTAATGCTCCTGCTGCCGTTCAGGGTTGCCACCATTTCAGCCATTGCAGCACCCGTTACCATTGCCGTAACATTTGCTATCCTCAATTTGTTGGGTATCGAAATGCACCAGGTTAGTTTGGCGGCAATGATTATCGTACTGGGGATGGTGGTCGATGATGCCATTATCGTAGTGGATAATTACATCGAGAAAGTGGACGAAAAAATACCGTCGTGGACTGCCGCCTGGCAGAGTGCCACGCAGTTGATGGTTCCCATTTTCACGGCTACGCTTACCATTGTCCTATCGTTTCTGCCGTTGGCATTTACGCTTACCGGGCTTACGAGAGAGTTTGTGCAATGGATACCGATTACCGTAAGCATAGCTTTGGCGGTTTCGTTCCTTGTAGCCTTGTTCCTTACGCCGTATATGTGTTACCACTTCCTGAAAAAAGGATTGAAAAAGCACGATGATAAACCCAAAAAACGCAATTTCTTAGACCGGATGCAGGACGGTTTCGACCGGGCAATCGAGTTCTGTATGAAATGGCAGAAAACTACGTTGGTAGCAGGTTTGGTTATCTTCTTACTGTCTTTCGTGGTAGGTAGTCAGGTTAAAACCGAATTTTTCCCTATCGTGGAAAGAAACCAGTTCAACCTTGAATTGTGGATGGATAACGGTACGAATATCCACGAAACCGAAGCAGCCGTTAAGAAGATAGAAAAGGAAATTGCAGGCGATAAGCGCATTGTAAACACAGCAAGTTTTATCGGTACAAGCTCGCCACGTTTCTACTCTACCTATGCACCGGAGCACCCACGGGAAAACTTTGCGCAGGTATTCATCAATACCACAAGCAAAGATGCAACGGCAGAAATGATAGACGAGTATGTACAGAAATTCAACAACTACCTGCCGAACGGTTATGTGCGGGTTAGGCAGCTAAGCAAGAAGCAGCAGCACGCACCGATTGAAATCCGTGTGATTGGCAAGGATATGACCGAGCAGAAAAAAGTAGCCAAGCAGGTTGCAGCATTACTGGAAAACACTAAAGGTTCTAACTGGGTGCGCACCGATTATCAGAATGATTATGTAGGGCTGAAAGCCGTGGTTAAAGAAGATGTAGCCTTGCGTTTGGGCGTTACCAAAGCGCAGATAGCACAGGCATTGGGTGCAAAGATAAAAGGATACCCGGTATCGCAGATGTGGGAGGGCAATAAAGCCATCGACATTGTATTGCGTACAGACGAAAGCGACAGGGAAAATCTGGATGCTTTGGGCAATATGTACATCAATTCAACATTCGGTGCTAAGGTTCCTCTAAAGCAGGTGGTAGATTTACAACCGTCGTGGCATACTGGGGCTATTGTACACCGTAACGGGTTAAGAACCTTAACCGTTTCTTCCGAAGCGCAGTTGGGCAGAAAACCCGCAGAAGTATTTGCAGAAGTACAGCCTAAAATTGACAGCCTGAAACTGCCTAAAGGCATTAAGATTGCCTACGGCGGCGAGTATGAGGATGGACTGGAAAGCGGTCCCAAAATGGGAAAGGCTTTTATGATAAGTTTCGTTCTCATCTTCCTTGTGCTGTTATTCCAGTTCAAGCGTGTGGGTAAAGTATTCATTGTACTGGCTTCGTTCCCGTTGAGTTTACTGGGCGCAATGTTGGGCTTGTTCCTTACAGGGTACGAGTTCGGGTTTATGGCAATCATCGGTATTACCGCCTTACTGGGTATCGTAGTCCGTAACGGGATTATCCTCGTGGACTATGCAGATGAACTGGTAAGGGAGCACGGTCATACGATTAGAGAAGCAGCCCTGTTTGCAGCTAAACGAAGAATGCGACCAATCTTCCTTACCTCAATGGCGGCAGCAATCGGTTTGATACCGTTAATGGCGAGTGGCTCGCCGGAATGGGGACCGATTTCAAGTACCATTTCAATCGGTATTCTGGTATCAATGATTACCACATTATTTATCGTTCCGGTACTGTATTACAGGTTCGTAAAACCACCTAAAAACAAACAATCGGATGAACAGCACGAGCGCAATACCGATACCGATGTTCACCACCAAAAATATTTATCATAAAAAGGGATTATGTTACAGAAAAGATATAAAACAGTCATAAAGGTTTTTATATGCGGTTTCGTTCTTTTGCAGGGAACAAACAACCTCTTTGCACAACAGCAGCTAACCCTTGCGGAAAGCAAAGAACTGGCATTAAAAAACAATAACAGAATAGGCAAAGCTAAAGAAGACGTAATTGCCACCCAATCCGACAAGCTGATTGCGGATGTGGCAGGCAGACCAAAACTGGATGCTTCGGCAACCGCCTTTTACTTTGGCGAGCCATTGAACACAATGCTGCCCGAATACGGGTTTGCACCGATGGTCAGCGTTACACAGCCGATTTACACAGGCGGTAAGATTAAGTACGGCAAGCAGATGGCAGAAACCAATATACAGATGAGCAATGCGCAACAACGATTGGTGGAAGACGAAGTATTACTGGCTACCGAAACCGCTTACTGGCTTTTAGTGCAGGCTAAGGAAGAAATCAAACTGGAACAGCAGGTTAAAAAGCAACTGGCTTCGCATTATACATTCCTGAACAACCAGTTTGGGGCAGGATTGATTTACAAAAACGATGTATTGCGGGCAAAGGTGCTCCAGAATGAAAACGAAGCCCGTTTGCAGGCTGCGGAGAATAAGCTCATCCTGGCAAAAAGAAGATTGAGCCAGTTAATCGGGATGGAAGCCCCAACAGGTATAGACGTAGCCGATACATTGAGTACGGGCGACTTTTCTAAGCAGGGTGTTTTGGATGCTGTCGATGCGAACCGACCGGAAATTGAGTTGGCAACCAATGGCATTAAAATGAGCCAGCTTACCAAAAGTATGCTCAAAGCCGACCTGAAACCATCGGTAGGCTTATCGCTCAATGGAATGGCTGCCTTTGGAAAAGAGGGTATTAACTTTGGCGACCCGACCAAAAACCATATGCTAACCTACTTTGGTATGCTAAGCGTGAAAATCCCGGTTTTTGACTGGGGTAGCAGAAAAGAAAAAGTAAAACAGCAGGAAGCTAATATACGTTCGGCTGAATACGGTTTGAAAGAACTGAAAAGCCAAATCACGGTGGAGATTGAGCACGCAATGCTTAATCTGCAATTGCAGGCGAATAACATTGATTTGATGCAGGCGTCATTAATTGAAGCCGACGAAAATTTGAAGTTGAGCAATGACCGCTTTAAAGCCGGAACCATTACCGGAGAAGATGTGCTGATAGCTGAAACGCTTTGGCAAAGAGCATACAGCAATATGTTGGATGCAAAAATACGGTACAAAATAGCCGAAGCTGTGTACCACAAAGCTACTGGGCAGATAAAATAGTTTTTGTTGGAGTGAGATACACTCAATTTGCGGGGGACGGTAACAAGCCCCTGCATTTTTAATGGTTAATACGATGATATAAATGCAACACGATACTGCCAATAAAAACGGTATGATAATGATACCCGACATTTCAGGCTTTACGGATTTCGTTATCAAATCAAATATGTTTGTTGGAAAATACATAACAGAAAGCCTGCTCAAATCAGTAATGGATAGCAATATCCTTTGCCTTGAAATTTCCGAGGTTGAGGGCGATGCGATACTTTTTTACAAGTACCACAACCTGCCCACCTTTGAAGAAACATTGATGCAGATAGAACAGATGTACAACGATTTTCAAAAGGAATGCAAACGCCTCGCATTACAACTGGCAATAGAAATTCCTTTATCATTAAAGATAATTGTACACTACGGGGAATTTACCAAATACAAAATCGGGAAATTCGAGAAGCTCTACGGAGCACCAGTGGTAGAAGCCCACAAGATGCTGAAAAATCACATTGCGGAATACCCGCCATATGCGTTATTTTCTAATGCGTTTTTGGAAATCAATTTTGACCAACCCGAAAAAGCAACCGTTGCGTATGACAACTGCGAAGACTGTAAATACCTGCCCGAAATAGGTTATATCCATTACCTATAAAACCTAACAGTAAAAATCACAAATTTATCAAAGGAAATTATAATACTTGTGCATAGCAGCTTCTATAATTTTACATTAGATTTTAAATACGGTTCTAAAACCGACAATGACAAAATGAAAGATTTAGAAGAAAAACTATTGCGCAGGAACATAAAACCAACTTCGGTTAGGCTGTTAATCTTTAGAAGAATGTCTGACTTTAAAAAGGCTTTCAGCCTGACTGATTTGGAAACCGAACTGGAAACGGTCAATAAATCGACCATATTCAGGACGTTGACCCTCTTTCACGATAACCTACTCATTCATACTATTGATGATGGCTCCGGCGCAATGAAGTATTCTATTTGCAGCGATAACTGTATGTGCACCGTTGGCGACTTGCACGTGCACTTTAACTGTAACCGATGCAAGAATACCTTCTGCCTCGAAAGTATTGCCATTCCGCCTATCCAGTTGCCCGACAAATTTTTGTTGGAGAGTATCAATTTTGTAATGAAAGGAATGTGCAACGAATGTTCGAGGTTCGTTAAAACAAAATAATATTTTATGATACTCATCTTTAAATTTACAAACAGCCATATTTCCCGATATGGCTGTTTGTATTTGCAACCAGGTTCCCAAAACCGACTGATAATTTTGCCTTGTAAATTAAAATAATATGACAATGGCAATAAAAAATCATTATTCAGCAGATATAGATACAGCCTACAAAAGCAACCGCCTGTTTGATGTAATTTCCTTTGAATGTGCAGTACCCGAAAAAGAAATCGTGATTGCTTATACGGCAGCAATGCAATCCCATTCCACGCACCGTATAGCAAGCAGTTTGCTCAAATTTCTTCCGGGTATCACGCTATCCGATTACAAGGTCGAAAAATTTGAAGAGATACCTGGTTATGGTATCAAAGGATTTGTAAACGGGCACGAAGTCATCATTGGCAATTTAGCCCTGATGAAATCTTATGACTTCTTCTACGATGAAAGCCTCGACGAACTGCGGGAGCCTGTAATTCTCATTATGATTGACGACCGATATTCCGGCTGCTTTTTAATGATGGAATATCCGCAGTAGACACCAAATACAAAACATTTCAGGCTTAATACAAATTCAAAGGTTAGATAGTATAATTAAATTCAGCATCAAGAACAAAATCGTCATTGCTATAATGACATTGGTTCTTATCATTTGGGGCGTATGGAGTGCAACCAAATTGTCAATAGATGCCGTACCGGATATTACCAATAATCAGGTACAGATTATTACTGCCTGTCCTACACTGGCGGGGCAGGAAGTGGAACAGTTGGTTACGTTCCCCATTGAGCAGAGCATCGCCAACATTCCCGATTTAGTAGAAACAAGAAGTATATCCCGGTTCGGGCTTTCCGTCGTTACGGTAGTGTTCAAAGAAAATGTAGACATCTACTTTGCAAGGCAGTTGGTCAATGAAAAACTGAAAGAAGCCGAAGAAAAAATTCCGAAAGGTATCGGCACGCCTGAACTGGCTCCGGTAAGTACAGGGCTTGGAGAAGTCTATCAATACATCATCCACCCCAAAAAAGGCAGCGAGCATAAGTACAACGCCAAAGACCTGCGTACAATGCAAGATTGGATTGTTGCCCGCCAGTTGTACGGCACGCCAGGCATTGCCGAAGTAAACAGCTTTGGCGGAGAATTGAAACAATACGAGGTTGCGGTAAACCCCGACCGATTGAGAGCGATGACCGTAAGTATTCCCGACATATTCAACGCACTGGAACAAAACAATCAGAATACGGGCGGTGCATATATCGACAAGAAGCCTAACGCTTATTTTATCCGTGGTGTGGGCTTGGCTACTTCGTTGGAAGATATTAGAAATATACCCGTAAAAATCACGGGGCATACACCCATTTTTATTAAAGACGTAGCCGATGTGCGTTACGGTAGTGCCGTGCGTTACGGCGCACTAACCTATAACGGAGAAGTAGATGCCGTGGGCGGTGTGGTAATGATGCTCAAAGGCGAGAACAGTAACGAGGTGGTAAAACGGATAAAAGAGAAATTACCCACCATTCAGAAATCATTACCGGAAGATGTAACCATCGAGCCGTATTTAGACCGTACCGAATTAGTAGGCAGGGCAATGGACACAGTGGAAAAGAACTTGATTGAGGGAGCTTTGATTGTGATTTTTGTGCTTGTGCTGTTTCTGGGCAACCTAAGAGCCGGGCTAATCGTAGCATCAGCCATTCCGTTAGCGATGCTGTTTGCATTGGGGATGATGAACGTGTTTGGCGTTAGTGCCAACCTTATGAGCCTGGGAGCGATTGACTTCGGTTTGATTGTGGACGGTGCCGTTATTGTCGTGGAAGCAACCCTACACCATTTGGGCTTGCGGAAATCCACCAATAAACTGACCCAAAGCGAAATGGACGAGGAAGTATTTTTGTCCGCTTCCAAAATCAGGACAAGTGCCGCATTTGGCGAAATCATTATCCTTATCGTATATATCCCAATCCTGACGTTGGTAGGCGTTGAGGGTAAAATGTTCACACCGATGGCGCAAACCGTAGGCTTTGCCATTTTCGGCGCATTGATATTGTCCTTGACCTATATCCCAATGATGTGTGCGTTGTTCCTGCCGAAAAAAGGGCACGACAAGCCGAATTTCAGCGACAAGTTTATGGATAAGCTGCAAGGCTTCTACCAACCTTTGTTGCAGAAAGCTATCAGGGTTAAATATTGGTTAGTGGGCGTTACCACTGCGGTATTTGTAGTTGCCGTTATTCTGTTCAGCAGAATGGGCGGCGAGTTCATCCCGCAGTTGCAGGAGGGAGATTTTGCCTTTCACTGTATTTTACCTCAGGGAAGTTCGCTCAATCAGAGTATAGAAACGTCGATGCAGGCATCCCGCATTCTTAAAGAATTTGACGAGGTTAAAATGGTAGTCGGCAAGACCGGAGCTGCCGAAGTGCCTACCGACCCGATGCCGCCTGAAGCTACGGATATGATGATTATCCTCAAACCGCAGGACGAATGGAAAAGCAAGAAAAGCTACAACGAGTTAGGGGATGAAATGATGGAAAGGCTGTCCGTTATTCCGGGCGTTTTCTTTGAGAAGAACCAACCGATACAGATGCGTTTCAACGAATTGATGACAGGTATTCGTCAGGACGTTGCCGTTAAGATATTCGGGGAGAATATGGACACGTTAAGCGTGTATGCCAATAAGGTTAGCGAAGTAGTACAGCAGGTAAAAGGAGCCACACCGCCACAGGTGGAAAAGGTAAACGGCTTGCCGCAGATTAACATCGACTACGACCGTACCCGGATGGCAAATTACGGGCTGACGATACAACAGGTAAACGATATTGTGAGTACCGCATTTGCAGGTAAAGCAGCCGGGGTTATTTATGAGAACGAAAGGCAGTTTGAGCTTGTGGTAAGGTTGGATAGCGTACACCGCAGCAGCATCGAAGATGTAAGGAACCTGATGATACCAACTAATACAGGCTTTCAGATACCCATATCGCAGGTTGCTGATGTCAATTACAAATTGGATGCCGCACAAATCAGCCGTGAAGCGGGAAAACGCCGCATTGTGATTGGCTTTAACGTAGCCGGACGTGATGTGCAAAGCGTTGTTACCGATATTCAGCAGCAGCTTTCCGAAAAAGTAAAATTGCCCACAGGGTATTACTTTACTTACGGCGGTCAGTTTGAGAACCTGAAAGAAGCCAGTAACCGCCTGATGATTGCCGTACCAGTATCGCTGTTATTGATATTCGCATTGCTTTATTTCACATTCCGTTCATTCAAGCAGGCAGGTTTGATATTTACTGCCATCCCGATGAGTGCCATCGGCGGTGTGTTTGCTTTGATGCTGCGGGGAATGCCTTTCAGTATTAGCGCAGGTATCGGCTTTATTGCCCTGTTCGGTGTTGCCGTATTGAACGGTATTGTATTGATAGGCACATTCAACCAACTGAAAAAAGACGGTTTGGATGATGTGATAAAACGGACAATCGAGGGAACAAAAATCCGGTTACGTCCGGTATTGATGACGGCAACGGTAGCATCACTGGGCTTCCTGCCGATGGCAATCAGCACCAGTGCCGGGGCAGAAGTACAAAAGCCATTGGCTACAGTAGTGATTGGCGGATTAA
This sequence comes from Sphingobacterium sp. UBA3519, assembly GCF_002377215.1. Taxonomy (NCBI): domain Bacteria; kingdom Pseudomonadati; phylum Bacteroidota; class Sphingobacteriia; order Sphingobacteriales; family Sphingobacteriaceae; genus Sphingobacterium; species Sphingobacterium sp. UBA3519. The sequence goes on from NZ_DFPI01000033.1 coordinate 191,792, forward strand.
TAACGGCTACATTTCTTACCCTGTTTGTATTGCCATTGCTCTACATCATATTCAATTCAAAATTTAATTTCAAAAACAGTAAAGGTGTGAAAACAACCGTAATCGCTCTTTTACTGGGTATCGGAGGTATGACCACTGCCAATGCCCAGGAAAGGGTAAGCATAGATACTGCTATTAATACCGCATTGCAAAGCAATGGGCAGGTCAACGTCAATAAGTCGGAGATTGATGCGGCTAAATACAATGTAAAGACCGCTAACGATATACCAATGACACAGGTATTTGTAGAAAATGAAGATTTAAGACCATCGGACAAAACGGGTATATGGAAAATCGGGCTTACGCAAAGTATTGCGTGGCCCGGCTTATATGCTGCCCGCAAGGACTATTTAAAAGCACAGCTAAAATATTCCGAATTGAATACAGAGGTTATGAATGCCAATATCCGAAAAGACGTTAGAACCGCTTATTACCAGTTGTGGTTTTTGCAGGATAAAAATCTGTTACTGAAAAGCCTTGACAGCATTTACACCAACCTCTTCAATACAACACAGGTTCGGGTTAGAACGGGCGACGTCGCAAAGCTCGACCAGATTGCGGCAGATGCCCAACTCAAACAGTTAAAAGCCTACGTGGAGCAGAACAATAAGGAAATTGTAATACAGCAACAGCAATTAATGGTATTGCTCAATCGTAACGAATGGATACTCCCAATAGATGAGCCGTTACAGAAATTGGAAACGAACTTGTATGATGAAAACAATGTACACCCGGTATTGCAGTTGCAGCAGCAAAATGTAAGCGTTGCGGCGGCAAATATCAAGATACAAAAGAAAAGCAATTTGCCCGAATTTTCAGCAAGGGTATTCAGCCAGAGATTGTACGGCGTTTCAGACCCGTTTACGGGCTTTTCGGTTTCGGTAGGCTTCCCGTTGTTTGGTGCAGGTGCGTATAAAAACAAAGTGAATGTAGCCAACAAGGAAAAGGAAGTACAGGAAAACCTATTGTCTTACCAAACGCAGGTAATGGCAACGGACAAGAAATCTGCCATCGCAGAAATGGAAAAGAATATGGCTTTGTTGAGCTTCTTTGAAACATCGGGACTGCAACAGGCAAAGGATATTACCGAAGCGGCGTCACAAAGCTACCGCTCGGGAGATATCAGCTTTGCAGAACTAAGCCAGTTCTTAACGCAGGCAATCAATATCCGCCAAAATTATCTGGACGTTCTGAACAGTTACAATCACTCAGCAATTCAATACAATTACCTTAATAACAAATAAGATGAACAATATATCGAAAATGTTTTTAGCAGCACTCTTTACAGTTTCCCTGACCGCCTGTGGAGATAGTCAAAAAAAGGAAAGCGAAGACGGTCATAACCACGAGCACAAAACGGAAGCAAAAGCCGATACAGGGCACGGACACGAGCACGGAGCCGAAGAGGGCGCTGCCACCGTTGCGGCACTTACGCCCCAACAGATTGAAGCTGTAGGTATCAAATACGGTGTGGTGGAAATGAAAGAACTAACCGCCACTATTAAAGCGAACGGTATTTTGAGTTTGCCCAACAGTAGCAAGGCAAATGCTACCTCTTTATACGGTGGCGTGATAAAATCTATTAATGTACAGATTGGCGACTATGTACGCAAAGGACAGGTTATTGCCACCATTGCCAACCCGCAGTTTATCCAGTTGCAGGAAGAATACCTGACCATCAACAGTAAAATAACTTTTGCCGAACAGGAAATGCAAAGACAAAAAGAACTGAACACCGGCAATGCCGGGGCATTGAAAAACCTGCAAAATGCCACCGCCGAACTCAATGCGTTAAGAACCCGCAAAGCCTCTTTGCATCAACAAATACAGCTAATGGGCATCAATCCAAATTCAGTCAGCAACAGTTCACTTAAATCCTCACTGATAGTTACAAGCCCCATTAGCGGAGCCATTAGCAATGTGTACGGCAAAATCGGCAGCTATGTAGATGTTTCTTCGCCTGTGGCTGAAATTGTAGATAACAGTTCCCTGCATTTGCATTTGAATGTATTTGAAAAAGATTTGCCCTTGCTGAAAACCGGGCAGACCATACATTTTACCCTGACCAATAATCCGGTAAACGAGCACGATGCCGTGATATACGGTATTGGTTCGGCGTTTGAAAACGACAGCAAAACCATTCCCATACACGCCCGTGTAAAAGGCAATGTAAAGGGACTGATTGACGGGATGAACATTACGGCGATTGTGAGCCTCAACAATGTGCTTTCCCCGTCAGTTCCAAATGATGCGGTGGTAGATGCGGACGGTAAGAAATACATCTTTGTCATTACCAACAAAAAGCCGCAGGCAGCCGGAGAAGAAGACGGACACGGGCACGACCACGGCGATGAAAAGACAGCGCATAAAGAGGAAGCGGCAGGCACGGTAAATTTTGAAAAAATTGAAGTGGTTACAGGTGTTACAGAAATGGGTTATACGAGCATTACTCCAGTAACGGAAATTCCCAAAGATGCAAGGATAGTTACCAAAGGTGCGTTTTTCATCAATGCGAAATTATCAGGTGGTGGCGGTCACGCTCACGCACACTAAAATAACAAATACCCTCTGATTGTTCCTAATAAGCAATCAGCCAGTAAATCAAATATAAGGGTTTTGCTAAAATGGTAGCTGTTTCGCTTTTGCAACCAGGTTCCCAAAATGGCAGAGTAATTTTGTTTTACAAATAGAAATAAAAAAAATTTTAGATATGTCAAAAATATGTTGTAGTACAGACGATAGTCTGAACCTAGTAAATAAAAAAGAGCATAAACATAAATATGATACACAGGGAAATCAACTATGCTGTTTGAAAACAGAAAAGATTTATAAAAATGCAGGTGCATCAGATTTGCTGAAAGATGCTAATCATTCCGATGACGGACACGGACACACTGGCGGCAAAAGTTGCAGTAAAGCCGATACTAAACATTGTGATGATGACCACAACCATATAGAAAAAAGCGGACGCAATCACGACCACCACGGACACAATCACGATCACCACGGGCACAGCCACGGTGATGACCACGACCACAGTCACGACATAGAGGGCAAAACGCCATTTCAGTTATTTATGCCTGCGGGTATATCTTTAGCTTTATTACTTGTTGCTATCGGTTTTGATAATTACTTTACTCAAAACTGGTTCACTGGTTGGGTTAGAATTGCCTGGTACGTTATCGCTTATTTACCTGTCGGATTGCCAGTAATCAAAGAAGCTATTGAAAGTATCCGATACAAAGACTTTTTTTCAGAATTTTTCTTGATGGCGATTGCGACAATCGGTGCATTTGCACTTGGCGAATATCCTGAAGCAGTAGCTGTAATGCTGTTCTACTCCGTAGGTGAAGTATTTCAGACTATTGCGGTATCAAGAGCAAAAGGTAATATTAAAGCCCTATTAGACCAACGCCCTGATGAGGTAACGGTTATCAGAGCAGGTAAGCCTATTGTTGTAAAAGCTGAAGATGCTTACATAGGCGATGTTATTCAGTTAAAGCCGGGCGAAAAATTGGGATTGGACGGCGAGTTGATTTCAGAAACCGCCTCTTTCAATACAGCAGCCCTTACAGGAGAAAGCAAACCTGATACAAAAAGTAAAGGCGAAGCTGTATTGGCAGGTATGATTAACCTCAACACTGTAAGCCAAATAAAGGTAACAACCGATTATTCGGATAGTAAGTTAAGCAGAATTTTGGAACTGGTTCAGGATGCCACATCGCAAAAAGCACCAACCGAGTTGTTTATCCGTAAATTTTCCAAAATTTATACGCCGATAGTCGTATATCTGTCTATTGCTATTACCTTACTTCCCGCACTTTTCGTAGATAATTATGTATTCAGTGAATGGTTGTATAGAGCATTGGTATTCCTGGTTATCTCTTGTCCTTGCGCTTTGGTAATCTCCATCCCTCTGGGTTATTTTGGTGGTATTGGGGCAGCAAGTCGAAACGGTATCCTGCTTAAAGGGTCTAATTTCCTTGATATTCTTGCCAAAGTAGAAAATGTAGTGATGGATAAAACGGGAACCCTCACCGAAGGTGTTTTCAAAGTCCAGGAAGTCTTTATCAAACCAGAATTCAATAAAGACGAAATACTCAACCTCGTCAACGTATTGGAAAGTCAAAGTACACACCCTGTTGCAACCGCAATCCACAATTATTGGGGAGAGGTAGATGCCGACGTAAATTTAGCAAATGTTGAAGAAATAGCAGGACACGGATTAAAAGCCACCGTTAACGGTAAAGAGCTTTTAGTAGGTAATTTCAAATTGCTCGATAAATTTAACATCAGCCACGATGCAGATACCGCAAACATAGTTTACACAGTAATAGCGATTGCTTATGATAGAAAGTTCGTAGGATATTTAACCATTTCGGACAGCATTAAAGTAGATGCAAAAGCAGCAATTGAAAATCTGCGTAAAATGGGTGTAAAAACCACAATGTTGAGTGGTGATAAAAATACCGTTGTTCAGTTTGTTTCGGGACAGTTGGGCATTGACAGTGCGTATGGGGATTTATTACCTGAAGACAAAGTAAATAAAGTAAAGGAAATCAAATCCCGTAATGGCAGCGTGGCGTTTGTAGGTGATGGTGTAAATGATGCTCCAGTAATTGCGTTGAGTGATGCAGGTATCGCAATGGGCGGTTTAGGAAGTGATGCTGCTATTGAAACAGCCGATGTTGTGATACAGGACGATATGCCATCCAAAATACCAATGGCTATTAATATCGGAAAACAGACTAAAAAAATCGTCTTTCAAAATATAGCATTGGCATTCGGAGTAAAAGCAATCGTGCTTATACTTGGTGCAGGAGGATTAGCAACAATGTGGGAAGCTGTATTTGCCGATGTAGGTGTAGCCTTATTAGCAATTCTTAATGCGGTGCGGATACAAAGAATGAAGTTTTAATTGTTAAGTTGGACTGCCGCAAGATTATTTTTGCGGCAGTTTTTTTATCGTAAGCAATTTTGGAAATGGGTAAACAACAATCACAGGCTTCACTAAGCGAAATACATAATTCAGTCGATACGACCACTCCTGGTAAATCCCGTTGGCGGAGAGTACTGGCTTTTTTCGGGCCAGCTTATCTTGTCAGTGTTGGGTATATGGACCCAGGCAACTGGGCAACTGGTTTGGCGGGTGGCAGCCAGTTCTGATATTCATTACTTTGGGTTTTGTTGATGAGTAGCATTATGGGTTTATTGCTCCAGAGCTTGTCAGCAAGGTTGGGCATCGTTCGTAATAGGGATTTGGCACAGGCAAACCGGGAAACATACCCGAAGAAAATAAACTTTATACTGTATCTACTTGCAGAAATAGCTATTGTGGCCACAGACCTTGCTGAAATATTGGGTATGGCGATAGGCTTGCAATTACTTACAGGAATGCCCTTGATTTGGGGTGTTGCAATTACTGCGTTAGATACATTCTTGTTGATGACCCTACAAAAATGGGGAATGAGAAAACTAGAAGCCTTTATTATTGGATTGATATTCGTTATCGGAATGTCATTCCTTGTGCAAATATGGGTAGCTAATCCCAATGTAGGAGAAATAGCGACAGGACTGATACCACACATTCAGAACGATACAGCATTGTATATCGCCATCGGCATTATCGGTGCGACGGTAATGCCACATAATCTATACCTCCATTCTGCATTGGTACAGACAAGAAAGTTTAACCGTGATGACGCCAGCATCAAAAAAGCAATCAAGCTAAATTTTTGGGACAGTGCTATTGCATTAAATATGGCATTGTTTGTAAATGCTGCTATATTAATTCTTGCCGCTACGGTTTTTTACAAAACCGGGCGTTCTGATGTGGCGGAGCTAAAGCAGGCTTACGAGCTATTACCTCAACATTTCGGAAGTAATTTTACAGCCAAACTCTTTGCCGTAGCATTGATAGCTGCCGGGCAAAGCAGTACCATTACAGGTACGCTTGCCGGCCAAATCGTAATGGAGGGTTATCTGCGGTTTAGAATAAACCCTTTATTAAGAAGGCTTATCACGAGGTTACTCGCCATAGTTCCGGCAGCTTTGGTAATCCTAATCAATGGCGAGGACAATGTAGATAGCCTGCTTATCTTCAGCCAGGTGGTATTGAGTATGCAACTGGGTTTTGCAGTTATTCCACTTATACATTTTGTAAGTGATAAAAGGACAATGGGCAAATTTGCCATCAAGCCCTTGATAAAAATAACGGCTTGGGTTATAACAATCCTACTGGTGTATCTAAATTCCAAACTATTAGCAGAGGAAGCATTTAGTTTTTTTGCTACTTCAGGTAACATAGCTTGTAAAAGTTTAATCATTTTGGGTGGGATAGGTTTTATCATTTTGATGGCATATACTACGTTGTACCCATTATTCAGTAGAAAAGCCTTTTGTGAAATAACACCGCACGACAAGCCGGAGCCTTTGCAGCTACAACCATTCGTGCCATACCGGAATATTGCGCTTACTGTGGATTTTAAGACCCTTGACCACAAGGTTATCAACCACGCCATTACGCAGGGCGGTAAAGACAGCAGGTACACGCTCATTCATATCGTGGAGAGTGTGGCATCCGCATCGCACTTTCACGACAGTACCGACGAGGAAACTGTAAAAGACAGGGAGTTTTTGGAGGAATACGCAAAGCAGTTACAGGACAACGGATATTTTGCTGATGCAAAACTAGGCTTTGGAAGGACTGCCAATGCCATTGCCGAAATCGTCAATCAGTCCGGTGCTGAACTGGTGGTAATGGGTGCACACGGGCATAAGGGATTGAAAGATTTGTTGTACGGCGCAACCATAAATCAGGTAAGGCATTTGGTAAATGTACCTGTGCTGGTTATCCCTAAAGAAAACACTGAAATAGTAAAAATTTAACCTTTAAAAATTGATAATATGAATAAACTGAATTGTTGGAAGTGCGTACTGCTATTGTCGTCGCTTCTTGGGTTGTTAATCCAAAGTTCTTAAAGTACTTTATGTAAATATTGCAAACTAAAAAGTCACGGGATATACCGTGACTTTAATTTGATTAAACTAATGAACTCAATCCCCCAAAATTGACCTGATTTTAATTTAAGGTGGCAGTTAATGAAATTTCTAAATTATATGCTTTTCCTACAGGACACATTGCTTTTGACTGTTCAGCGTATTTTAAAAAATCTTCATTGGTTAAACCAGGTATTTCTGCATCCAGTACCAAATCGGAATTAGTAATATCGAAGCTTGTTGCGGTTATAGTACAGGATGTTTCAATTTTCTCTGCCTCTATACCGTTGCTCGTGAGGATATAATTTAATGTCATTGTGTAACAAGCTGCGTGCGCTGCCGCCATTAATTCTTCCGGATTAGTAGCAGTAGTTTCTCCTTCTGCTTTATTGTGTTTAAAAACACTTCTACCAATAGTAGAATGCGATGCATCAAAATTTCCATTTCCGTTTTTAAAATTACCTTGCCATTTAGCTGTGATTTTTGCTTTCATTGTACTCTATTTTTAATTACATAACAAAATTACTGCTTCAGAGAAAGGCTATCAATACACATACTTCACACTTAATAGGACATTTTACCCATAAGTAGGGTTACATTGAATTTCGGAATGTAAGAGGTGAAGAGCCCGTTTGTGATTTGAAAAAGCGAAGAAAATAAGAATAGTCTTCGTACCCGAGATAAACAGCGATTTCTTTAATGCTTAACGTTGTATTGACAAGTAATCTTTTTGCCTGAAGGATAATTCGATTTTTGATAATTGTATTTGGAGCAATCTGTTTTTCTGTTACTATTTTTCGGTTGAGGTTTTTAGGTGTAAGATTGAGCATAGATGCATAATCTGCTACGGAGTGGATAGTTCGATAATTTTGCTCTACCAATTGGCTAAATTTTCTCGCCAGCTCTTTATCGAATGATACGGGGTGATAAATATCGTAGTCCTTTTTTGCAAGAGTTCGGGTAGCAAAAATAACAACCTGCTTGATATAGGTCTTAATCATTTCTTCCGCCCAAAAATCTTTTACCGCAATTTCCTCTTTAATAGAAATAAGTATTTTTTGAAAAATGTCTCTTTGATGTGCGGTGAGCGCTATAAAAGGAAGTTCAAAAACGTTGTCGAAAAGAAGTCCGTCACAAGCAAGCTCTTTATCGTGAAAAGCGATACAATAGAAATTCGGGTTAAAATAAACAATGCTTCCTTCCGAATTTTTAGATATTTTGAATTGTTGCCCTATACTAAAGAAAAGCAATGTACTTTCTTCAAAATCATAGTCAACAAAATCAACATTAACACGTCCTTCTTTTAAGAAAACAATTTTATAATTCTCGTCAAACCAAACTGTGTTGCTTACAATCCCATCTGGCATTCCAAAAAAATCGAAATAACCTATCATTTTATCCTGATTGTTCTCGGTCGCTATATCCATTCTCCTTTTTATATAAACAACAAAGCCCTGAAATAAATCAGGACTTTGCTAAAGTTACAAAAATTATAATGTTCCTCTGCGTTCTTGCTCTCTTTCGATAGATTGGAACAATGCCTTAAAGTTTCCTGCGCCGAAACCTCTTGCACCCATTCTTTGAATAACCTCAAAGAAAAATGTAGGACGGTCTTCAACTGGTTTGGTAAAGATTTGTAACAAATAGCCCTCTTCGTCCGCATCAATCAGAATACCCAACTCCTGCAATTCCTTGATATCTTCTTTAAAGCGGTGCATATGCGCTTTTAAGCGTTCAGGAATGGCATCATAATACGCTTGTGGCGGTCTTGACAGAAATTCAACCCCTCTTGATTTCAGGTCGTTTACGGTCTTTACAATATCATCCGTAGTTACGGCAATATGCTGAACGCCCTCGCCCTCGTAAAATTCAAGGTACTCTTCAATCTGTGATTTCTTTTTGCCCTCTGCGGGTTCGTTTATCGGGAATTTAATTCTGCCGTTACCGTTTGCCATTACTTTAGACATCAGGGCAGAATATTCGGTAGAAACCTGCTTATCATCGAATGACAGGAAGTTCTCAAATCCCATTACATCCTCAAACCATTTTACCCAGGTGTCCATTTGGTTCCAGTCCACATTGCCCACCATATGGTCAATATATTTTAGTCCCGCAGGCGCAGGGTTATATTCGGTTTCCCATTGCTCATAGCCCGGCATAAATATACCGTTGTAGTTTTTGCGTTCGGTAAACATAAAAATCGTTTCGCCATACGCATAAATGCCCGATTGTACCACTTCGCCGTTTTCATCGGTAGTTACAGTTGGTTCCATATAGGCTTTAGCACCTCTTTTCGTGGTTTCTTCAAAGGCTTTGCGGGCATCTTCTACCCAAAGACCCACTACTTTGATGCCGTCGCCGTGCTTCTTTACGTGTCCGTTAATTTCGGAATTAGAGCGCATCCCGGTCGTTAATACCAGTCTCACTTTGTCCTGCTTTACCACGTAAGAAGCCCTGTCCTGTAAGCCTGTTTCCAGTCCGGCATACGCCAACGACTGAAACCCGAAAGCTGATTTGTAATAGTGAGCAGCCTGTTTCGCATTGCCTACATAAAATTCCACGTAGTCTGTTCCTAAAATCGGTAAAAAATCTTGTGCGCCCTCGAATATCTTATCCAAGCCATATTCGACGTTCTTTAAATCGTTTGTCATTATATATGATTTTTAAAAATTATGTTATGTGTGATTTTGCAATAAAGATTGTTGCACAAAGAAGATTTGTGCAATCGTGTTGGGGTTGGGAACCCGAAGCTACAACATAGCCCGATGCAAAACGGAGAGAAAGGTTTTGATAGCCATTTTATAAAACAGTTAGCGTTATACTTCGATAAAAGTATTCCGCTTATTCTGAACGAGCACTATAATCAGTAAAAGTCATAAAACAAAGCCGGAATATTACAAGCGGAACCGTTTTTGAAATGCAATCAGTAAATATCATAAATCAAACAAGGAATTTCACAAACAGCTTAGCGCATTATCTACCGATTTTTGTATCAGCAAAAACAAATAAAAGTTCAAGACAATGGAAAGCAAAAATCTTCAATTCAAGACAAACCTTAATTGCAGCAACTGTGTATCAAAAGTGCAGGCAGATTTAGATAACGCAGGCGGTATCTGCGAATGGAACGTTGATACGACCAACGCCGATAAAATCCTGACTGTAAAAGCAGAGGGCATTACCGAAGACGAGGTTGTCGCCATCATCAAGAAAAAAGGGTTTAAAGCTGAACCCATTTCAGAATAATCAGCCATTCACTCATTATTAAAAAGGATAAAAAAATGAAAAAGTTAATAGTAGCAATGACCGTAATGTTGTTTGGATTTTCTGCCTTTGCGCAAAATACAGGCAACCTGCTGAACAACTACATCAGCGTAAAAAATGCTTTGGTAAGCAGCGATAGTAAAGCGGCAAGCACCGCCATTAGCGCACTGAACGAAGCCGTTAAGAGCGAGGGCGATTTTGCACAGAAAGCAGAATTGCAGAAAGCCACCGACAAATTAAGTAAGGCAGGTAACAACCTTGAAAAGCAAAGAGCCGCTTTCAACGAAGTATCAACCGTACTGTGGAAAGTGGTAAAATCATCAGACAAAGTAAACCAACCCGTTTACTACCAATATTGCCCGATGAAAAAAGCATATTGGTTAAGCAAAGAAAAGGAGATTAAAAATCCTTACTACGGTTCTTCTATGCTTACTTGTGGTAAAGTTACCGAAACTAAATAATAACCCACAAAGGCATTGCTCAATGGGCAATGCCTTTTAATCTTTATAACCAATGCGATTTTTAAAATGGATAATCAAAAATTTCTTTACAAAAAGCTGTTGCCGCTAACCCTGTTGGCAATCTTTATATCACAAGTCAGCATTGCACAAAAGGTAGTTCATTACGACCTGTATGTAAAAGATACGCTTGTAAATTATGCGGGCAAGGAAAAGAGGGCAATTGCTGTAAACGGGCAAATCCCGATGCCCACGCTTGAATTTACAGAGGGCGACACGGCAGAAATCGTAGTGCATAACCAGTTAAAAGAAAGTACATCCCTGCACTGGCACGGCTTGTTCCTGCCGAATAAGGAAGACGGCGTACCTTTCTTAACGCAAATGCCGATTGAGCCGGGCGCAACTTATACTTACCGATTTCCGATTATTCAGAACGGAACGCATTGGTATCACTCACATTCGGGATTGCAGGAACAGATTGGAATGTACGGCAGCTTTATAATGCGCAAAAGGGCTGATGATAAAACATTTAGGAAAGGAATTGACGATTTACCGGAAATTCCCATAATGCTAAGCGAATGGACGAACCTGAAGCCCGAAAATGTACACCGTATGCTGCACGCAGCAAGCGACTGGTTTGCGATAAGGAAAGGCGCAACACAAAGCTACGCCGAAGCCATTAGAAGCGGAAAATTCAAAACCAAGCTGAACAACGAATGGAAGCGTATGTTGGCAATGGACGTGAGCGATGTGTATTACGACCGTGTAATGATGAACGGTAATCATCATACCGATTTAAAAAGCATTGACGGCAAGCCCTTAAAAGCAGGCGATAAAGTACGTTTACGCATTTCCAATGGGGGTGCATCGTCTTACTTTTGGCTGCGCTATGCAGGCGGTAAAATTACCGTAGTGGCGAGTGATGGCAACGATGTGGAGCCTGTGGAAGTGGACAGGCTGATTATTGCTGTATCGGAAACTTACGATGTGGTTGTTACCATTCCCGAGGACGGCAAAGCCTTTGAATTTATGGCAACCACCGAAGACCGTACCCAATCCACAAGCTATTTTATTGGCAACGGTACAAAACAATTGGTCGGGGAAATGCCACGCCTGAAATATTTTGAGGGTATGCAAATGATGAACGATATGATGAAGATGAACGGCGACCTGGAAGATATGGGAATGAATATGAGCCTGAACCAAATGGATATGAACGTAGTGATGTACCCGGAGATTACAGGCGAGGAAAAGAGCAAAAAAAACAAGGGTACAGCACCGTCTATGGAGCATCACGGCGACCATAAGATGAATAGCGACGAAGACCCCAACCGTTATAATGCTAATGCGTTGAGCGACATTAAAACGCTCAATTACGCAATGTTGAAATCGCCGCATAATACCACGCTTCCGGCTGATGCCCCGGTTAAGGAACTGAAATTTACCTTAACGGGAAATATGAACCGTTACGTTTGGAGTATGGATAACAAGGTTTTGGCAGAAACAGATAAGATACCTGTTAAAAAAGGCGAAGTATTGAGGATTACGATTTATAATAACTCAATGATGCGCCACCCGATACACCTGCACGGTTTTGATTTCAGGGTGCTGAATGAGCACGGCGAAAATGCACCGATGAAAAACATCATCGACATTATGCCGATGGAAACCGATACGATAGAGTTCCTTGCGAATACCGAGGGTGATTGGTTTTTCCATTGTCATATCCTGTATCATATGATGGCAGGTATGAATAGGGTTTTCGCTGTGGATGATTACAAAAATCCGTATTTACCCAATAAGGAAAAAGCATATAAAATGTTGCAGCGTGAAAGCAATATGCCACATTTGATGGCTCAAAGTGATTTTGCGACCAATGGTATTGACGGAGAAGCAATGTTGATGAACGCCCGTTACAGTTTGGGTACGGAATGGCGTTTAGGCTATAATGATATGCACGGCTATGAAGTGGAAACGCATTTGGGACGTTACATTGGTAAAATGCAATGGCTGATGCCTTTTGTCGGTTTCGATTGGCGATACCGCAGAATGGGAATGGACGAGCACGAGAAAAACCTCTTCGGACAGGTTAATAAAAAAGACAACCGAGCTGCTGTGAGCTTAGGGGTAATGTACACCTTGCCGATGTTGGTCAACGTACAGGCAGAAGTTTACCACGACGGTATTTTCAGGGTATCATTGATGCGGGAGGATATACCTATCTCCAGACGGTTAAGAGCCGGGTTTATGGTCAATACCGATTTGGAATATATGGCAGACCTGCGGTACATTTTGACGAGGCATATCGGTATCAGGGCGCACTATGATAGTGATATGGGCTTTGGTGCAGGACTTTCGCTCAATTACTAAAGGATTTCATTCATAAAATAGACAAAGGTTGTAGCGGTTATGCTATAACCTTTTTGCATTTACAATACCAGACTAAATCAGTAAACCTCACAAATCAAACAAGAAATATCACAATAGGCAGCCCGAAACAAATTGCCAATTTTGCATCATAAATTTTAAGATTATGACAGCAAAAATAAAATGGAACAACGTGTATCTACTGTTTACCTCGCAGGCGTTGTTCCAGACTGCATCCATATTGGTCATTACACTTTCGGGTGTGGTAGGCTTACAAATGGCTCCCGATAAAAATCTGGCGACCTTACCATTGGCAATGATTACCGTAGGTACGGCAGGTATGATGATACCCGCATCCCTCATTATTAGAAAATTAGGTCAGCGCAATGCCTTTATGATAGGTACACTGATAGGTGTTTTGTCGGGTTTGGTTTCGTGGTACGGTATTATCCAAAATTCCTTTTGGCTGTTTTCAGTGGGTAATATGCTCATTGGTACTTATCAAGGCTTTTCGCAATACTATCGTTTTGCGGCGGCTGATGCCATTCCCGACTATGCGAAAAGCAAGGCAATTTCTTTTGTTATTGCAGGTGGCATTGTTGCAGCATTCGCAGGACCCAACTTAGCGAGGTTTACGCAGCATTTAGGGGCGGTTCCTTACGCTTATCCCTACTTTTCTATTATCCTGTTAAGCGTGGTCGCTTTGGGTGTTGTTTCCTTTTTAAAGCTGCAAAGAACATCTGCGGTACAAACCAATGAAGCGGTAAAGAAAGGTCGCCCGTTAAAAGAAATCATTAAGAATAAAGATACCATACTTGCAATACTGGCATCATCTACCGCATTTGCCGTAATGGGAATGTCTATGACTGTTACCCCGATAGCAATGCACAGCGTAGGGCATTCGTCCGACAGCTCCGCAACGGTTATCCAGTGGCACGTATTAGGTATGTTCCTGCCGTCATTCTTTACAGGTATGCTTATTCAGAAATTCGGCGTTTACCGTATCATTATTTCCGGTTTGGCGATTTTGTTCCTGTACATCATCATTGCCCTGATGGGAACAGGCTTTGCGCATTTCGTTTCCGCATTGTTCATCGTGGGCTTAGGTTGGAACTTCCTGTTTATCGGCGGTTCGTCATTGCTTACCAAAGTGTACCGTCCCGAAGAGAAAGAAAAAACGCAGGCTTTCCACGATTTCACGGTTTTTGCAGTAATCAGTATTGCTAGCTTCTTTGCAGGCAGCCTGTTTAATTACTGGGGTTGGAATGGCGTAAACATTGTACTGATACCGATGCTTATCATCACATTGATAGCGGTTATCAGGATTGTAATGAGCCAAAAGAACAGCGTTAGCAATCAGTAAAAATCGTAAATCAAACAAAGAATATCACAATAGATACAACCCATTTAATGCGGAAATTTGTATTGTAATAAGAGAGATAAATAAATGAATAATTTAAAACCATATTACTAAGCACGGTTGTTTCACTGGCAGCGTTATCTGCCTGCAACAATTCAGAAAGTAATAATAAAAAATCAGAGGATATGAATGCACATCAGCACGCAAATCACGACAGCGCATACGCTTGTCCGATGCACCCGGAAGTAAAAGGAAACAAAGGCGATAAATGCCCTAAATGTGGTATGGCTTTGAGCCCTGTTAATAAAGAGAAAAGCCAGTATGAAGTAAAAGTGGCTGCCGACCCGCAAAATGTGGAAGCAGGTAAACCAACTAATCTATCCATCGCCATTAGTGAACACGGTAAAAATGTACCGTTGGAAGTAGTGCACGAAATGAAAATGCACCTTTTGGTAGTGAATGAAGAACTGACCTGGTTTGACCATATCCACCCCGAAGAACAGGCAGACGGTTCTTATAAGGTTTCAGAAACATTCCCTACAGCAGGTAAATACCTGTTATTTACCGACTACAAACCGAACGGAGCCGAGGGAGAGGTCAATAAGCAAACCATTGAGGTAAAAGGTACGGCAGCAACACAAACAGCCGATTTAAAGACAAAATTGGTTTCAACCGTAGATGGTTTTACGGTAACGCTGCTTAACGGCGAAGACTTTAAAACAAACAGAAATCAGGGCTTGCAATTTTCGGTAGAAAAGGACGGCAAGAAATTAGAGGAAAAGGATATGCAGAATTATCTCGGAGCGACTGCCCATATCGTAATGATAAGTAAAACTAATAAGGATTTTCTACATATACACCCGGTATCAAAAGAGAATTTCCCAATCTATGCCGAAACGCTTATCAAAAAAGCAGGGCTTTATAGATTGTGGGCACAGTTCAAAATAAACAATGTGGTACATACGGCAGATTTTACTATTACCGTATCAGAAGGCGAAAAATCGGTAGAAGACCACAGCCACCACACGCACAACCATTAATAGTCTGTAACAGGAAAACAGTAAAAGTCACAAATTAAACCCGGAATATCACAATAGCAGACTTCGGGATTATGTTGAATTTTGCGACAGTTCAAAACAATAGTAAATAAGTTTAAAAAAATATGGAAAATACAGAATTTCAGTTCAAGACCAATCTTAATTGTGGCGGTTGTGTATCAAAGGTAAAAGCGGATTTGGACAGTACCGACGGTATCTGCGAATGGAATGTAGATACAGCCAACAATGACAAAATTTTAACCGTAAAATCAGAGGGTATAACACAAGATGAAATAGTTGCCATCGTTAAGAAAAAAGGCTTTAAAGCAGAACCATTAGTGGTTTAATCTCTTAGCCCTATCCAGTTTTAATTAAGGATAGGGCTCTCTTATACTCAATCAATACATACTAAAATGAGGCAATTTATTGTGGGCTATCTGCAATTGCTGCCTCATTTTGTGCTTTTTAATTGGTTTCATACTTTAAATTTCGCTTTCGATGACAAATTATTACCAAACTATAATAAACGAATTAGACGATAGAATTAACGAATTGACCTATGAGCCAAGTAATTCATTGATATCGTATGAAAATGCAATTATATTAGTCTTGCAGAAACTTGAGGAGATAAAAAAATACATTAAGAAGAATGGATTTAAAGATGATGAAGCCGAAATACTTTTTTTCAAACAGCTAAAGCCTCAATTAGTATCGAAGCTCATCTACTTCAATGCCATTTACAAGATTGAAACAAAAAGACCACGAGGCGGCGATAAAATCATCAAGAAATATCTGAATGTTGAGCTTTCCAAAATCAAGAGGTATTTCGATGCTAATTTGGAATTTTACAAGTATTACAGAACCAACAGCACTCATCTGGACTATAAATTCTTTTTACGTGGCAAGCACGATATAAAGTTGAGTTTAGACACCTATTATTTTGAAGCAGACCATAATTTTGCAACCTCGCACGATTACAAGGTAGCTAAGATTATTGCCAACGACTTGATACAGGTTTACCTCGAAGACCAGTTGAGCAATAACAATCAGAGAAAGCTACTTGAAACGCCTCCCCTAAACTGGACAGGTAGTAAAACTTCACTCATTGAGTTGATTTATTCGCTGCATTCGCAGGGTTCAATTGACAATGGTAATGCAGATATAAAAATCATCGCCAAGACTTTTGAAAATATATTTAATATTGACTTAGGGGATTTCTACCATTCCTATTTGGAACTGAAAGGCAGGAAGATAAACCGAACAAAGTTCCTCGATAGTCTTCGGGATGCACTTATCAAAAGGATGGACGAGCAAGACGAAAAATAAAGGTAAAGTTTCACTGCTTTACCTTTATTTTTTATACATTTGCAGTAATGATTTACAAGGTAATTGAATGAAAGCAAGTGTAGTAAGCACCATTACTAAATCGTTACCGATAACTCTTTCGGTTCTTGTAAACTACTCTTTATTAGTCAGTTTTGACTAAATTAATCTTTTTCTCGAAAAAAAAGATTGACATGTATCAAGAATTTGCTTTAGCTACCGTTACCCCGTTAGTTTTCAAGGATTAGGGGGCGATTGCAGTTGATATGGGCCTATCGGTATTGAACTATGACAGAGTTCTGACCATAATGCGCAGATCAAAGGGAATACAGGCGGACTGTAAAGTTTTATTCCTTACTTCATTTTAAACTCCGTAGGTCTCATGTCGGTAAGCAGATAAAAGTTATTGCTGAAAGCCGCTATATTTGAATAACCAATTTCGTAGGCAATCTCAGTCATATTCAAATCTGTATCGTTGATTAATTCCATTGCCTTAATAATCCGTAGCATTTTTAAATACTGAACAAATGTAATGTGCAGTTTATGCTGGAATAGTCTGGTGAGACTACGAACACTAATTCCCGATTGCTGCGCAATCATTGCTAAGCTTAGATTTTCATTTAACCTATTTTTAAAACTGTCGATTATGGTATTGAGCCTTTGATCGTCTGTTGTTGGAAGTTGAATGGAGAATTTTTTGAGATTTTCTTTTGATAGTAGGCCTTTTAGCGTAATTAAAAATTCAAATTCCCACGAACCTTTGTAATAATTACCTTGCCACTTCTCACTAAAAGAAAGCATCTCTGCCAGCAGCTTACTCACCGGATAAATCCCCAACTCCTCATAAAAATTACCAACACTTTCCTCCGGAAAATAAATATTGATAATAGACAGGTCCTTGGTGTTGAACATCAGGTTGTGCCGATAATTTTTTGGTATCCAGATATAATGATTTGAGGGAATATAGAAATCCTTTTCGTCAGTCTGCAGGTAAGCAATCCCGCCATAAACCAATAACAACTGAGCCTTCTTATGCTGGTGGGCAGGCAAACGTTGTTCCGTCTGCTGTCGCATCACCAGGATTGAATCAGGATTTTGATCAACAATATGTATGATTTGGCTCAGAATTTCCATATGGCCAAATTTAACAAATATTAGGCTAATTATATAAAATGATACTTCGCCATGCTTGATACTTTTGCTATGTAATAATAGTAAAGTCATTATGAAACATAAAATCATAACATCGCGCAAAGATTTTCAACTTGAAACACAGGACCAAAAGTCTGCTAATAAATTACATCATTCAGATGAAGGAATTGACAGTGCACATATTTTCTGGTTTGCTTATGGGTATAACTATGCTTTTATGCCAATGGTAGATTTAACTTTTGCTTTTGATGAATTGAAAAAGATTGTAAAACCATGGCTAGTAAAAAGAAAGAAATATATAAACAAAACCGATGAAACAATATAAAATAGTCCCGATTTTGAGCTTATTGTTAACCCTATTTGTACAATCAGTCTATGCTCAAAATATAGCTAATGAGCTGGTATTAAGCTTGGAAGAAATTTGGAAAGTAGCCGAAACAAATAACCGTCAACTGAAACTATCCGATCTACATCTTCAGCAGAGCAATTTGGAAATATTGGAAGCGAAAGATCGTTTGTTGCCTGAGCTTTTTGTTGGTGGAGATGCAAAACTCAATTCCAAATTCCTGATCTATGACAATGGATTATTTTCTTCTCCGCAGGATGTGCCTGTAAAAGGTTATGGTTACAGCGTGGGTTACAACCTGAACGTCAATCTTTACAATGGTGGTAAGGACAAAAGAAACATCGCCATGAAAAAGGAAGAAGCGATACGTACACAATATGAAGTCGATCTGCAAAAACACAACATAAAATACAATGTTGCAGCTGTTTACTTTGATCTGTATAAGTTTCTGCATTTCCAGGATTTTCTTGCTGCAGAAATTGAAGCCGAAAAAAAACAATTGACACTGGTAGCAAGCTTGCATAAAAATGGCACCGTGCTAAAGAGCGATGTATTAAGAACCTCCGTGAAATTAGCGCAACTGGAACTCAGCCTTTCTGATATCGCGAAGAAGATTGAAATCGCTAAACAACGGCTCAATATCCTGATGGGGAAAGAAAATGATGCTGAGCTTGCAATAAAATACCAAGATACAATCGAGTTAAAGGCTATCACTCAAGGTGGTTATGAGGATTATCTAGACATCGCATTTAACAAATCGCCGGAATACAAGATAGCCTATAGCGCTGTCAAATTGAGCGAAATGAACATCAAGCAGGTAAAAGCGACGCTGTTACCCAAAATCTCCTTGTATTCAACTTACAATTACACCTATCCGCAGATTTCATTTTATCCATATTCGAATGATCTATGGGGATTTGGTCAGACCGGGATCAAAGTCCAGTTTCCTATTGATAATCTATACAAAAGCAAGCATTCCATCGCTCATGCTCAAGCGATCAGTAATGAGGCAAGAGAAAAAGCAAATATTAAAAAAGAGGAGATCTACCTTGAGGTAAAAGAGGCTTATTTACAGCAAAAACAGGCCTTGGAAAGCATGGAAACAGCAGAGCAAAATATCATTAAAACCGCCGAAACTGCTCGTGTTATCAGAAGTAGCTACTTAAACCAGGAATCCCTTCTGACCGATCTTCTGGAAGCCGAAAATGCTTTGTTGGAAGCTAAATTTAATCTGACAACAGCACAAACAAACGTTAAACTTAAGCATATCAGGCTATTGGCAATTATCGGAATTCTTTAATACAAATATCATGAACAAAAATAAAACAGATAAAATTGTTGTAAGCCTAACCAAATGGCTCGGTATCACATTCTTCGTGGGAATTATTATTTGGGCAGCTGTTTATTTCTTCGAAGGACATCGCTATGAACAGACCAACGACGCTCAGATTGATGCCTATCTTTCCCCGATAAACGCAAAAGTAGGGGGCTATATCCGTAAAATATATTATAAGGACAATCAGCAGGTAAAAAAAGGCGATACCCTTGTAGTGATCGAACAGGACGAGTACGGGTTAAAGAGAGATGCTGCGTCAGCAGAACTCATGAGCGCGCAGGCCAAATTACCGATCTTGGCAGCAAGCGAGGAAACGCAGGTTAAAAGCATTGCCGTCATTAAGGCCCAGTTGGAAGGTGCTAAAGCACGATTGAACCAGCAGCAAAAAGAATTTGACCGCTATAAAAATCTACTGGCGGACGAATCGACCACACAACAAAAATTCGACAACATCAGTGCTACTTTATCCATCACCCAATCAGATTATAACCAGACCAAAGCTTCTTTACACGTCGCTGAATCCAAATTAAATGATTTCAGGGTACAGCACAATGCCATAAAGGCAGAAATAAAGATCAAAGAAGCACTTCTCAAAAGGCAAGCGTTGGATATTCGATATGCCGTTATCACAGCACCTTTTGATGGACAAATTGGGAAAAAGACCATTCAGGCGGGACAACTGATACAGCCCGGACAGACATTGGCATTCTTAGTGAACAGAGCCGAGGAAAAGTGGGTAATGGCAAATTTTAAGGAAACACAGATTGGGAAATTCAAAATCGGTCAAGCGGTATCTATTGAAGTCGATGCTTTTCCGAATGAAGAATTCAAAGGTACTATCGAGTCCCTTTCGCCAACCACAGGATCCCGGTATTCGCTGCTTCCGCCAGATAATGCTACCGGTAATTTTGTTAAAATCATCCAACGTATTCCTGTTCGGATTAAACTGATCGATATACCCGAAAAATTAACTAAGCTATCTGCCGGAATGAACGCAAATGTTTACATTTTAAAAAATTAACGATGCAAGTACACAAAATACCAATTTTTAAATCCTGGGTATCCGAATGGATGGCAAGGTCTGTCATATTTGCTATTCTCATGACGAGTCTGTTTAGTTTTGCCTTTTACGGAAGTCCAGGTGCCGCGATGGGCTTTTACGGAATACAAGCTACCGATGTACAATATGGTATGGCCGTTATCTATGGTTCAACCGTAGCTTTCCTGGCGCTGGATTTTAGAATTGTAAAGTATTTCGCACCACGGGAATATCTACTGCTGGCACTTGGGGTAAATGTGCTATGTGCTGTGGTTTGTTTTTATTTCAGAGATTGGATATTATTTGTTTTCTGTCAGTTTTTGCAGGGCATTACCTGTGCATTAATGTCGGGCATTGTGTTACAGCTTATTTTTCCAAGGTTACAGTCTGTACGTGCCCGTGTGATTGCTTATAGCCTCCTTTATGGCAGTATACAAATAGCGGTGCCATTTTATTCCATCTATATCAGTGTCATCCTTTATTTCTTTGACTTCAACTGGATATTCTACGGATTTGTTATTGTAGTCATTATGCTGACAAGTGTTGTTTTACTTACCATGAACGGTAAGGCCAGGTTTACCAGAAAAATACCACTGTATCAGGTGGATTGGATCGGCTATTTATTTTATGTGTCTTTTATCTTGATCGTAGGATACATCCTTGTGTACGGACGTCAACTGGGATGGTTTGATAGTTCATTAATCAGCACACTTTGTTTAGTTAATGTAATTATTCTTTCTCTTTTTATTAGCAGAGAACTAAAACTTAAGCGACCACTAATCAATTTACAGATTTTTAGGGCAAAGAATTTCGTTATTGGACTTTTGCTTCTTTTTACCTTTTATATTTTTAAAGGAAGTACTGGGCTAGCCTATGGTTATCTTGAAGTAATTTTAGGAAACCATCCATTGAGTACTATTCCCGTATGGATTGCTGTAATTGCTGGAACTACACTGAGTATGTTTATCACTTCTCGATTTGTCTTGATGGGGTATAACCTGATCAGGATGATTATTGTTGGTTTTGGGTTGATGGCGGTATATTATACCTATATGATACTATTTGTTTCTGTACAGGGTGAAACAACCGACTTCCTTCTGCCTATGTTTGTGTATGGCGCGGCAACAGGGGTGTTGTTTGTTCCGATTGTTTCATTTACCGCCGCGTCAGCACCTTCCAAAATTGCCATCAATGCCGCTCTGATTGGTATATTTTCAAGGTTCATAGGATTTACAGCTAGTCTGGCGCTTAACAACGAACTTCAATTATTTGCAAAATCATCCGTACGGGAAAAAGTTCGGGAATCACTCACGGAGACGAACCTTCAGTTGCCTATTACCTTATTGGATATTCAGGAACAATACGCAAATGCAGGCAGCGATATATATATGTCCAAAATAGTATCCTCAGGCTACTTGAATCAGATGGTAAGTCAGCAGATATTGGCTCGTGCTATTAGGGATTATTATGATCTGATGTTAACAGGTTTAATTTTTGTCATTCTTATTTTAGTACTCTTGCCTCAAATTCAAGATGTTGTTTTGAAACTAAGAAAGGGAAATGTTCCATATTAAGATATTGATATTTCAGAAATTATCATCGCGAAATATTCTCCAACTATGCGAAAAGAATCCGGGCGTTTAAATACGCATATTATGACACAGGTAAATGGAGAAATCCGAACAAAGGGAGCAACTTCTTTCAATAGTCGATTATTGTTAATTTTGCATGCAGGATTTGGTATGGGACCCCGAGCTTTTTAAGAACAGCAATAGAAGACACAATATGATAATATGACGGATGCACTAATAAAATATCTATTCTCGATAGGAACACTGTCAGCTGACGAAGTGAATTTTTCTGTTCAGTTCTTCAAACCACACGATTTGAAAAAGGGTGATTTTTTTATTCGTGCGGACGAACCCTGTCGTCATATTGGATTTATATCCAGTGGTGCGGTAAAAGCATATGCCGTCGACAAGGAGGGGAGAGAAAATATAACCTGTTTCAAATTTGAAAACGAGTTTGTAACTTCATTCCCAGAGTTTGTCGCTCAGGAAAAATCCAGAAGGAGTATCAGGGCTGTAGAAGATAGTATAATTCATCGGATAAACTATGCTGACTATCAATATCTGCTTGGTCGAGTGACTTCTTGGAACAAGGTTATACAAGCTGTGATGGAACGGGAATATATCCAAAAGGAACAATACCTCCTGAATTACAATAATAAGTCAGCGCTCGATAAATATCATCATGTTCTTTCGAATGAACCAAAGCTCGTTCAGCGCATAGCGACACAAGACCTCGCCTCATATCTGGGCATCACGCAGCGATCTCTTACAAGAGCGAAGGGACAAATACATCGCGCCAAAGTATTATAGGACAAATGTCCTTATTTATTTCTATAGAGTGCCATAGTTTTGCAAAAAAAAGCTATGTTACATCAAATTGCCCAAGAAGTTTTTCATGTACCATTGATGCCACGAAATAGTATCAACTGCTATATAGTAGAGGGTGTGTTGGTTGATTGTGGGATACGCAGTTCATATAATACGGTGAAGGGAGCCCTTCAGAAAATACCCGTCCATCAACATGTGCTTACGCATGCCCATGCAGACCATCAGGGCTGTAGTGATCAACTATGTGATGAATTTGAAATACCTTTACTTTGCCATGAAAATGAAATTTTTAGGACTGAAACAGGTATGGTAACTAATGACTATCCAAATCCCAAACATTGGTTAGCAAAACTTCAACAAAAATACTGGGCGGGGCAGGGCCACAAAGTCGATGGTACACTCGTTGAAAATGATAGCATTGGAAACTTTCGGGTCATAGAAACTCCAGGCCATTCAGCCGGTCATATTTCTTTATTCCGTGAGCGGGATGGTGTATTGATAATCGGGGATGCTGCTACAAATATGAACCTGCTCACTACAGTGCCTGGCCTAGGGCTCCCTCCAAAAATATTCACGTCGGATCAACAGCAAAACATCAGATCGCTCCAAAAGTTAGCAGGATTAAATCCTTCTATGATATGCTTTGGTCATGGCCCGGTCATGCGAAATACGGATCGAAAGTTTGAGCAATTTGCGGCCAAATGTGTATCGTGGTTTAATTCGTAAACTTCCAGTACAGACTCGTCAAGTAGGGAATTACAAATGAATAGACAGTATAAAACTCTTTTTTGAAATCCAGTTTTTGCGATGATTATCTAAAGATTAACATCCTGAAAATGGATATCTTCGTAGATTCAATATCGATTGGCCTTGAAGCCATATCAAGATATCGTATCCACTGTCATAACTGTCCCAAAGAAAGACTGGAAAAATCTTATTGCCTTAGAAGTTTTAAGTAACTTAATATTATTCCGCTGTGCTCGGCTTCGTGAAAGTTAGCGGCTTGAAGCGCTTGGATATGATTATTGATGGAGAAGCCAATTGGTAAGCTGAACGATTGGTATTCAACAAATATACCTGATGTTAAATCTTTACTAAGTTGGTTTACTGTATAAAGCAATAGATGTTTTATTTCATCAATGTCTGGCGTATTTTTCCACGTATGTGGTGCCGTTCCAATTTTGAATGCTTCCATAAATTCCTGCGATATATGCATTGGTAGTCCACTACGCATGTACATATGCCGCTGCTGAGAAGTGATACAGTGGCCAATTTGCCAGACGATATTATTGTTAAAGGTCTCTGGAATTTTAAATAATATGGTATTATCAACTGTTTCCATTACTTGTAATAACCTGATTCTGCTAGCCTTTAAAATTTCAAATTCAAATAATTCAGTTGTCATCGTATTGGTTAAGATTCTAGATCAGTTTAATAAAGTCTTATTGGAGCGAATAGATCAATTAATTCGATTAATGATTATGCCAATGCGATTTTTTGCCGAGTACAAGAAGTGCATCTCTGAAAGCTAGTGCCAGCTCCCTAGAAGGACCGACTCCAAAGTAATGAAGAAAGATCATGTGTGGATCATCTCCAAGCATATGGTTGTGGATTGCTACAATTTCGATAAGGTGTTTTCTTAAAGTACTGATAACTTGATTGACCTCATGGTCTAACATTGCGATGTCACCCGCAATATAGGCTTCGTTTTCGGATCCGGTAAATGACGCCCAACTGTTTAAACCGATCGATGATGTCATTTCGGCTCCCATTGCCATAATTTTTAAATCGGATCGTCCTACGGTATATTTGATTGTTGAGCCGTTTATCGCGGCCTCATGACCGATAATTTTATTTAATTCCGTAACATTAAATATCTTATCCCCGGGATCTTGTTTTTGATTCAGTGGTGCTGGTTGATTTCCAACAGCTATCTTAGTGTTTGAGATAGCTGCTGCGTATTTCTGAGCCAATTCGACTGGTTCCCCCATTCCGTGGATGTGCATATAAAAGATTCGGGGTTCTTCATAAAAGAAATGATTATGGATTGCCCCAACTTCCAGACCTGATTCAAGGGCAGCAGTAATAAGGGGATTTACTTCTTCCTGAAGTAGAACACAATCACTCATAAGCACAGCACTCTTTCCATCCATGGTCCTCTTTATCGCAGCCCATCCTCCAAAGCCAAAAGATATAGGAACATCCTTACCTTTGACGGTCACAGCTAGATCATTACGGGGAAAACTGGTATTATGTGTAACTTCTTTTGTATTATATTTTCCTTTCTTTCCTAAAGCCTTTTCAATTCCCTGGATTTCAGCCTCGGTTAGATCAGGCGTATTCGACGTGGTCGTAGAAAACGCACGAACTGTTTTAAGACCAACTAGTCCGCTGCCTGTTAGGAGCAATCCCATTTTCAATAGCGTTCTGCGTGACGTTAAGTTTCTAAAATTTTTCATCCTGATCTATTATATTTTGAAAATATTACTACGTATAAACAATAAACTATCCCTTGCAACAAATGAACACCACTATTGTTGTTCATTTGGGAATTTTAATCGATCACGATTCGATTTAGAATATATATCCGAATTGAAAAGCAGCAGCAATAGAAATTTTTTGTTCATTGCCAAATCGGACTGGGAAGGGAGTTGCTAGAAAAAGTTTTCCAGCCTGACCATGTGTTATGACCTTGCTTAATACCGGTGTAAGCCCATATCGTCCGGAAGTTTCAAATGCAGCCCTGGCGATAAATGTGAATTCCTTTCCGATGGGAAATAATACGCCCGGATGGAACAAGAAATTGCTCATTTTGCTGTTCCCGGATGCTACTTTAATGTAGGGAACCATTTCCAGTGAAAATCCCAAGTGTCCTTCTCTAAGTATATTGATACCTGTCGGCATACCTACCTGATAGCTATCTTTAAAATTTGGCGTTATCGTACCAGATGATAGGGAAGCAATGGGGTTTACTATACCAACATAAGCAACCAGTTTGCTCGGTTGTTGGGCTCTTAAATGTAATGATGATAAGAGTATAATAATGATCGCTGCACAAAAAGTTTTATGGTAAGAGGAGTGGTATCGGTTTGGTTTCATAATATCTGCTTTATAAAAGCAAGTATAACCAATACGTAACATCTCAAAATAGAATAAATTTTACTATTTTGTATATTCCTTACTTTTTAAAAGATTTCCTCCTATATTCTGAAGGATTACTTCCTGTAAATTTTTTAAAAATGCGCGTGAAATGACTTTGATCAGAAAAACCTGTCAGATAGGCTATTTCAGTAAGGGAAATTGAGCGGTCAGACATAAGTTCAATAGCTTTTTCTATTCTTTTTTTACGGATGTACTCACCATAATTTAAGTTTTCAAAATATTTTGAGAATTCGCGTGACAAATAGCTTGAACTAATATCCAGTTCTTCGGAAAGTTGATTTAAGCTTAATGTTGTATTTGTATCGATTTGATCCTGTATCATTTCCCGCAATAATGCGGTCCATTCTGGAGATTTTTCTTTTTGCTTATCATTTAAATGTTCGTGATAGATTTTAAGGAGCAAAACCTCAGTTGGCCCTTCATTGCTATGTTTCAGTCGGTAGAGGTGTTGAGCCCAGCTATAAAGGCCGTCATAAATGACCATTCCGATCTCCAAAAGCTGATTGTCGTCCTTGATATTGTAAGCTAGACCTGAAAAAATCGCCTCGAGACCTGCAGATTGTGGCATTAAATCATGTCTATCCGTGTCCGCACTACGAACAATTGCAGCAATTCGTTTTAATGCCGGATCGTTTAATTCATGTTTTTTAAGGAAATAGTCAAATGTACACTCGTCTGCATAATGACTGTATTCTACACCAGGAATATCAAACGGAATGGCCTTCGTTTGTTTAGCAATTTCAAAGACCGTATCTAGGGGGGGCATATATTATTTTTGCGTCCGGATTTATAAAACGCTTTATCAGCCATGGACAAGCAATCCTATCGATCTTTGGTCTTTCACGTGTAATCCAATCCATATCTTTCTTTTCGTCAAAATATTATGATTAAGATCAATAATTATTGTGTAAAAACAAAGGGAAGTATTTAATTTAAATCTTGAATTACTTGTTTAAAATTTAATTTCAATCGTTCGATAGCTTTCCAAAAAAAAGTATGGTATGGCGATCGCTTAACAAAATAGAGGTTAATCGATCGTCCAGATTTTTATAGATTTTTTTAATACATTTATTATAATAGCAATACGTTGTCTTTTTATTCTGTTTTAAAAAAATACTTTCTTTATTAGTGTGTTTTATTATATTAGAGTGAAACGCTTTGAAAGATTAAGAGGGAGGTAATGCTTCATTCAAAACATAGCTAATAGATATTTAAACCAAAATCTTATCATTATGATCCATACCAAGCTTAGTATACACTGTAAGATTTTGGTATTCTTTTTTTTTCTTTCGAGCTGCACAACAGTAAATATACCAATAGCTAACTTAAATAAGGTTTCTCCAGGGGCAATGAATCAATTGACAAATGATTCTTTAGGACTAAAGATTGACTTCTATGGGAACGCAAACTTTGGATCTAGGTATCTAGATTTAAAAGATGTCAGGTCTATTTTTCGAAAAAGAAAGATAAAATTTCCATCAAAAAATATTGTTTTTTGGGGTACATATGATGTGACAAGAAATCCAATGTATTTTGTCGGCAGTTTGGAAACTTCTTTAGATGTCTCAAAGTTCACTGCAGATACGTCTATGTATAAATGTGTTTATTATCGTAGTATCCAGAAAAATAGAGATAATATAATAAGTCGTGTAGCGATCCCATACCACAGAGATTCATTTCTTTTGGTCAGTGAAGTTAGGACGGAAATCACCGATATGCAAGAAAGTGTTAAAGATGTTTTAAATGGCATAAAAACGTCCTACAATTCTTTGGCTTACGGAGAGAAATTTGTCGAGCAGAAGCCCGTTCAAGAACCAGATTATTATAATCTAGCTGAATCAATTTTTAAAGATAAGGGATATGCGAATTATTTCTCTACAAGAGATACGCTGGAAAAACTTGTTCTGCAAAATGAAGATAGCCAATTTGCCAACGAGCTATTAAAATCATATCGTTCGTTTCTTGGTGAAAGTGTTCAATATGATAACGAAACTAAACAAGAACAACAGTCAGTCGAAAAAACTGCTATTACCATTGACCAACTGGTAGAGAAAATTAAGGAACATCGAGTGGTTATGTTTAATGAGAATCATTTACAACCACGTTGTCGTTTGTTAATCAATCTTTTACTGCCAAAACTTTACAAAGAAGGCTTTAATGTCCTTGCTTTAGAAGGTCTATCCGAAGATGATGACCGAATTAATAAGCTGGGATTTCCAAACGTTGAGAGCGGATTTTACACCAGGGATCCTAATATGGCGAATCTCATCAGAACAGCAAGAATTTACGGCTTAAAAGTAATAGGCTATGAAGATTTTGAAAACACAATCAATAGAGATCTACAGCAAGCTAAAAATCTGATTAGAAAAAGTGAAATCGTTACAAAAAATCAAGTTAAACTTATCGTATTAGCTGGCGGAGGACATATTGAAGAAGGAGATATCGGAGAAATCAAAAGTATGGCTCAATATTTTAAGAAACTAAGCAAAATTGACCCTTACACAATTAATCAAGTTAAGTTTTTATCTATTAACGATGTTAATGATTTGGTATATGTTATCGAGAGCAAGATATTGAATGGTTATGACTTGTATTTATCAAATAATCTGAATAGCGATAAAATAGTAATTGGAGCAAAAGATTTAAACCGCAGCTATAGTATACCGAATACTGATTCGACCAAATCAGGCACATCGGCCATTTACATTTATCATGAAAAGGAATATCAATTGGATAAAACAGCTATTCCAGTTTACTTGTCACTTTCTAAAAAGGATTCGCTACAGGTAGACCTTCCGAAAGGAGTATATAGATATGTCAAGCGAGATCATTATGGGGCTATAATTCATCAAGAAACTATTGCGGTAGAATGATTAAAACATCGCGCAGGATATAATTTTCGCTTATGTTATTTTTCGTTGTTAAAGGGACATGGGGGGTGAAGGTAAAACCATGTTCGAGAAGCTAACTACGCCTTTTTTTACAAAAAATAAAACGAAAGCAAATCAACCGTTGTTATAAGAATACTTTTCATAAATTAGGTTAATAACAGGTAGTAAAAACCTTGAGATCCCCCCTCAAGGTTTTTTGTCTTTATCTCACTGTTTTACTGAGCCATGCACAAACTTTCAAACACCTTGGTATTTATCATAAGCACATTAAAGTCGCAGCAGCTCCGGTTGGCACTAGTTGATCAGGTCTAGTTCTTTCAATTTTCCCAATATAAGTCGGACGACGGCAGAGGTTCTGCCAACATCACTGAGGGTTATCCATTCAAATGAATCGATTTCACTTGCTGCCTGTAGTGTGCCCGAATAATCCGCAAAATAGCAGGTCATCTTCACGATTACATCGGCCTCTTTGCCATCGGCCGGGGCTTGGAAGGTCTCAAAATAACGGATCGAATCTTCTTGGACCTCAACGTTGAGTTCTTCCTTAATTTCTCGCTTCAGACATTCTATGTCGGATTCATTAGGTTCTCTTTTGCCTCCTGGCAAATAGAGCTTTGATTTTGATTTGGAAAGTGCCGTCAACACTTTTTTATTCGAAATGCTGATCAATGCGACCTTATCTATAACCTTATTGTCCATATTATAAATTTAGTGAATTAAAATGATGTAAGCGGTTAACAAGCTATGATCACTTCGCTTTTTCCTGTTTGGATTAAAGTTTTTTTTTATTCTTATTACAGCATTTTAACGATGTACTTCTAAAGCAATGATCGTTAATCGATCCAAATGAAACCCTGAGAATACGTACGGGCCTTACCGGCCACGATCACTCTATCGTTTTTGTTTTCGCAATAAAGTTGCCCCTCTCTTTCAGACAGCTGACGGGAAAAAAGAGTATCCTTGCCCAATCTTGATGCCCAAAACGGAATAAGGGAACAATAGGCAGACCCAGTAACGGGATCTTCGAGGATCGTTGATTGCGGTGTAAAGTATCTGGATACAAAATCACTGTCGTTTCCTGTTGCTGTGACGACCACACCTCCGGGATCAAGATTAATCAGATCAAAAATGGATCTGTTAATGTGGATGGTTCTGACCTCTTCCTCAGATTCGTATAGTAAAACATAATCTCTTGATTTATAAATCTCTTTGGGTTGGATGTTAAGCGAGTTTTTAATAACGTCGGGCAGTGCGGAAGGCTGTGGCATTCTGGATGGAAAATTCATATAATAAACTTCGTCTTTTATATCAACAGTTAATTCACCTACTTGCGTTTCAAAAACAATTTTGCTTTTTTGATAGTCTAGGTGCTTAACCAGGCAATGGACGGTCGCTAAGGTTGCATGGCCACATAGGTCCATTTCAATTTCAGGTGTAAACCATCTTAAGTGGATTGTATCACCGTTATCTATGAAAAAGGCCGTTTCCGCCACCGCATTTTCACGTGTAATTTTAAACAGTGTCTCATCGGGTAACCACTCTTTTAACGGTACCACGCAGGCTGGGTTTCCCCGGAAAATTTCTTCTGTAAAGGAATCTATTTGATATAGTGCTAACTTCATGATGGATAAATTGCTGTCGTTTGTAAAGTTAATTCAATTCATGAAGATTAGCTTCATTGTTTACAGAATTTGACAGTAAACGCTATATTAACCGATGCTGTACAATCCCTTTGAACAGGTCCCGGGCTGTCAAATCCAAAGATTATTATGTTCTTTTTCGCTCAAATTTTTCCTAACTGTAATTAGGTAGAAATACAGCAGATGTTATTGTGAAGCAAAATGATGAATAGTAATAAACAGTTGAACAACATTTTGAGGGAAATATTTTAAACCTTTTTCATGCTACTATTGTGTTATAGAGAAAATGGGGTAAAGTAAATAAATAGCTATGGGACTATCGAAATATCGTGAAAAGCGTTCTGAAGAGAAAACCCCGGAGCCGTTTGGGGGACAGCCAAGTGGGACTGAATTACGCTTTGTTGTGCAGAAACATGATGCCTCTCATTTACATTACGACTTTCGTCTTGAGATGGATGGTGTTCTGAAAAGTTGGGCGGTGCCAAAAGGGCCTTCTATGGATCCTAGTATTAAGCGCCTCGCTATGATGGTAGAAGATCATCCCTATGATTACCGAGACTTTGAAGGGGTGATCCCCAAAGGTCAATACGGTGGCGGTACCGTGATCGTCTGGGATGAAGGGACGTATGAGCCAGCTGAAAGTGGAATTAAGGAAGTAGCTAAACAAGAAAAAGACCTGTTGCATCAGCTCTATTCCGGCAAGCTTAAATTTAAGCTCAATGGTCAAAAGCTAAAAGGAGAGTTCGCTCTTGTTAAAGCCCACGGACGTGGAGATAACGGGTGGCTGCTCATGAAACTAGACGATAAATATGCCAGTGAGAAAGATATTACAACAAAGGATAAATCAGTGATCTCAGGCAAGACAATTCCACAGATGGAAAAATCACCCGATCAGGTTTATGGTAAACATATTATCAAAAAAGACAGTACGGTAAAAGATAAGCGTTCAACAAAAAACAAAGCATCTGAGCTAATCAATGATCAGCTTGAAGCTGTTCCTACGGCGACTTCCAAAAAGAAAACGAATATTCAGGCACTTTTAAAAAATACGCCAAAAAAAAGATTCTATTCCCATATCGAGCCTATGCTCGCTACCTTGGTCGATAAACCCTTTGATGATGAGGGCTGGATCTATGAAGTCAAGTGGGATGGATATCGCGCAGTAGCTTTTATGAATAAAGGTGAGGTGGAACTAAAATCCCGTAATGACAAGAGCTTTAATGAAAAATTCTATCCCATCTATGATCAATTGAAGGAGCTGAAATTAGATGCCATCTTGGATGGGGAAGTTGTCGTTTTAGGTGGAAACGGCACGGCCAATTTTGGCTCGCTCCAAAATTGGCGGAGTGAAGCGGATGGCGATCTGGTTTATTACGTTTTCGATATCCTTTGGTATCAGGGACAGGACCTGAAAGACCTGACATTGCTCGAGCGTAAGGCAATTTTAAAAGAAATCATCCCCAAAGGCAACAGTATCCTGGTCAGTGAACATTTTGAAACTTCCGGAATACATTTTCTGGAGGAGGCTAAAAGGCTTGGCTTGGAAGGGATTATGGCGAAGCGTAAAGATAGCACCTATCATATCCATAATCGTTCTAAGGACTGGCTTAAAATTAAAGCAAACAAAAGACAGGAAGTGGTCATAGGCGGGTATACACTGAATGATGATTCAAGTAAGCAGTTTAGTAGCCTTCTTGTAGGCGTCTATGAAGGAAAAAAATTGATCTACACTGGAAAAGTCGGTACTGGCTTTAATGATAAGCTTCAAAAAGAAATGATGAAGCTATTTAAACCGCTTGTTATCAACAAAGCACCTTTTTCTGAAGAACCTGATGTCAATAAGCCCTCGCGTTTCAGACCAAATCCGCCACATGCTACCGTGACATGGCTTAAACCGGAGCTTGTCTGTGAGGTGAGCTTTGCGGAATTAACCAGCGACGGTATTATGCGGCATCCTTCGTTTGACGGAATGCGCGAAGATAAAAGTGCCAAAAAAGTAATTCTCGAGGAGGAAACTCCTACAGAAAAAATGGTAGACGATATGGAAGATAAAATTGTTACACCCAGAGTAAAAGGGCCGCGGAAAACACTATTAAATCCGACCGATAAAACCCAGGTCAGAAAGGTAAATGGCCATGAACTAAAGTTTACCAATTTAGATAAGGTGTTTTGGCCGAAAGAGGGAATAACCAAAAGAGACCTCATCAATTATTACTATCAGGCTGCTCCATTTATATTGCCCTATCTTAAGGATAGGCCACAGAGTATGAACCGTTTTCCGAACGGCATTGAAGGCGAAGGTTTTTATTTTAAGAACGTGACTGATACGGCACCGGAATGGGCAGATACCTATCTCTACCACAGTGAAACAGATGAAAAGGACCGTCATTATCTTGTGGGCAAGGACGAAGCCACATTGCTCTATATGGCAAATCTTGGCTGCATTGAAATGAACCCCTGGAGCAGTACGGTTAAAAAGCCTGAAAATCCATCGTTTTGTATAATTGACCTTGATCCGGACAAAAATTCGTTTGATCAGGTTGTTGAAGCTGCTCAGGTCACAAAGAGCATATTGGATGATATGGGGGCGACTAGCTATTGCAAAACCAGTGGCTCTACAGGGCTTCATATTTATATACCGCTCGGTGGCAAATATACCTACGAACAATCTAAAGAGTTTGCCCGGGTAATTGTCACGCTAGTCCATCATGAGCTTCCTAAATTCACCAGTCTAGAGCGGTCCATAAAAGACCGCAAAGGGAAAATGTATCTTGATTTTTTGCAGAACAGGCCACATGCGACCATTGCAGCCGCATATTCTGTCCGCCCCAAGCCAGGAGCGACAGTGTCTATGCCACTTCATTGGGACGAAGTGAAAAAAGGGTTAAAAATAAGCGATTTTCATATTTTAAATGCGATTGAAAGAATGCAGAGCGAAGGAGATATTTTTAAACCTGTATTGGGAAAAGGGATTAACCTAAAAAGTATAGTGGATAAATATTATAAATAAATTTCATTTTTAAAAATCAATAACTTTAAACGAGTATTTATGAACGTAAAACGCTTTTTCGGAACAATACTGACTATTCTTGGTATTGTCGGTTTAATTTATACAGGCTATGAACTCATCAATAAAAGCACTGCGTACACCAATTTAGGGGTAGTGGGCGTATTAGCTTTGATTTTCTTTTTTGCCGGTATCGGTCTGGTGAAAAATACCAAAGACGAGTCTTAGTATTAGCCACCAGTTAAAGACCAGCAGGGATTATAGTATATGGTGATCTCGATACATTTTTTGCATCGCTGACCGTTTTATAAGGTAACCACTATCTTTCCGACGGTACGGCCGGTTTCGATTTGTAGATGAGCTTTTGCCATCTCGTCGAAACCGAAAACATACGAAATGTGTGGTTTTAAAATACCATTTTCCAATAAGGATGCTATTTTCTGCATATCGCGACCATTTGAATAGACCGACATGAAATAATAGGCATGTAATTGTTTTTTTTGAGCCTGAAGCTCATCCGCTTTGCTGGCTTATGAATTTGGATTTACAGACGAAAGCCATATCAACAAGTTCTTCAAAAGACATAAGGGTATGATTTTAAAAGGGTTTCGTACCAGTGCGCTCTTGGGTAACAGGGAAGAGGCTTAAGTCAGATGCTCAGCTTTTTTATAAAAGATCAAACGAATACTCCATTTCGGTTGTTCCTAATACGAAAAATGAGACGATTGCTTTTGCTGGCTTGATTTACACTTTGTCAAGCCAGCATTTTTTGAAACCGACTATCCCATTATTGGGATCATAACTATATATCAGGGCCGGACTATTCCGGCCTTCTTTACTATATGGTAGCAAATCTTGAACCTGGGATATTTATTGTATATGTCGGGTTGCCTTTTGCAGATATTGCCTTTAGCTACTTCATCTTGCTGTACAACTAATGTTTTTTCTAGATCATCCCAATGCTGTTTCACAGCCTTGAAAACATGTTGAGAAATTTTCTAATACCATGATACTAAATTCCAGTAGCCCATTGTTCTTTATTTTGGTTAGGATAATCCTCATTATGGCAACGTAAGTAAATCCATTTTAGAGGCAACTTTGCATTCATATTAATATTAGTTAAAAATGGAAAATAGGCAAAAGGAAAAAGTTTGGTTCATTACAGGATCTTCAAGAGGGTTTGGAAAAATATGGACAGAAGCCGCTTTGAAACGTGGCGACAAGGTGGCAGCTACAGCACGTAATATAAATAGTATTGCCGTGTTAAAAGAAACGTATGGAGATCAGGTTTTGGTTCTTGAAGTGGATGTAACCAATCGCTCCCAAGTGCAAAATGCGATCCACCAAGCCAAGCAGTATTTTGGCAGATTGGATATTGTGCTCAATAATGCAGGGTATTCTTTAGTGGGGACCATTGAAGAGAGTAGCACTGATGAGGTAAAAGCCATGTATGAAACAAATATTATCGGACCTATCCATGTGATTCAGGCAGCATTACCCATACTGCGAGCCCAAGGGCATGGCCATATTTTAGGTACATCCAGCGCTGTCGGCATTTATAGTAATCCCCTAATCGGCTACTATTGTTCTTCGAAATTTGCGTTTGAAGCTATTTACGATAGTTTGTCTAAAGAAGTTGCGGCATTTGGCATCAAAGTGACGCTGATTGAACCTGGGGGTTACAATACCGAATTTGGCAGCACCGAATCACTGAAAATAGCCAGCAAAAAGCTACCGGATTATGACGATTTGAAAAGTCAGGTGATGAAAAATTTACAAACGATGAAGCGGGGAAATCCTAGTGCCACTGCCGATGCGCTATTTGCTATTGTAGATGCTGAAAACCCACCGTTGCGATTCCTTTTGGGTAAAAATGATCTGCCACTTATCCGTCAAATTTATTCAGAGCGTCTCCAGGAATGGGAAACCTGGAAAGCGATTTCTCAAGCAGCCCAAGGCTAGTGATCTATGTCGTCGTTAACAATCTTGCGATCTATTCGCTTTTCTTTTTTGTGAGGAAAAGCGAATATTGTTTAACTTGTAACCTAGAATTTTTATAATATGGTTTCCAAAAAATCGAATCATTCCGTAAAAAGATTTAATACGCTGGCCGATGTCATGCAGGCATCAGGTTTTCCGCCGCCGCAGCATCCCTTAATTGTTTTGTTGAATGGGGTAGACAAGCCACTTGAAGGTCATGCTCCTCCTAAATCACATGTGTTGAACTATTATAAAATAGCTTTTAAACCAGATGCCGGAGGGGAACTAATCTATGGCCATACCAAATTTGATTTTAAAGAGGGCGGTCTGTTTTTTGTTGCTCCTCAGCAGATTCTCTCTGCTATAGAAACGGATAAGCAGAAGGAAACTAGAGAACAAAGCATACTTCGCCCACAGATCACGCTGCTCATAGATCCTGATTTTTTATTGCACTATCCGTTAGCCCAAAAGATCCATCAGTATCACTTTTTCTCCTACGCTACCAATGAAGCGTTGCACCTTTCGAACAAAGAAAAAGAAACCATTCTATCACTTTTCAGAAATATAGAAGAAGAACTTGAGAACCGTATAGACGAGATGAGCCACAATGTGATCATCGCCCAGATTGAACTGTTGCTTAATTATGCCCAACGATTTTATAACAGGCAGTTTCTGACCCGAAAACAAAACTATCCAAGTATTGCCGAGCGTATTGATCAATTGTTGGAGGATTATTTCAATAGCGATAAGGTCCTGAGTGGAGGAGTTCCCACCGTGAATTATCTGGCTGAGCAGCTGCATATGTCAGCGAGTTATTTAAGCGATCTGTTGCGAAACCTTACCGGTCAAAACACCCAGCAAATCATTCATGATAAAATGATTTATCGGGCAAAGAATAAGTTATCTACCACAACTCTCCGCATTTCTGAAATTGCATTTGAATTAGGTTTTGAACAACCGCAATCTTTTAGCAGATTGTTTAAATTAAAAACCAAACAAAGTCCACAACAATATAGAGCCCAATTCAATTAATTTTTACGGATACTTAAACTCTCCGCACTATTTTTTCCGCGGCGGATTTGTATCAGCGTTTTTGAGAAAACACTTCATTTAGTCAATTTTACAATGGAAGTTTTAACACTTGTAATCAGCAGTAAATGGTACTTACAATCTAATGGAAGATAAATATAATCTGTTAAAAGAACATATAGAGAAAGTCGTTGTACTTACTGAAGATGAATTTGACTTGGTAAAAGCATGTTTTATTCAACGGCAGTATAGAAAGTCGGAATGTATTTTTAGGGAGGGCGATACCGTAAACTATATTTACTTTGTATTGTCTGGTCTTCTTAAATTTTATTATACAGACGATGACGCTAAGCAACATATTGTTTCATTTGCAATGGAAGACTGGTGGGAAACCGATGTTTCGGCCTTTTACACGGGCGGAAATGCTTCATTTACTTTGGAATGTCTTGAGAGAACAGAATTACTTTGTCTGTCGCTGGAAAATTTTGAAAGGTTGTGCAATAGGCTTCAAAAGATGGAACGCTTTTTCCTTCGTAAATCAATTGCCGGGCATATCGGTTCCCAGCAACGGATCTTATCATTTTTAACCTCGGGAGCAAAGGAAAGATATGAGCAGCTGATCAAAAGAAATCCCGCTTTGCTGCAACGGATTCCAAAATTGTTGCTTGCTTCTTACCTAGGCGTATCCAGGGAGACATTAAGCCGTCTATTTTCTTGATTTTATTTAATTGTGAGGTTTGTCACACAGGTGAATGTAAAAATATTTTGAGCTTTGCTCCATAATAATTTTACAGAAATGGAAAAGAAAATAATCAATCCTTGGAACTGGCAGGAAGCCAGAAATTATGTGCAGGCTGTTGAAATTAAACATGCCAATTCAACCTTATATGTGTCGGGACAATGTGCTATTAGTGATGATGGCGTATCGAGCACTGCTGATATGAGAACGCAAATTTTTCATACTATTGAAAATCTTGAAAAAATTATTCAATCAAGTGGATATGAAGCTCGACATCTCGTTCGCCTCAATATCTACACGACCGATTCTACAGCGCTATTTGAAAACTTTGATGTAATTCAGGATTGGATTACTAAAAATAAAGTGAAGCAAACAAGTACAGTTTTGGAAGTCAAGACATTGTTTGAAACTTTGAAGGTAGAACTGGAAGCAACACTGGTTAAATAACGTCAGGATTAAAAAAATGGCGATAGCTCGCTATTTGCCATTTTGTTATTGTTGAATAACGTCCATAATCCGCATTTGGTTGGAAACTCATAAAGGACAATTCTAATAGCTATAAAACGAAATAATCAGCAAAACTTTTCCCCTAAAATAGCAAACGCTCTGCAGCGAGGATTGTTCTTTCTTTGCAGGCATAGGTTTTTGATGCTTCGGAAAATCGTATAAATTTTAGCTCATTACTCCATGGATCAGCTTAGCTTATTTCAACATGAAGGATATATTTTTCCGGAAGATCTCCTGAACTTTGAGCCGGACTTTCTTATGCAGGAGGAAGCTGATCAGTTGTTTGATTTCCTGCTGAAAGAAGTACCCTGGCAGCAGACATCCAAAATAATGTACGACCGAACGATATTGACTCCTCGCTTGACCGCCTGGTATGGCGACGAAAATGCTACTTATCAAATGGCCGGAAAAAGGATAGCCGTGAATGAATGGCTTATCCCATTAAAGGCGTTGAAGGAGCGGATTGAACAGCGGTTTCATTGTACATTCAATTCCGTCTTGCTCAATCTATATCGCGACAACAACGATTCAGTCGCTTGGCACCGCGATCGCGAGAGCGAATTGGGCAATAGACCCGTGATCGGGTCGGTGAGTCTGGGACAAGCACGCTATTTTGATTTCAGGAAAGTGGACGATCATAATAAGAAGTATTCGTTGCTACTGAACCATGGTGCTCTGTTGTTGATGAAAGGCAATCTGCAGGAGACATGGGAACATCGAATCGCAAAATCTACGCAAAAGATGAGCGCAAGGATCAACTTGACATTTCGCCTGATCAACGAACTAGAGAATGAATAAACAATTTTTGTATAAAGATCAAAAGAAAGAGAAACGTCCCTTGTTATAACAATACTTTTCATAAATAAGGTTAATAACAGATAGTAACAACCTTAAGTTCTCGATTTAAGGTTGTTTATCTAACATATTTTAATTTGAATTAATTCTTTTTTTATTAAAAAACTATTCAAATAAAATTGTTGTTTTGTCATAAACTAAATTTCTATAGCATATTACAACTTTATGCACAATCAAAGATACCCCAAAAACGATAACAGCCATCCTCTTATCATGGATAATAATTATAAGCTGGTCGCTGATATGATTAAAAAAGATCTTTTTGGAGTGCTCCTTAAAGCTAAATTAATATGTAATACGGAAATTGCAGTGTTGACTTTATTTGATAACAGTCAAAATTTTGTACAGACTTATTTTCATGATGTCGATGGCAATGTAAGTATCGATAAGGTATTTTTCGATTATGTGTTTGATGTCAACGGCACGCTAGAAATTCCAGACGTTAGCACTGAGCCTCAATCGCAGCGCAATTCAGTTATTTTCCAAAATTTTGGTATACTATATTATTATGAGGCACCATTAATCGGTTACGACGGAAAAATAGTTGGTTTTTTAAGCGTTATGGATAGACGCCCCAACAAGCTTACGGATAGTCAACGGACTCTTCTTTCATTATTGTGTATAGAAGTTTTTAATTTACTTCAAGAGAAAAACCGGCATCTCCAGTTAACTAGTAAGTTGGAATATGTGAAGTCTACACTAGACATGACCAGTCAGGTTGCCAGAGTAGGGAGCTGGGAGTATGACTTAGTTGATGATTATATCGATTGGTCTGAAATGACCAAGATTATTCATGGGGTTCCAAAGGATTATTGTCCATCTATTGAAACAGCAATAGAGTTTTACAAGGATCCTCAACATAAAATGAAAATTGTTCAGGCTATAAATTGCGCAATATCTACGGGAGCATCATGGGATCTTGAATTGGAGATTGATACCTATCAGGGTACAAGGTTGTGGGTTAGAGCATTAGGCAAAGCAGCTTTTAAAAAGGGTAAATGTGTTCGACTATATGGCACTTTTCAGGATATCGATAAGCGTAAACGCTCTGAAGCGGAATCGATACGTTCTAAGAAAATGCTTGAAGATGTTTTGAATGCCACTACTGCCGTTGCTATCATAGCAACTGACGCAGAAGGGGTGATAACCCTTTTCAACCGGGGCGCAGAAAATTTATTGGGGTATAAAAGTGAAGAAGTGATCGGTAAAATTACGCCGACATTATTTCATAGCAGTAGAGAAGTTAGAGATCGCGCGAAGGAACTTGAAATTGAATTTGGCTATCCGATTAGTGAATTTAGAGTGTTCGTCGAAATAGCGGAGCGCTACGGATACGAGCAAAGAGAGTGGATTTATATAAAAAAGGATTTTACGCAACTTTATGTATCTCTTGCCGTTACTGCAATGCGTGATATTTCTGGTCAGATCATAGGTTATCTTGGCATTGCCACAGACATCACGAAGATTGTACTTCAAAGAGAAGAGTTAGAGAAAGCTAAAAAGCTTGCTGACCAAGGTAGCGTGGCGAAGTCAGAGTTTCTCGCCAATATGAGTCATGAAATTCGTACACCTCTTAATGGGATTATAGGGTTTACGGATTTGATGAGTCGAACAAAACTAGACGATACACAAAAAGAGTATCTTTCCATTGTTGATCAGTCTGCTAATCTTCTTTTGAGTATCATAAACGATATACTTGATTTCTCTAAAATTGAAGCTGGCAAATTGGAGCTTTCTGTTGAAAAAAATGATCTGTATGAGATGTTTGCTCAGGTGGCAAGTTTGATTGATTTTCAGTGGAAAGCCAAAAAATTAGATTTTCGGGTAAATTTATCAGAATCACTACCACATTATGTTTGGGTTGACTCACTTCGTCTCAAACAGGTGCTCATGAATCTTTTAAGTAATGCAATAAAATTTACGGAAAAGGGAAGTGTTGCGCTACATGTTGATGTACTATCTTCGGACGAAAATTCCACGACGC
This sequence comes from Sphingobacterium sp. UBA3519, assembly GCF_002377215.1. Taxonomy (NCBI): domain Bacteria; kingdom Pseudomonadati; phylum Bacteroidota; class Sphingobacteriia; order Sphingobacteriales; family Sphingobacteriaceae; genus Sphingobacterium; species Sphingobacterium sp. UBA3519. The sequence continues at coordinate 232,702 of NZ_DFPI01000033.1, forward strand.
TTCGCTTCTGTGTTACGGACAGCGGAATCGGTATTAAACCGGATAAACAGCAAAAGATATTTGAAGCATTTTCTCAAGAAGACGCGTCAATAAGTAAAAGATTTGGAGGAACAGGGCTAGGACTTAGCATTTCCAACCAATTGCTAAAAATGATGGACAGTAAATTACAATTGGAAAGTGAACACGGAAAAGGTAGCAAATTTTATTTTGAAATAACATTGAGATCTCTAAAAGGGGATGTATATGAATGGAAACTTTTAGAATCTTTACATATTATGATAGTCGCCCGGCGAGATGCCGAACGAGCAAATATTGCATTGATGTTGCAGATGAAGAAAGTTAATGTCTCGTTGGCCGATAACGGATTTGAAGTTCTTCAATTGTTGACTAAAGGAGAACGGTATGATGCGATTATTATCGACAATGATCTACCTATTATGAACGGTATCGATACTGTAAAAAAAATCAGGGAAAAGTTACTTTACAGAGGAGTTGGACAGCCCGTAGTTTTAATGTTATCAGTGCTTGAAACCAACCCAGCCCTTATTGCTGAAAGCAGCAATATTATTCATTGTATTAACAAACCAGTTAAAGTAGATCAACTGTATTCAACATTAGTTGCTGCGCTACAGCTGAATGAAGGATCTATCAAATATGCTGAAAAAGAAACGCTCTTTTTGGAAGGCAAATACAAGATTTTAATTATTGAAGATAATAAATTTAGTATGTTGCTCACCAGAACCATTGTACAGAATGTTCTTCCCAATGCTGAAATCATAGAGGCTGTCGATGGTTTCGCGGGATTTGAATTGTTTAAGGACAATAGGCCTGATTTGGTATTCATGGATATACAGATGCCTGAAATGAATGGATATGAGTTAACTGAATTGATTAGGAAAAATGAGGACGGTAGGATGCATACACCAATTATAGCATTGACTGCAAGCAATATTAAGGAAGAAAAAGAACGATGCATTTCGTGTGGAATGGACGATTTTGCAGTGAAGCCTTTTGTTAAGAAAACGGTGCTGGAGCTTTTGAGAAAATGGTTGATAAACGACGACAATGAGTAAAGAATAAATCTAATTCACAATTATCGAATGTCCTACTTAAATCCTAATCTCTACAGTTCGTCGTAGCATTGAATATATCTTATTTCATCGTTTAAAACAACATGTTCCTCTGTGTGGTTTTATAAACTAACGGGGTATCATACTGATCCATCACAAGATCTAATGCTTGTAGACCGACAAAAATTAATGATTCAAAACAAATTGATAAAAATGAAAAATATAAGAATATTACAGATAGCCAATGAATTTATAGCAAAGGGAGATTATGAAAGCTTCTTAGCTTATTGTACTGCAGACACGAAATGGGTCTTTGTAGGGGATCGTATCCTCCATGGAAAAGAAGAAGTCCGTGCTTATATGAAAGAGTTCTATCAGGAACCACCAGTTTTTAATGTGGAAAAATCGATTGAGGAAGGCGATTCTGTTATGGTGACCGGAGAAATTCGGTTGAGAAATAAGGCCGGAAAATATGAGCATTTCGATTATTGCGACATTTGGCGATTCGAAGATGGAAAAATGGCAGAGCTTAAAGCATTTGTCATTGAAAAACACGGATCGCCGCTATCGTCATCCGAATAGGCTTGGTATTTGATCTATTTCGTGTGTGGTTATACAATAATCCGTAATTTTGATTGAACGTGTGGGGCTTTTCACCGGATGTGCCATAGTGAATTTAGCGGGGAAGGCTATTGCGCACAAACTCACTAAAGCAATGGAAAATGAATTAATATATCAGGCAGTAAAACCTGACAGACCGTTAGCGGATTTTGTTGACAGCTTTTGGCTTTTACAAAATCAATCGGATTGTGATAAAGAGGTTGTTGTACTGCCTGACGGAAGAGTTGATCTATTTTTTACGCAATCTGCAACAGAGCCTTTCCACATGACGCTTTTGGGCGTCCAAACTAAGTCAGGGCGGGCGACCATTGCGCCTTTGCGACAGACTTACGCCATCAGTTTTAACCCGCTTGCAATCCAATCTGTTTTTCAGACCAGCATCGCCAACTTGGTGGACAGGGCAACTCTGTTGCCTCCTAATTTTTGGAACTTTAGTGCCGACGACCTGAATGACTTTGATTTATTCTGTGCGAAAACGACAAAAAAAATACAGTCACTTTTGCCACGTGAAGTTGACAACAGGAAACGAACACTGTTCGACCTTATTTATACATCAAACGGGGCGATTACAATCAAAGAACTTGCAGCACAATCGTTTTGGAGTCGGCAGCAGATCAACCGTTATTTCGATCAGCAGTTCGGACTTACGGCAAAAGCATATTGCAATATTATCCGCTTCCGTGCTTCCTTTCAGCACATCAAAGAAGGCAAATTGTTTCCACAACAAAACTTTGCCGATCAATCCCATTTTATTAAAGAAGTCAAGAAACTTGCTGGTGTTTCACCAAAAGAACTGTTGAAGAACCAAAATGAGCGTTTTATACAATTTTCAACGCTCAGATCCACCTAATTTTGTTCAGTCAAAAAAATTAAATTGTACTGGATATGAAATTACAAGACAAAAAAGTGGCAGTCGTTGGCGGTGGTCCAGGCGGACTCACATTAGCCAAACTCTTACAATTAAAAGGAGCAAATGTAACCGTATATGAACGTGATAGCAATAAAGAAGTTCGCCAGCAGGGAGCCACACTGGACCTGCACGAAGAAAGTGGATTGGAAGCTCTTCGCAGGGCAAATTTGATGAATGAATTTAAAGCTAGCTTTCGACCCGAGGCTGGACGTTTAAGGGTGTTGGACAAGCAGGCCATCATCAAAATGGATGAGCACGAGCTTCCACATAAGGATCAGGAAGATCGTCCTGAAATTGATCGTGCCCCTTTGCGTGATATTTTAATAAACGCATTGCATGAGGGTACCATTGTCTGGGACAGTCAGTTTGTTTCAATGGAAGAACAGGATCATGGCTGGCTTCTGCATTTCAAAAACGGAAAATCTTTTTACGCTGACCTTGTCGTCGCAGCGGATGGTGCAAATTCAAAAATTCGCCCTTATTTAACCGATATTAAGCCGATTTATTCTGGCATCACGATTGTTGAGGGAAATGTCTACGAGGCTGAAAGAAACGCACCGAAACTTTGGGAAATCACAAAAGGCGGAAAAGTCTTTGCGCTTGGAAACGGACAATCCATTATCTTAAGTGCAAAAGGAGAGGGCAGTTTATCGTTTTATACCGGTTGTAAAGTCCCTGAAAATTGGGTGCAGGAAAGCGGCATTGACTTTAACAACAAGCAACAGGTATTTGATTGGTTTAAAGTCGCGTTCTCCTCCTGGAGCGAACAATGGCATGAACTTTTTGCAAGTAATGAAATTTGGTTTATGCCACGCCCGCAATATTATTTTCCATTGGACGAGACTTGGCCCACATTACCCAACTTGACCATGCTTGGCGATGCGGCACATCGTATACCGCCCTATGCCGGTGAGGGTGTAAACCAGGCAATGCAGGATGCTTTTGAGCTGGCCGAAAATTTGACCAGCGATCATTTTCCGGATATTCAGACGGCAATTTCACAGTATGAAAAACAAATGCAGGCAAGGGCGGCCGAAGTTACCAAAGATACGTTGGAAAACACCGAAATATTACACGCGGAAGGTGGACTTGACAATTTGCTGGCGATGTTTAACGAGCGGAGGTAAACCACGCTCGGCCATTTCGTGGGCAAAAACCACGATTAATCCAATACCTACTCTTTTCCGTTCTATTTTATACGATCGGTTCTGCTGTACTTTGCTTTGAACAAAATATAAATACTATGCCAAGTGCACCAAAGTGGTTATTTGATACCTTAGAATTCTTAACGCCCAAGCTGCCTTTGATCGAAGTTGTCGAAACAGTCTCTTTATCAAAATCTGTGAAGAGGATTTGTTTCAAAGGGGATTTAAAAAATGTACAATTTACGGTCGGTTCGTTCATAGACTTCAGAATTAATGATACAGAGGCTCGAAGATATACCGTTTCCCATGCAGATACTGAAAAGGGCTTGTTTGAATTCGTCGTTTATTTGAATGGTAAAGGTTGTGGAAGTCGTCTTATGGCGGATTTGAAAGTGGGCGATCAAATTGTGATGTATAAGCCAAGAGCGTTAAGTAGGTACTATGATAAAACAACGCAAAGATTTGTCATTTTTGGCGATGAAACTTCGTTAGCACTTGCTTGTTCTTTTCTTCCAGTGTTAAAGAAGAACAAGCATCAGTTTATGTTTATTTTTGAATTAGAGGAAGAGAACAAAGATGTTCCAAAATTATTGGGTTTGGAAAACTGCCTGATATTTTCCAAAAACTTTTTGTCCAACAAGCAGGAGTGGGTAGGCAAACTGCCGGTGATCGATACTCCAGATTGGCAAGAAGCTAAGTTCGTGTTGACAGGTAATGCAAAATCGGCTCAACTCTTCAGAAAAATTATTAGAGAAAACACCAATGGTACCGTTTATTTACACGGCTACTGGTTAGCCGGTAAAAAGGGATTATAAATAGCTTTGAATTATCATACACATCATTAGCCGCCTGGGCTGGTCCAGCTTGGTAAATAAAGGTGAACTGTGGGCGATGAAGATGAAGGATTGTCAGCATTAAACCGTAATTTTATCGTTCAAACACGTTGAACATGACATTTCTATACCAGTATTTTCGCTTGTATTGGGTGCTAGCGGCATTCCTATTTTCCTTCCATGTTTCTGCACAAAAGCAATCAGGAGTGGACAGCAATGCGTTGGCTATTCACTTTGTTGACGGACAACTTCCTGAAGGTAACTATACCGCAGCGGTGTTGGGAATTCCTCGACCTAATGCATCGCAGCTTGCAATTGTTGAGAAAATGAAACAAGCCTTGAAAGCCAATGAAGATTGGTTTTTCAAAACAATGAAGGAATTAAAACCCGGAGAGCCTATACCATATCACAAAAATCTAGGGATTAGCGAAGCGGAGTATGCTACTTTTATGGAGTTCTCCCAGGCTATCAAAATAGATAAAATAGGGGCTATGGAGCTCAAGATCGTTCGAAAGGACAATAGCATCCATTTCGAACCTAAAGACTTCGGCGATTACTTAAAATATGTGGTCATCAATTTAAAAGACCAGCGGGTCAGGGTTGATAGCCTGGGCTTGGAATACAAAGGGCAGATCATTATGGATGCTAAACGGACAACACTGGTTGCTGGACCTTGGGCAGGTTACTCCTGGCAACTCGAAGAATTTAAGAAAGACGGACAATTAATTTTAGATCCGAATAAAGTGGATCCTGCAGAGATGGGAGAACTGAATATAAAATCTATTGAGGTGATAGTTGGCAAACTCGATCATAATAATCAGTGTTTTCTATATGTCAAGAGCAATATTGTCGATAAAGGCCATGTGCTTGCAAAACAGGATATAGCCCTTTTATTAACGAAAGAATAGGCAGAAATTCAGAAATATACCTAACTTTAAATTAGAGCAAAGCCCAAAGCCGGTTTAACATTGGCTCAAGCGGAGATCTAGCCAAAAAAAGGCTCCCTTATCGGTTAATAAGGGAGCCTTTTATTTGAAAAAAATCGCCTATCCATTTTCCACTTTTGATTTTTCATGGGCGAGAAGTTCATCTGCGCAGAGTTTTCCGAATTTATCGGCCGCCAATGGGCTATCCCCAGTAATCAATTTTCTGTCAACGTGACAATCGCCGGCAATTTTTTTATTCAAAATTTCTACCCCAAGTTGTTTGAGTTTTTCGCCATAAAACCAGGGCATCTCGCCCGGCTGGTAACCACTTTCTGGCAAAGTCTTATCCATTTCATCGGGAAACGAATTGATCTTATACCCCTTAAAGGGAAATTCAGCGTCTCCGCAATCTGCAGCGCTTAAGAGCGCTGCCGGGCCATGGCAGATTGCCAAGAGATATTTATCTTCAGTTACTGCCCATTTGATAAGTTCTTTTACATCATTATTTTCAGGTAGCCCGAGCATTGCGCCATGTCCACCTGGAATAAAAACGGCCACGTAGTCAACATATCCTTTGTTCGTATCAGCTATAAAATCCCGTAGGTTGTGCGGGTTTGAAAATTGTGTATTATACTTGTCGAGGATGTTACCGATGTTTTCATCTTCGTACGGCATAGCCCACATTTCGAATTTTACAGGAGCACCGGTTGGTGTGTAGAAGTCAACCTCAAATCCAGCCTGTTCGAAATGAAGAATGGGAACGAGTGTTTCGACCGGATGATTGCCTGTTGAAAATTTCTTTCCATTTTTCATGGTCATATACCGTTCTTCTGTGCAAAGCACAAGAATCTTTTTTCGGGTGTCCTTGTTGACATCGCTGTACTTTTTTTTGCTGTAATTTGTCTTGGTCGTAACCATTGTCTTTCTTGAAAAAAAAGAAGGTTCGTAACCAATCCCGTCAAATACGGGTTCTTTGCTCAAATCGTTTGAAAATAATGACATAGTAATATTTTTTTTGGTTCGACATTCGTGCTATTGATAAGCTTCGAAGGTCAAACTTTCCACATTTATTAATCTTTAAGAGATAACAATATCAAAACCCATGCTGTTTCGCCTAAAAAATATTTGTAATCAGGGCAAAATATTTTACGAGGAACTTGGCTTTATGTACTCAAAAATATTTCATCGCTAAAGTAACTAACCATATCAGGTTTTAAGGTAGCTTGGACGCTGTTCAAGCGGGCTTTTTCTTTTTGTACATGAGGGAACATATTTTCCAATTTGCCGTCTCTTCAATACAATCCAACAGATCGATATCCGGCATCAAGGTATACGTTTCATTTGGCAGGAGTAAAAAAAATATTAGCTCCAGTGTAACGGATGTTTACCTCCATATACTTATTGTATATGAAAGAACTATTCAAAGCAATGCTGTTGCTGTTTTTAGGCACAGCTTTTACGAAAGCTGTATCGGCGCAGTCTAATACGAGTCAATCGGTTATGGTTGAGGGAAAAAAAATGGCCTATAAAACCAGCAATCTTGCCAACCGCAAAGCGGGGGAACCTATTTTGGTGTTCGAAGCCGGATTGGGCGGCGGTACATTTGATCCGATTTTACCCCTTTTGCCCAACCATATCGCGAGTATTCAGTACGAAAGAAGTGGTATTGGTAGTTCCGAACCCGACTCCCGTATTGTGACAGATAGCCAGGTGGTGGCGCGCTTACATGGCCTTTTGCAAACCTTGGCCATTCAGCCCCCTTACTTGTTAGTGGGGCATTCCATGGGAGGCCCTTACATCCGTCTGTTTGCAGCCCAGTATCCCGATGAAGTACGCGGACTGGTATTTTCGGACCCGACGGATTTTATGTTAACCGAGCAAGAGGATGAACATGCTAAAGTGGTCTCGCAGAGTAAAACGAGCTATCAGCAGATTACAAAGATTATTATGGAGCAGATGTCCAAAAATAAAAATTCCAGTGCGGGAGCACATATTGATGCTGCTCGAGCGCTAACGTCCATTTCAAAAGGATACTTTCATGAATACCGAACATTGCCGCCATTGAAAAAAGAAATTGCTGCTACAGTGATCATATCCTACAACAAAAATATTGAACTGCCGGATGAAGAGCTGGACCGTAAACTAAATCTGGGTATCAATTTTAAGGCATGGTGGAAAGAATACGATGAATTGCGAATCCAGCACTATGCAGCATTGTTAAAAGACAATGACCATAGCATGCTTGTCCTGCTCCCGAAATATTCACATGGTATTTACTACCAAAATCCGCAATTGGTTGCAAAACTCATACAGGACAATTTTAATAGCTATAAAAAGGAATAACTACCTCGAGTCCCTTGATTCGAGGATGGATCCGATGTAGGAATCAAGGCTTTTTATTTTCCCCTTTTCTTCTTTACCAGCACGATCCAATCGTCCTGTACACTTTCTGTGCCGACCAATAACAGGGCATCATCTATCGACAATAAATCGTCTTCCCAAAGTGGTGTTGTGCTGGTTTGCGCGAGCAGTTGTTCAAGATTTCCTTTCATGGGTTTATAGGCGTGCTCGCCAAATTTTCGCCATAAGTACATGAATCCTTCACGCTTTAAATAGCTGAGTATCTTTTCGTTCATAGGTCCCGTTTTGTAATAAACAGCACATCCGCCATCTTTTTTAAGCCAACGACCGACTATAAATTATATCGCTGACAATGAATGTGATAAAAATTAAACCATTGACCTTCTTGATTGTTTGCTAATAATATTAGTAATTTTGAACTGAGCAACTACCAAATTAAGAGAGGCCGAAGGACGGCTTTTTTATACAATTGAAAAAACATGGAGAGGAGTATAGTACATTGTGATCTCGATACATTTTTTGTATCTGTCGAGCGCTTGCAGAACCGCAAGCTCATCGGAGTACCCGTGCTCATAGGAGGAAGTAGTGACCGCGGGGTAGTTGCGTCTTGTTCCTATGAAGCCCGTAAGTTTGGCGTGCATTCCGCTATGCCGATGCGGCTGGCACTACGCATGTGTCCCGAAGCCGTTGTAGTCCGGGGCGATCACGATCGATACAGCCACTATTCCGGTATCGTTACACAGATTATCGAAGAAGAAACGCCTATTGTCGAAAAAGCCAGTATAGACGAACATTATCTCGATGTCTCCGGTATGGACCGCTTTTTTGGTTGTTGGAAATGGACCCAGGAGCTCCGCCAGCGTATTATCCGAGAGACTGGGCTACCCATTAGCTTTGGCCTGTCGGTCAACAAAACCGTCTCTAAGATCGCCACCGGTACGGCCAAACCCTGTGGCGAAAAGCAGGTACAAAATGGTACCGAAAAAGGTTTCCTCGCACCGCTATCCATCCGCAAGATTCCCATGGTAGGCGAGAAGTCCTTTACCTTGCTCCGAAATATGGGGATTTCCAAGATCGGAACCCTACAGCAAATGGAGGTGTTCACCATGCAGAAGGTCCTCGGGGAAAATGGGATCAACATCTGGCGCAAAGCCAATGGGCTTGATGATTCCCTGGTGTTGCCTTTTCGGGAGCAAAAGTCCATGTCCAAAGAAAATACCTTTCAGCAGGATACTATCGATATGGATGTACTACGTCGCACGCTGATCAGCATGGTCGATACACTCGCTTTCGATCTGCGCAAAGAGCAGAAACTAACCAGCTGCGTCACTCTCAAGATCCGTTACAGCAACTTCGATACCCATACGCAGCAGTTGCAGATTGGCTATACCAATTCGGATCGAAAGCTTACCGATGTGGTGCTTTCGCTATTCAAAAAACTCTATAGCCGCAGGATGCTGATACGGCTTATTGGGATCAAGTTCTCAGGCCTGATATACGGTTCTTACCAGACCGATCTCTTTGACGATAGCGCCGAAGAGGTTAACCTCATGCAAGCCATGGACAAGATCCGAAAACGCTATGGGGCCGAATTTCTGATGAAGGCCATCTGTGCGCCGCTGCCGGAGAAAGGAGGGGAGCATGCTCTTAAATCTACATAGCTATTATAGCCTACGTTTTGGTACCCTCAGCCTGCAGGATCTCGTGTCGGGCATGCTTGCTGGCGGTTATGATACCGCCGTGCTTACCGATATCAACAACAGTTCGGGATCACTGGATTTTATCAAACTGGGGCGCGCAGCCGGACTGAACCTACTCGCAGGGATGGAGTTCCGCAACGACGATCAGCTTTGTTTTGTAGCCATCGCCAAAAATGAGTGTGGCTTCCGTGAGATCAATGAGTATCGAACTAAGCTCAATATGGAAAACCGCGCTATACCGGAGCGTGCGCCCGAATTTGAGGAGGTCTTTGTCATCTATCCCTTTAGCAGGCTCAATGCCTTTCCATTGCGGGACTTCGAATACATCGGCGTTCGACCCAGTGAGCGGACCCGCGCCCAGCTGATGGACCACAAGGTACTTGATCGCTGTGTGATAATCGCACCCGTCAGTTTCCGCAAAACCGACTACACCTTACATCGGCAATTAAGGGCGATTGGTAACAACTTGTTAATTTCGCAGCTTAACAAAGGGCAGATCGCTGCCGAGGACGAGGTATTTATCCCTCGGGTCAAGCTTATGCGCTTATTTACCGACTTGCCCCAATTGCTGGCCAACACCAACCGTATACTGGGCCAGTGTTCTTTCAGTTTCGATTTCACCAGTGTTAAAAATAAAGCAACCTTTACCGGTAATCGCTACAACGATAAGCAGCTCCTGTACAAGTACTGCATGGATGGCTTTTCCAGACGCTATGGTCGTAACGACCGGGTGGCAACCGAACGCATCCAGCGCGAGCTCGAGATTATCGAAAACCTGCGTTTCTCCAGTTATTTTCTCATTACCGACGATATCTGCCGCTACGCACGTGGGCGCAATTTTCACTATGTAGGCCGTGGATCGGGGGCCAATTCTGCTGTTGCTTATTGCTTGGGGATCACCGATGTTGACCCCATTGCACTTAAGCTTCCCTTTGAGCGTTTTCTCAATCCCAAGCGCAAGAGTCCGCCTGATTTTGATATAGATTTTAGTTGGAATGAACGCGACGAGATGTACGACTATATTTTCAACCGTTATCAGACAGGACATACAGCCCTGATGGGCGCCATGAGCACCTTTCGCTCCCGCAGCATCCTGCGCGAGCTGGGTAAGGTATATGGGCTACCCAAGGCCGAGATCGACCGCCTGGTGCATGAGCCCGATCATATGCTCAACAAAAATGAGGTGACTAATACAATTCTGAGCGTTTACAACCGCATGGCCGATTTTCCCAATCAGCGGACCATCCATGCCAGCGGCGTGCTCATTTCGGAGGAACCGCTCACCTGTTATTCGGCGATGGACAATCCGCCCAAGGGATTGCCGACCATGCAGTTTGATATGTATGTGGCCGAAGATATCGGTTTTGAAAAGTTCGATATCCTTTCCCAGCGAGGTATCGGCCATATCAAAGATTGCCGGACCATTGTGCGGGAAAACTTGGGTGTGGTGATCGATACCGACAACCCCAAGCGTTTTTTTCAGGATGCCCATATTGCGACGCAATTAAAATCAGCCAATACCATCGGCTGTTTTTATATCGAGAGCCCGGCCATGCGGCAGCTGCTCACTAAACTGCGTTGCGATGATTACCTGACGTTGGTGGCAGCGTCCTCCATTATTCGGCCTGGTGTGGCCAGTTCGGGTATGATGGGCGAATATATCCGCCGGCATCACGACCCCACGACGGTCGTCTATCCGCACCCCGTGTTTAAGGAACAGCTCGAAGAGACCTATGGCGTGATGGTCTATCAGGAAGATGTGATGAAGATCGCCAATGCCTACGGTGGACTCGATATGGCCGATGCCGATGTGCTGCGGCGCATGATGTCGGGCAAATACCGGAGCAAAGACCACCTGATCGAAATCGAGGATAAATTCTTTTCCAACTGCAAGGCCAAGGGATACCCCGAAAAGACGAGCCGCGAGATCTGGCGGCAGATGGAAAGTTTTGCGGGCTATTCCTTTAACAAGGCGCATTCCGCATCCTTTGCCGTAGAGAGTTATCAGAGTCTTTTCCTGAAGACCTATTATCCTTTGGAGTTTATGGTTGCGGTACTCAACAATTATGGTGGGTTTTACAATCGTAAAGTCTATGTCAATGAAGCACGAATTTCAGGCGGCAATATCTGCCTGCCCTGTGTCAATCAGTCCGTTTTTAATACCTCCATTCAGGGTAAGGATATTTATCTGGGTTTTGACTGCCTGCTCAACTTGGAGGGTAAACTGGCCCATCGCATTATCGAAGAGCGCGAAGCGAATAGCACCTATACGAGTCTGGAAAATTTTGTTAAGCGCACACAGACGGGTATTGAGCAGGTTGTTATCTTGATCCGTGTTGGAGCCTTGCGCTTTACGGGGACGGGAAAAAAGCAATTGCTGTGGGCTTCGCATCTGATGATGAGCAAGCATAAGCCTGTTGCAACGGGTATGGCGCTCTTTGAGACTGAGAGTCGCAAGCCTATACTGCCACCCTTGGAAGAAGATATCTTGGAGGACTATTACGACGAAATGGAGCTGATAGGCTTCTGTGTCACAGGGACGCTTTTTGATCTTACCAAAAGCAATTACCGGGGCGATATGCCAGCCAGAGAACTCCACTTGTTTGAAGGAAAAATAGTCCGCGTTGTAGGGGATTTTGTCTGTGAGAAATTTGTGAAGACCGAGCGTGGCGACCTGATGAAATTCGGTACTTTCCTCGATGCCGAGGGGCGCTTTTTTGATACCGTCCATTTCCCACAGAGCCTGGTCAAATATTCGCTCCATGGGACGGGAATCTATTTGGTTGAAGGCAAAGTTGTCGTAGAATATGGTTGCCCTTCCATTGAGGTGATCCGCTGTGCTAAAATGCCGTTAAAGCCAGACCCTAGAAGCGAGTAACCTGCCGCTTTAATCCAGTACTGCGGTGAGGTTGGGATTAATCACAAATTTACCTTCTGCAGTCTCTTGGATGAAATCTGATAGATTGATATGAAGCATTAGCGTATGGTTTTCATTCGGAGAAAGCTTATTGTCGGCAGCGATATTCACCGCGATAATTTGTCCTTGCGGCATCTCTAAAGCATAGGGAAGGTCATCTATGACTATTTCATTTCCTTTAGGGGCAACTTTTAGCATAACTTCCTGTAGGCTGCCATGGGGCACATGTCCACCCGCGATGATGCTATCCTTTTGAATTCGGAGGATGTTTACCCTTTTATTTGCCTCGATTTTTCCTCCACCTGCAGACGTGCGGGTCCATAACTTCTGGATCTCGAGATGGACTGCATCATACTGATCACCTTCAGTTTTTACCGTTACTTTTAAGTGCGCCTGCTCGGGTGCGGGGCTATCATCCTCATGGCAGCTACCTAAAAGTATGAGGAGGACCAGGCCCATAAGATGCAACAGCACAGAAACCCTGCGGGCGGTTAACTTTGTATTTTTTCTATTGGAAATCAGGGGCATAATTGTTTTTTATAATTGAACACATGAGGAGCGGTCATCGTTTGCTTTTTTGTAAAAACAGCCCGCTACGTGAGCCATATACACATTGTCCATTTTTCTCTTACTATTCAATTTAACTTTTCATATCTTTGTAGTTCATGCAAAAACAACTATTCACATATTATAGTTTAGCGATTGGAATGATTGCCTGATTCCGGGTGTCTTGCTTCTTGCGTTTCGCTGGTAATAAGCATGTTACCAGTGGTATACCTGTGAGTCATTCGGATGACCAATAATCAGCAATTTAATTCATCATTCTAAATTAATAATAAATGAATAACCTCGCATTATTTGGTTGGAATAGTGACCTATTTCAGCTTAAACAAGAATCTACATATTCTAATCTTTTTCATGGTCGTGTTTCGGCTGTGAACAAAACTAACTACGAGATCATGTCCGAGAACGGCTTGCTATTTTGCGAGCTGGCGGGCAATCTGCTCTTTGGAAAGTCAGCGTTTGAGCTACCCTGCACGGGGGACTGGGTTATCTTTCAACCTTTTGACGACAACAAAGGAATAATTGTCGATATCCTATCACGTACCCACACATTGTACAGAAGAAAGAGTGGTACCACTTCGGATAAACAGGCAATAGCATCTCATATAGACAAAGCTTTTATTGTTCAGAGCTTGGATGCCAATTTTAATCCCCGTCGAACGGAACGGTTTATGGCCCAGGTATTGGAAGAAAATATTCAACCGGTGCTCATACTCACTAAATCTGATTTGGATTTTAATCGACAGGATATAGATGAGTCGTTAAAACACCTTACCAGCAACGTGCAAGTATTTTACACAAGCATTCATTCCACAGAGTCAATTGTTCTTGTACGTGAATCTATCCTGCCTGGGGAAACAATAGTATGTATAGGCTCCTCTGGTGTAGGAAAAAGTTCTTTAGTCAATGCGTTATGCGAACGCACAGTGTTGCTCACCTCCGAAACAAGTAACGCCACAGGGAAAGGTAGGCACACTTCAACCCGGAGAGAAATGGTCTTGATGGATGGTTCCGGCGTTTTGATTGACACGCCCGGTGTAAGAGAATTCGGTTTAGCGTTAGAAACTCCCGAAACATTGGAAGACGTATTTGATTTCTCTGGATTTGCTGGCTCCTGTCGCTTTGACAATTGTGCTCATCTTTCCGAACCTGGATGTGCAGTTAAGAATGCGGTAGACAATGGTCTTTTAGAACCTCGTGTATACGAAAGCTACTTAAAATTGAGAAGGGAATCATGGCATTTCTCCGTATCTGAACACGACAGGCGCAAAAGAGATAAATCCTTCTCAAAAATCGGGGAGGAGGCGAAGCGAATAAAGAAACGCTAATCAATTTTTCAATTTTATACAGATGTTCCTTAACAATGTTGAACATCTGTATAATTTAAGATGCAGATATCAAACCTTGGTAGTCACGAATTCAGTTTATACTATACAATTCTACCCCCCGGAAACTACTAATTTTCGGGGAAACATTTCATGTAGCGGATATAATAACAGAATCGATTGAATCAGGGGAAAGTACTACTTTATTAAAAAGGCCGGCGACATGAATTACCGACCTTTATAACTACTAAAACAAACTAATTTAACCTATCAGATAACGATATTCATTTATAATAGTTCATTTTTTAGCAAAAAAAGGACTAATCTTTCGATTAGCCCCTAACTAAATTATAGACAGATCCATAAAGGACCGGAAAATACGTTTAATATGGCCAGGCCTAAAACCTGACCATACAATTAAATCAATCTAACTGAACTGATACATAACGATTGACGCTAAATGGACAATTCTGTTAACAGCTTGGTTTGATAAAAATGGAAAAAGCCTTGAGGGGGGAACCCAAGGCTCTAATTATTATTAACCTATATTTTTGAAAAGTACTTATAATACAATGTCGAATTACTTTTAGTTTGAAAAAAATAAAAAAGGCTGATCCTAAGACCAGCCTTTAAAATCAACCATAAAAAATAAAACCTATTAATCGTGTCCTTCAGTCTTAACGATCTTATTGTAAATTCCCAATAATAAAAACGGTGCCGCCCATTGACCGACGAACAAAGCTGTATTATCATCTTTTGTTTTGCAACATTTTAATGCTGCTGAAATTCCCATCGCTGCAAGTGATGCCGCCAAGAATAAAATTGAGGGAATTTTAGAAGTTTGCTGTTCTACTTCTTTTGTTACTTTGTCTTCATTTCCTGTTGTAAGTGCCATAATATGTATACTTTGGTTTATTAATGAACTACTTTCAGGGATGAATAGTTTAGTTTTATACAAAAAAGACCGAGACTCAGCATCTCGACCTTCCATTCAAGACATTGCACTAAAGACTTTTATGTCGTTACTTTGGTATTCCTAAGAAATAAAATACGCTATTTTGTGTTAAGGTTCTTCGTTATCTGCCATGATTTTAAATGATGATTATAGGTGAGCATCCAAGCCGTTTCATTGGCTCTCTTTCCTTTTTCATTTAAATATTCACCTACTCGTACTGTTATCAGTGTTGTATTATCTCTAAGTATTTCAGCATATGCTTTTTCACCAGTGCTAAGTTCTGCTATTGCCGGAATATTTTCTACACCTACTTCGGGTTCGAACAGGAATGTTGCTGTACACCCAATATTGAGACTTTTTCCTTGAAATATGATTCCGTTCATGATGTTATCTTTTTAAGGGTGAGAAATTTATATTACAAAGAGAACCGCTATGGCATTGGTACCCTTTTATAAGTTTTACAGTAATATAACGTTTACAAGTCGTGATTTATTTTTTCTTGCTAATTTTATGAAATAAATATTACATTTCTTCAATAAGATCGCGAGTCCCTTGATGCTGGGGTGATCCATTGCAAGCGATCGGTTTGGTTCGGGGTCAGCTGTAGGATCTTTGACTAAGCACAAAGTTAACGACTTTTTGAACTATATGGGCTGCATTACTGTTCCAAAGTAAAGAGAACCGTATATAGCTTTTGAAGATGAAATTTGTCAAAGTAAATCGAGTCGTATTAACCGCGCTGCGAGCGATGGGGTATAATGTGCTGATTTCACCTGTTGAAGTTCAGGATCCACAAAATATTACTTGGAAGGCGATGTGGGTAGAGAACGTCGATACCTGGATTAGGAACTTGTATTGTGGGCAGGGAAGTACGGCTCGTCCAAATATTCTTGACATTGATTATGTACTGGCAAACGTTCCCGAGTGCTATTTGTCAGGAAGTGTATTTATAGAAAGTGATAAGGTCTATTAGTCTATAAATCCGCTTCGTTATTTGGAGTGAATATCTTCTGTTTAAAGATTATTGTGGCTACGTTTTTTTAAGAGATCCAGAGGTTAAAGAATCGTTGTACGATTACCCATTTACCATTCACTTTTTCAAGAAGAAATGCATCACCGTTTCCACATAAAGGACCGCATACATAGTCAACCGGCACGTATTCTTTTTTGCGGTTATACCCCATAATGGGAAGATGAAGGTAATAAATGCTTTGATTACGGTTCATCCTGTATTTATCGGCGTCATCGACATTGTACGCTGCTTTGATAGCGGCTGGAATCGGGATGATTGCCTTCCTTTCGTTCATCTGATTAAGCATATCCAGCGAGTCTTTGAGCTGGTTATCCAGTATTTTCATCAGCTTCTGTGGATCGACGTTGTAAAAAACATAATTCCTGTCATGCAATGATGAGATAGAATCTCTCATAAACTTATTATGAATGAACGCCCTTCGTTCTCCTTCACGTTGCAGTTTGATACCGGCCGAATCGTCAGACAAAATTGTTTCTAAAATGGAAACATAGTCTTTTTGCACTGAGCTGTCATTGTATATTTTGGATTTATTATTTTGGACAGGTGTCATTGTACTTTTACGCATTGTACAGCCCTGGAAAACTAAAAAAAAGAAGATAATATATAGATAATTCATATGCAATTAGTTGTTCCTATTTCCGTACTAGATCTGTGCCAAAAAACTTCATTTTCAGTTTTTGGTCTAATGCCGCTTTCCATCTTTTGCGCCATCCCAGACTTCAGTAATGCTACAACTGGGTGCAGAAGAGGCAAATCCTTTATTTTGTCAACGAAGAAGATTATGAGCTGTTCTTTATGAATAGCTTATATCAGTGGCATGAGATGGGGGATAATAGTTTCGTTTAACACTGTAATACGCATTCTATCTGCGTACTTCTATATTTCTGTGTAAGCTTCAATTTTTTCAAGAAAATTATCTACCTGATAATAAGAGGTCTTCCATTGTTTTTATGCTCTTTTTTTAAAATGCGCAAAAAGGCTTCAGTAGCGCAATCGATCTTTGTGTTAATGAAAATTTAAAAAAGCATGAAGAAATGAAAGCACATATCATCAAGAAGCTCATGGAAATAGAAGCGAGCGAAGGAGTACGTATACTTTTCGCCTGTGAATCAGGAAGTCGAGGTTGGGGATTTCCGTCAATCGACAGTGATTACGATGTTCGGTTTATTTATGTAAGAAAAGCAGAGGACTATAGTCTTTTGTTTCCGCTTCCTACCGAAATGCGGTTTCCGATAACCGATGACCTTGATATCGCAGGCTGGGATCTGTTTAAAGTACTCATCTTAATGTATAAGAGCAATGTGAGCCCATTTGAATGGATTCAGTCACCAGTGGTCTATCACGAGTTTAACGGATTCAAAACAAGTTTTAGGACAATGATCGAAAATTATTTTGACGCACGTAGGCACGCCCATCATTATCTTGGGATTGTCCGAAGCAAAGTGAAAGATCTTCGGCGAGAAACGATGAAGCTCAAGAGCTTATTTTATATCCTCAGATCTTTACTAGCGGCAGACTGGAGTATGACCTATCGCAGTTATGCGCCGATGACATTGGCCGAACTATCCGTATTATTGCCCAATGTTGTTAAAGTCGAAGTCATGCAGTTACAGAAGTTGAAAAGCCAAGTCGATGAAGGTTTTGTATTCAGCTGTTCAGCTACCATAAGGAGTTATATCGAAACAAAGTTAATACATTTAGAGAGCCAAGTAGAACAGGTTCCCGTATCCGTATTGGATAAGGAAGGACTAGAGAATTACTTTAAAACTATATTAAGATGACTATAGACGAACTTCGAAAGAACGGGCTGATCCTGTTTGAGGCCGTTGTCGGCAGCCGGGCATATGGTTTGGCCACCGCATCTTCCGATACGGATATCAAAGGGGTATTTTATCTGCCTCTGGAAGATTACTTGGGTGGTCAATATACTGCCCAAGTGGCTAATGCGAGCAATGATGAAGTGTATTATGAGCTAGGTCGCTTCGTCGAGCTCCTGTCAAAGAGTAATCCGACTGTATTGGAGCTATTGGCTAGTCCTGCCGATTGCATCGTATACCGAGATCCAATAATGGAGCAATTTAAAATGCAGGAATTTATTACGCGGGAGGCCGTTATGACTTTTGCGCAATATGCTATGGTACAGGTGCGTAAGGCAAAAGGGTTGAATAAGAAAATCAACAATCCGATGGATCACGAACGTAAAAATTTGCTGGAGTTCTGTTTTATCATAGCCGGTAATGGTAGTTTACCGTTAAGCGCGTGGCTGAGCAGGCGGCATTGGAAGCAGGAAAACTGTGGTTTAGCAAAGATTGAACATGCAAAGGGAATGTATGCCCTATATTATGATCAGACTCAGACTTTGGGTTATAAAGGCGTCGTGGCTAACCTGGATAGCAATGAGGTGTCGTGCAGTTCTATCGCAAAGGGTCAGGCACTTTGTGCGTACCTCTGTGTTAATTACGAATCTTATTCATCTTATTGCAAGGCGTATAATGAATATTTCAGCTGGGTGTCAGCACGCAATGAGGCACGTTTTGAGGGGACAATGGATCATGGGCAGGGTTATGATGCGAAAAATATGATGCATACCATACGTTTATTGCAACAGGCAAAGGAGATTGTATCCAAAAAGAAATTACAGATACAACGTCCCAATAGGGAAGAGCTCCTGCGCATCAAGAATGGCGCCTATAGCTATGAGGAACTTTTTGTCTGGTCGCAAAAGCTCTTTCAGGAAGTTGAAGAGCTCTGCTTGCACAGTTTATTTCCGGTAGCGCCAGATCAGGTTAAGCTGAAGCATCAATTGGTTGATATGCGTAAGCGTCTGTATCATGTTAAGATTTAATTCTTCATGTCAAGGAGAAGTCAGTAATGGATAGCGTTCCACCATCCTTAAACTTCATGGAAACTAATGCATACTTTGGATTTTAAGCAAAGCATTTGCGATTTCGGTTGCTTTCTCCCGGACGGTGACCGGTTGATTTTTATATGATGGTGGATAATCTCCATTATACCAAGGCATAATTCCTCATTTTTGTATTTAGAACAAGGTACGCGTAGGATATCAAATAAATTTATCTGTTTCTGTACTAATTAGTTAATTGACACAGGATTCTTACAGGAGGAATTTTTTCTTAATTTCGAACCTTTATAGTTATAATTCATTCCATTTATGCTGTTCATTTATACACGTTACGAGTACGTTTTAGGAAGTAAAAATATCACTGCAACATTAAAAAATGAGACCATACCGCAGAATTTCAATCTTAGTATCATTACACCTGCGACCAAATTTTTAGGGTTTCCGGTTGGAGGAGGTCTGGTAAAAATGTCTCGTTTAGTCAATCAGTACGGGCAGGTCATCCACGCAAGAAATTATTCGCCTGAAATAAAAGAAGAGGTAAAGAAATTTAAGAAGACACTAGAAATTCCCTATTTCAAACTTTGGAAAGGGTATTTGATTATAGCATCGATAGCAATTATCGGCTCTATTATTTACGGTATTAAACTGAACATGGATGGCAAGAAATATCGGAATGAAAAAGAAAGTCTTGCTAAGTCGGCTCAACAATTACAGGCAGGACAACTATATGGAGCAAGTTTCTTTACCGATGCTGAAGGAAATAACATCCAAGGTTTACCAGCAGGTTGGGTTAAGATTCTAAAGATAGAAGGAGATACAATCTTTGTCCAACGGTCTAAAAAAATATCGGATCGTGCGATGTTTGAAATGAAAGATTTGGAATCAATTAAGCCAACATCGGATGAAGACTGGAATAATAGGATCGAAAAAATGAATTATACGCTATTTAAAGAAGCTGTAAACAATAAAAATTTATCCGGTATTGATTTATCTTATATTGGTGCAGATCATGATAAATATTCTGGCGTTATTATGTCTTTTAAAGGCGTTGAATAATATTATTTCTAGAATTAAAACTGGAAAAATGGAATGAAAGTTCGCAAGTTTATTATCAAGAAGAGAAGAAATACATCGATATTACCAATTATCAATATTGGTTGATTTTTCAAGAATGGATTTGATCAGCCCATTAAAGTACGCGTTTACGAATTGATGTTTTTTCTCATTTTTGGGGCTACCGTTGCCTTTGAAATAAAATTTTTTCACGTTCATTTTATTCCAAGTACCGTTGTAATTCATAATTTGAGCACTGAAAGTTGGACTATTGATTCTTATTTTTCCATCTTTAAACAAAAAAGACAAGGTATAATCGACATCATAGTAAGCAATACCCGATGTTTTAAGTCCTCTTTGTTGGTAAGCTGCTAAAGTTATCGCCTGCCCGGGAACCAAAGTCAGGCCTTCTTTGGGATTGGAATACAAGCTATTGATCGACTTTAATACATTATTGTAAAGTTCTTGCTGTTTAACGCCAGGAACTTCTACTACGGTATAATCTAGATTCTCTTTAGAAACGAAACCTGTTGGAGCTAGGGTGAAATATTGTGGAAACGCCAAATTTGTGAACAGAAGCAAAAATATTCCGGTAATGATATAATTTTTCATATTAAATTGTTTTAAAGAGAATTAACTTAGCCAATTTTACAAAATAATTCTTTAGTCGCATCAATGTTTCTGCAATGTACTTCATTGTAAAAGAAAATCCAATTGAAAAGTGCATACAGAGGATGTCGAACCATTTTATAACTATACCACTGAGGAAATTGTTTGCAAATCAATGTATATATTTGGATACTAAAAAGATTTAAAGATGATAAAATCAATGCGAACACCAACTATTACCATTGGAATTATAATAATTATTTTAAATTTATTTGGCTGTTCTGGACATACTAAGCAAAATAATAATAAGCCATCAATTCAGAATCCATTAACCGAGCAGATTATTGATACGACTTCGGATGACATCTTATTGGAAGTCGTTTATGATAACCTCTTTCGTAAGTTATCGCCGGCATATGACAAAGAATATGAAATCGTCTTGTCCTGGAACAAGTCCAGACAAGCAATTTATATGATCAGCCAATTAGAAGGAGAAGTAAATAATGGTGGTTATAACCAGTTTTATTTTAATTCAAGCGGTCAATTTGCTGCTGCGTTGCCAGAAGCGCTGAAATTAGTTGGCGCTACTCAATTTGCTGATCTGACCGAGCGGGCAAACAGCACATTTGAAAAGGAGAAATCGAAAATAACCGAAGATCAGGATGGTACGGTAGAAGGTTTTAGTAAATCTTATGAAAACAATCCGCTAAACAAATTTGACGAGGAGTTCTACAAACTTAATGACGCTAAAAACTTGCAAAAAATTCTGGTTGACTACATCCGAAAGAAAAAGAAAGAGTTTACTGATTAGCATGTATTTACATATAGCCAAAAGTAAAATTAAAATTAGAGAATTTGGACCTCGATAGTTTATATGTTGAACGATGCCCTTATCACCGTATTGATTAATGACATTTTCCAGTTGATGATAAAAATGTCACAATGGAAAGAAAATTTTAGATAATTTTTTTACTGGCATGCATTTCAGTAATTTTGAATTTATAACATAAACTTTAAGTAAGAATGGAAAAGTATAATTACGGGGTCATTGGTCTGGGTGTAATGGGAAGAAATCTGCTTTACAACATTGCCGATAATGGTTTTTCTGTCGTAGGATTCGATTTAGATGAAGAAAAGGTAATCGAACTTCGTAAAGGAGTGGCTTCAGGTACACAGGTTGTTGGAACTGTTTCACTAGAGGAATTTGTATTGAATTTAGAAAGTCCGCGAAAAGTTATTTTGATGGTACCAGCAGGCAAACCGGTTGATGCTGTTCTTGAAAGCATAACCCCGCTGCTGAGTCCAAAAGATATTGTCGTTGATGCGGGAAATTCTTATTTCAAAGATACCGAGAGACGTATAGCCGATTTAGCTTCTAAAAACCTTCATTTTATGGGAATGGGAGTTTCTGGAGGAGAGCAGGGCGCCAGAAGAGGACCGAGTATTATGCCAGGGGGAGATTTGGAAGTTTTCAATTTGGTGAAGCCTATGCTGGAAGTTATTTCAGCAAAAGTAAATGGGGAGCCCTGTACCGCTTATATGGGGAAAGGAGCTGCTGGGAATTATGTTAAAATGGTTCACAACGGTATTGAATATGCCATCATGCAATTAATCAGTGAAGCATATGATTTACTGAGAAAAGGAGCTAATCTTACGAATGAACAATTGTATGAAGTTTTTAAAAGATGGAATGAAGGCGAGATGAATTCTTTCCTTATTGAAATAACAAGAGATATCTTCCAGCAAAAAGATGATGTAACAGACGGTTTTCTTGTCGACAAGATTTTAGATAAAGCAGGAGCAAAAGGAACCGGAAAATGGACCTCCCAGGAGGGTATGGAAATTGGGGTCTCTATTCCAACCATCGATATTGCCGTAACATCAAGAATTTTATCCGCTTACAAAGATGAGCGAGCAAAAGCTTCTCAAATATATGCTAAAGAAGAAGTGAAAACTCCAGAAAATACAGAATTGTTTATAAAAGAGGTGGGGGATGCTTTGTATTTATCTACTTTAATCAGTTATGCTCAAGGTTTGGCATTATTGGTAAAAGCTTCTGAGGAATATCAGTTTGAAATTCCGTTAAAAGATGTTGTTAAAATCTGGAGAGGTGGGTGTATCATCCGTTCGGTTTTATTGGAGAAATTTTATCTGGCTTATTCAAAGTACGAGAACTTATCTAATATTTTATTGGATCAGGAAATTTCAGAAATTGTAAAAGATAAAATTCCGTCATTAAGAAAAACGGCTGCTTTTGCTGTATCAAACGGAATTCCAAGTTTAGGAATTCAGTCGGCTCTAGGGTATTTCGAAGCATACACCACAGCATCTTTACCTGTAAACCTGCTTCAGGCTCAGCGTGATTATTTTGGTGCGCACACTTACCAAAGAACGGACAGAGAAGGAGTCTTTCATACTTCATGGCAAACCCCAAATAACTAGATCCTAACAATGAGTGACAATACAATCCTGCATCCAACAACGATCGTTATTTTTGGTGCAACAGGGGATTTGGCAAAAAGAAAGCTTTTTCCAGCCTTCTACAATTTATACATCGATGGCAGAATGCCCAAAGGTTTTAATATTCTAGCTTTAGGAAGAGCCGAAAATACGGATGAAAAATTCAGCGCTTATATTAAAGAAAATCTGGAGAGTTTTTCCAGGAAGACCGTAACCAAGGAAGATTGGGCTGGTTTTCAGGCTCACATCAGCTATTTTCAGCATCAGCTTGATGAAGAAAGCTCTTATCAGAATTTATATCAGAAACTGGAGAATTTTGATAAGGTGTACGGAATGAGAGGAAACAGACTTTTCTATTTGTCGATTGCACCAAACTTTGTATCTGTAATTTCAAATCATCTTAAAAATACATCAATAGCATCTGATCCTGCAACAGATCGAATTATTATCGAAAAACCTTTTGGTCACAATAAAGAATCTGCCATTGAGCTAAATAATCTTCTTTCACAAACTTTCCAGGAAGAACAGATTTATCGTATCGATCATTATTTAGGTAAAGAAACAGTACAGAATATTTTGGCGTTCAGATTCGGAAATTCAATTTTTGAACCTCTTTGGAACCACAGACATATAGAATCGGTGCAGATTACGGTTGCCGAAGAAGTCGGAGTGGAAACAAGAGCCAGTTTTTATGAGCAGACAGGAGCTTTGCGCGATATGATTCAGAACCATCTTTTGCAAATTCTTTGTATGGTTGCTATGGAACCTCCGGCTTCACTTGGATCGGGTGAGATCAGGGATCGTAAAGTTGATGTTTTAAAATCCATCCGTAGGATTTCTCCTGAAAAAGTAGATCATTATGCGGTAAGAGGACAGTACGGACGAGGCAAAGTAAATGGGCTGAAAGTAAATGGCTATCGCCAGGAGGAGGGAATTGCTCCTGATTCCAATACCGAAACATTTGTCGCTATCAAGTTTTATCTGGATAATGAAAGATGGGAGGATGTTCCTTTTTATGTTCGTACCGGGAAGAAGATGAAAGAAAAGCATTCTTATATAACGATTCAGTTTAAGCCACTTCCCAATTCTATGTTTTCAGAAAGCACCTCGCTTCTGTCGGCTAACCGATTGATTATTAATATCCAGCCACAAATGGACATCAGATTGCAGTTTATGTCTAAAAAACCAGGCTTGTCCTTAGCGCTTAAACCTGTGGAAATGATTTTCGATAATTTTGCCTGTCAGACCGATACTCCCGAAGCTTATGAAACTCTATTATTGGAAGCACTTGTCGGAGACCTTACACTGTTTATGCGCTCTGATCAGGTAGAAGAAGCGTGGGATGTGATAAAAACAATTCAGGAAACCTGGGAAAAAACCAAAGACCCCTCTTTCCCAAATTATGCTTCAGGAAACTGGGGGCCTGATGACAGTGATGCACTGGTAGAGCGGCAGGGACATCAGTGGGTTTAAAATCTATTAAAAGAAAATGAATATTACGATATTTGATAATCTGGATGCTTTATATAAAGAAGCAGCAGATACATTTGTTGAGCTTTCGAAAAAAGCAATCCAGAAGCATGATAAATTTGTGGTTGCGTTGAGTGGTGGCTCTTCACCGAAAGCTATTTTTAGTTTATTAGCTACTCCTGAATATGCCGATAAAATAATTTGGGAGAAAATCCATTTTTTTTGGGTAGATGAAAGATGGGTTTCTCTTGAAGATGAGAAAAGTAATTTTAAGATGACTTTGGAAGTACTTTTGAATAAAGTTCCAGTCAATAAAAATCAGATTTTCCCCATGTATAAAGAGGGAATTGAGCCTGAAAATTACGCTAAAGAATACGAAGCGCAAATCAGAAATGTTTTGGGAGCTGACGGTATTTTTGATTTCATCCTATTAGGAATGGGGGATGATGGCCACACTGCCTCTCTGTTTCCAGGTGAAAAGATCCTACAAGAAAAAGGAAAATGGGTTGATGCCTACTATCTAAAGCCACAGGAAATGTTTAGAATTACGTTGACTGAACCTATCATCAATAAAGCTGAAAATATTCTAATTGTTACATTTGGCAAATCCAAGAAAAACGCTTTGAATCAAGTTCTTCATGGTGTATATAATCCTGAACTATATCCGTTACAGTTAATTGAAAAAAAAGCAGGAGTCCAGATTTTTACTGATAAAGAAGCTGGAGTTTAATTGAATTGTCTTTTCATCCGAATGCCCTTTATTTTCAATTGTATTTTGGGGGTAGGCAGTATGCATGCGAAAGATTTAGGAACACGTTAGATTCCTATAAAATCGCAACAAAAAGTATGAGTAGAAGGAGGATCATAACGCCAAACAACATAGGATTCCATTATATGGAGGAATATTAACCTCCATTTCGATATTGAGATTATCAAAAAGACCTTTCCGCAATTGCGGAAAGGTCTTTTTGATTCCTCTTTTCGTGCGATGAAAGGAATTTTATTAATCCTAAAAATACGCAGATTTTAGCTGAGTATAAGATGAATTTTCTGGAGTAGTCTACAGTACATTTCCCTTAGCAATTGGGACCTGAGGTGAAACAAAAAAATCATAGCAGGTTTTAGTGAATTTCCGAAGATTGACGGGAAATGACTTAAAACTATTTATTTTCTTTGACAGATTCATCTATAAGTTTCATTAGATGATCGACAGTTTTAGCTACCTCTTCTTTCTTCACGACTAAGGTTTTTTTTTCTAGACCCGGAGGAAGAGAAATCTTGCCGTTAAATTCAGGAAGAAACAAATTGATCTTTTCCTGATCCATTTTATTGAAATTAATAAAAGTCCATTTTTTGGTTTCGTCCTCTTTTAACGCTAATAAGTAAGCCGAAGTAATAGCCATTTTGCCTTTTTCAGGCATAGACATTACCAATACCTGAGGAATAAAGCAGTAGGCTATCCCATCAATTTTTGAGACATCTATATCGACATAATTGATCGTGGAATCAATTTTAACCCCATATTTTATAAGAGATGAATAGAGTTCCTTGGTCAGTTTTGTTGCCTGATCTATCCCGCCCATGCTTTCAATTATGCGGGGCGATGTTTGACTTATAATACCTTCGATATCTCCAGAAATAGATGCTTTTGTCATGATAGACAGTGCTTCCCTGAGCTGCGGATCTTTTTGCGCGAAGCTTGTATGATGAAAAATAGTTAATAGCGTAATTAACCAAAATACCCTTTTTCGCTGGATGTATTTAAACCGGTTGAACCAATTGTTACTTTGCATAATGGAAAGAGGTTAATTTCCGTTGAATGTACGGGTTTTTATTTATAAATCAAATTAGATAAGTGTCTCCGTATGAAGTATATTTTATTAATCTCTATTAACGCCAAAGCACAGGAGATAGAGATTTTAATTTGACTAGATCGTATCGGAAAGCATTTTTCAGGGACACCGATGGAATCTATTCAATTTCGAATATAGCCTGTATTTCGACTGAAGTATTTCCTGGGAGTGACGAGGCTCCCACCGTTGCCCTGGCGTGTTTTCCTTTTTCACCAAATACTTCTACAACCAAATCTGATGCAGCGTTCATGAGGTCAGCATGTTTGGTATAGTCATCAGTTACATTAAAGTACCCAGTTAACTGAACACATTTTTTTATGCGGTTAAGATCGCCTCCCACAGCATTTTTTAATACTCCCAAAACATTGAGCATTGTGGTACGTGTCGCTTCCTTAACCTGCCTTTCATCCACGTCTTTACCGAGTTTTCCGGGGTATTGTAATTTCCCATCCTTTAATGCATATTGATTAATAAATACCAGGTTTCCGGTACGTACAAATGGCTGATAATTTCCAGCAGGTTTTGGAACATCAGGCAGGATAATTTTTTTATTGATCAGTTCCTGATTTATATCATTATTGTTTTTTTGTTCAATAGGAGCGGATTCTTTGTGAAATGTTCCTTGTAAGGCCTTTGCAACCTTCCCGAAGTTTTCCCCCTGATCTTCGGCAAGAAGGCGTTCATCGGAGCTCGGACGTGGCACATTTTTTATACCTACCAAGCTCGTGGTTCCTAAAACAGAATTGCCCTGAGCAATTGATCTGTCAATTTTGTCATTTGAGCGTATGCCATTTGAAACAAGTATCATTCCATGAACCGCAAGAGTATTCCAAAACGACTGTAAGGCAAGTTCACGTCCTGCTCCGGTACCCGCAGACATAAATACGCTGGCAGGCATTCCTTCAAGTGCGTGTTTCGCCCATAGATCTGTTGTTTTGGAGAAAAATTCGCTCATGCCGGTACTAATATTTCCAAAATACACCGGAGAGCCAAACGCGATACCATCATATGATGAAAGTTCCTCCATACTAACAACTGGGATAGTTTTTAAAATTGGATTGTCCGAATGCTTTACTTGTTTAATTACTGATCGAACATTTGAGTTTTTTTCTAAGCCTTTAGCAAATTCTTTTGCTAATTCTAAAGTCCCACCGTTATCGGAGTAAATAAGGACCAAGACATTTACATCTTTCTTTTGTGCCATGGATTGAGTTGATAAAGTAGTCATCATAACCATTAAAAGCAGTAATAACTTTATAAAGTTTTTCATTTCTAAGTATTTGGTCAAAATTAATCAAAGTACTTTTTTTAACTTTGCCAAAAAGTGTATGCAAAACGACATGGTTAAATGTGGATATCGTAGGATTTAAATGCATTTTGGGGAAATTTAAATATGTTGAAAATATGTTATCAATATTTTTTTTAATTTGTTGCGAATTATAATCCGATAATAGTTGACAAGGACGGTTCTTTAAATGTCCGAGAATAACCTTGACCTGTTTCCTATTCAATGAGGCTGGCCGCAATTTCTTGTTTTGAAGGCTCTCGAACAATGGTTATTTTATTGTTTTTGAAGGATATATATCCGCACTCATTAAATTTAGTTAACCATCCCATCATTGGCCAAACTCTCCATTTTAGGAAAAATTGATTAGCGTTGATGACAATTGGTTTGAAGTGGTTTAAAGGGGGATTATAACTTGGATGATATTGGTGGTAGGCCAATGCGTCGATCGTGATATGAGCAACCCCATTATTCCTCGCACTGAAACCAAAATCGGTATCTTCAGCTCCATATCCAATATAATTTTGATCAAATCCTCCAATTTTATGGAAAGTCTCTTTGGTACACGCAAAATTGAGGGACCAAAAAAGTTCATAACTAAATTGATCTACATCTTTCCTGACAGGATCCGGCCTGCTGTTTTGCATCAACTGCGACATCCATCCAAGTTTATCTGCAAAGCCTTTTTTTAAATACCTTACCCGGCCGCTTATTAAAATATTTTTTGTTGAATAGGGCAGATACTGTTCTATTAAATCATCTGCCGGAATACAATCTACGTCTAAAAAGATATTAAATAAAGAACTCGAACTTTTTATAGCCGTATTTCTTGCTTTGGCCAAATTTAATTCACCTGTTGTATCTATTTCCAAGGACTTTATCTTAAAGGGATATTCGTCTTTGAGTGGGTAGGCACGTTCATTGATATAGACAATGATCAGCTCTGTGGGTAGAATAGAATTTTTTGCGAGCCCATTCATCAGGTTTATTAGCGCGTCATGGCGTTTATGTACGATCGTCAATACAGAAATGGAAGCGGTAGAGTACATATTATTTATATAAAGTTTTAAATAGATTTGAATGCAATTTCTTAAGGCGCGCAGCAATTTCGATGGTCGCTTTTGGGTTCATCAATTTTTCCCATGCTTCGACCTTTAATTTTTTTGCGTTTTCAATGATGTGGGACCAATTGACCTGATGTAAAGCTTGCTCTTCTATTATCGTCGCTACACCAGCATTTTGCAGTAGCTTGGCTTTTATTTTTTGCTCTTCAAAAGGCCTTTCCGCAGGTACGCAAATAACTTTTTTTCTTAAGTCGCCCAGTTCCATCACGCAGTTGTGTCCCGCATTGCTTATCACGATGCCGCAATTTTTTAATATATCGTATGCAGTTTTTGAATTGCCATAATAGCTGACTCCACTAATAGCGTGATAATCTGGTATTGTGCCGAGTATATGTAGGCTGGATGTTTCAGGTAAATCTTTCCGAATTTGAGCGATGAGCTTCCAATCGAAACATGTGCCACCTCGTCCAAAGAACATCGCTATTTGATCGTCCGCACTCGTATTGTTCTCAACCGACATGCCGCTATATTTGGAGAAGCCACCTGAATAAAATGTTTTATGCGCAAAATCGCTTTCAATATCTTGAGCCATTGATTTTGCGTATGGTGCCAACACAAAAGAAGCGCTTTCATAAGCCATTAAGTGTGCTAAGTCGGAGCGGTTGCCATGTTGTCTTACGACTACTGTTGGTATCCCACAGAGACGCGCAAGTAAAGTTATCTCGACCGAAACATCAACGATTAGTAAACAGTGGTTGTGCTTTGCAAAAAATTCTGTTATAAGGTAATTTCTATTTATTATACCCTTCACATTCACGGGAGCATAATGTAAAAAACTCAGGTCACTAGCAGCCCAATCCCGATCGCTATTGGCGGGAATATCAAATGGCAATTCGATTGAACGAATACCTTTTGGTATTAAATCTTTATAAGTTTCTAATGAACTACCGAGGAAAACCACTTCATCAGCGGGTAGTTGCGCAGCTATAGCTAAGGCTCGAGTAAGATGACCAGACCCATGGTGGTGAATGTAAAAAGCATATTTATAAGACATATTTATCTGCACATTTTTTGATTACTTGAGCAAATATATTTTCGTAGGAAGATACCATATGCTGTATATCCAATGATGATTCAGCATGCACTCGGCATGCTTTGCGACTAAGCTGTGCTGCGTCGTTTATGCAATTAGCCAATTCTGTCACTGAGCAGGACGCTGTAAGACATCCAGTTTCTTTTGTCACAATTTTTGGTAGCGCTCCTCTCGCAAAGCCAGCGACTGGCGTTCCGCATGCTAAGCTTTCAGCAACAACCAAACCGAAAGGTTCTTCCCAGCAGGGGGTAATCACACTTACTGCCGCATTTCCGATTAGTTCATTAAGTTGTTCGTGTGTGCAATGCTCTACCCATTCAGCGTTTTCATCGAGAAGCGGTTTGACAAAAGTTTCGAAATAATGTTTGTCTGCGACCGAGCCTGCGATTTTGATAGGTCTTCCGGCCAATTTTGCAGCTGCTATTGCGAAATGGGTTCCTTTATCGGGATGAATTCTGCCAAACCATAATGCATACTCTCCAGAGTTATTTGCTATATAGCTCCATTTATTCAAATCAATTCCATTGTGTATGACCTTACAATTGGGTATATAGGGCTCCCACATTGATGCATTTGTTTGCGAGACAGATACATAAGTCATTTTGTTGTATCTGTTTGCTGCCATAATAGCTTTTTTCATCTCAAAAATAGGAGGTGTATGCAATACTGTTACCATCGGTGTTTCCGCTAAGGTCGCCATTGTAATGGGTACGTAATTTAGGCTATTGTTAAATATAACATCAAAATCATATTGGTCTATCTCCTGCATCAGCTCCAGATAGGCGTGATGTGTCGATATAAAATCTTCACTCAATTCATGCGAGCGAAATCTACTTAATGTCTCCATATCGTAATCTACATCGCTAAGGATAGCATGCACATTTAGAGAAGGATCGGAATGCTCACTGGCAAACAAGGTAACCTCGTGTCCCCTTTGCAGTAAAAGTTTAGTTACTTCGTATGTAAAGGCTTCCAACCCGCCCATAAATGGTTTGCGGATGGGATGTTTTAAATGAGCTAGCACTGCTATTTTCATAATATATTGATTGTATATGTGATGCACGTGACGTAACCATGCTGATTAGAACAGCACCAAGTGAAATTCGTTCACCGTTAGTAACAATTATTTTTAGGATCCCTAAAACCAGCTACTATTGAATTGACTATTTCGACGCTATCTAGGTTGATATGCCAAACTCTTGTAAAAACCTATAAAACAATAGGGATTAAGCTTCCTCCTTTTAGCACTTTATTCTAAACAAAGCTATGTACCAAATGGTTATTTTAGTCCTCCATTATCAATATTACGTATCATGTTAAGGTCGAGAATCAGAGTCTCGACCTTTTTTTGTTTAAATTTAAACCATTTCCTCTTGAAAATAGTTCAATAATAAACCAAAGTATATATATTATGGCACTTACAACAGGAAATGAAGACAAAGTAACAAGAGAGGTAGAAAACCAAACTTCTAAAATTCCATCGATTTTATTTTTAGCAGCTTCGCTGGCAGCGATGGGAATTTCAGCAGCATTAAAATGTTGCAAAACAAAAGACGACAATAATGCACTGTTTGTCGGCCAGTGGGCGGCGCCGTTTTTATTATTAGGTATTTACAACAAGATTGTTAAGACTGAAGGGCACGATTAGTATGTTTTATTGTGATGAGTGTTTTAGAGGCTGATCTTATGATCAGCCTTTTTTAAATAGTAGGATTTCCTCCGAATCGAAAAATTCAATTGTAAATCAGCATAACGTCGCCGCCTTAATCCAGGCTGGCCATTTGCTGTTTCGACCATTTTCACAGATTGGATTATTCCGAAACTATTCGCTCATTTTTCCTGTTATATTTCTGTAACAAAGACCGCAAATACCATAGAGTTATGAGTTTACAATTAAATAATGTTCTACCAGTAATTAGTGCTTCACCTGAGATCGAAAAGTATGAAGGGGTTTTTCACAAGGAAGTGGTAGAAGGTTTAAATACTTATCCGAAGAAATTATCTTCAAAGTATTTTTATGATCCCATTGGCGATCGACTTTTTCAGGATATCATGCATATGCCCGAATATTATCTGACCAACTGCGAGCTTGAAATATTTCGCACAAAAACTGCTGAGTTAGCAGATTTCATCACAACTGATGAATCCGATTTCGACCTGATAGAGCTGGGGGCAGGTGATGCCCTTAAATCAAGTCATCTGTTAACCCATCTCAGTGCACATCATAACACGTACTCCTACATGCCTATCGATATATCGGGCAATATTCTTGCGGTATTAGGCGAAAAATTACATCGTGACATTCCAACTTTAGACATCGTACCGTTGGAGGGAGAGTACTTTGAAATGCTTGACCAGGCGATGAAAATTTCCGAACGGCGAAAAGTAGTTTTATTTTTAGGTGGTAATATCGGCAATATGGATATGGACGAAGCCCACTTTTTTTGTGCCGAAATCCGCCGTAAACTAAGCCCCGGTGATATTATTATAATCGGTTTTGATCTCAAAAAAAATCCACACACCGTTCTTTCTGCCTATAACGATAAAACCGGAATCACGTCGGCCTTCAACATCAATTTACTGAATCGCATCAACCGGGAACTTGAAGCTGATTTTGATACCCAATATTTTCAGCATTATCAATCCTACGATCCAATCTCCGGAGCCTGCCGCAGTTTCTTGGTCAGTCTAACCAATCAACATGTCCATATCAAAGGCGAGTCTATTTTTTTTAAGGAAAATGAATTAATTGACATGGAAATTTCTCAGAAATATGCTCCTGAGGAAATACAGCGAATGGCTTCTATAGCAGGATTTCAGCTGATCGCAAATGTTGAAGACAGCAAAGGATGGTTTGTTGATTCGGTATGGAGGGTGTCCTAATAAGTTTTATTTATGAAAAATATACAAAATGCGCTTATCGAAATGTCCGAAAAGCAAAAATGGATCGATAGCTATCTTGCTATACGGGCTTATTCCGAAGAAATTTGCCAACCATTGGAAACTGAGGATTATGTTGTTCAGCCCATAGGAGAGGTTAGTCCTCCGAAATGGCATCTTGGACATACCACCTGGTTTTTCGAAACATTTATTTTACTTCCGCATTTGCCAAACTATCAGCCATTCGACGCTGAATACAATTTTGTGTTCAATAGTTACTATGAAACAATAGGAGCTCGGGTGATTCGTACAGATCGAGGAAATCTGAGCAGACCTTCCGTTGCAGACATCTATAGATATCGCAAATGTGTGGACAAGTCCATGATTGAGTTTTTGGATGGTGGGTTTTTGACAAATGATCTCCTTGACATCTTTGTGCTAGGATTAAATCACGAACAGCAACATCAAGAATTGCTGCTTACGGATATCAAATATATACTGGGGCACAATCCCCTTTTTCCTGCCTACGGCAGTACAAAAGCTCCTGTCAGTTATGCGGCTGCCGAATCAACGTATGTCCAATTTGGTGCTGGGATTTATGAAATCGGATATGAAGGTTCAGGTTTCTGTTTTGATAATGAGAAAGGAAGACATAAGGTCTATTTGAATGACTTTGAAATCGCGAGTGATTTGGTGACAAATAAGGAATACATTGCTTTCATGGAAGATGGTGGGTACGACGATTTCCGGTATTGGCATTCCGAAGGTTGGGACTGGGTAAAACAGCATCAGGCTCAGGCTCCCTTATATTGGCATTTGATGGATGGACAATGGATGAATTATACCTTAGCGGGGTTGATGGAAATAGACTTGGAAGATGCAGTTTGCCATGTCAACTTTTATGAAGCTTCCGCATTTGCAGCCTGGAGGGGAATGCGGCTTCCGACAGAGGCAGAGTGGGAGGTTGCGGCAGATCATCTCAATTGGGGACAGCGGTGGGAGTGGACCAATTCTGCATATCTTCCTTATCCCGGATTTAAAAAGGAGGCTGGCGCCGTGGGTGAATATAACGGAAAATTTATGGTTAACCAGATGGTCTTGCGTGGAGCCTCCATTGCAACACCTAAAGATCATAGCCGCAAAACGTACCGAAACTTTTTTCAGACGGCACTGCAGTGGCAATTTACAGGTATTAGACTCGCGAGATAATATGATAGATATCGTCTCC
Source organism: Sphingobacterium sp. UBA3519 (assembly GCF_002377215.1). Lineage (NCBI taxonomy): Bacteria > Pseudomonadati > Bacteroidota > Sphingobacteriia > Sphingobacteriales > Sphingobacteriaceae > Sphingobacterium > Sphingobacterium sp. UBA3519. The sequence continues at coordinate 266,920 of NZ_DFPI01000033.1, forward strand.
ATTTCAAAATTCTTTAATGGAAAGGCCGCAGTCGATCAGATTTCCCTTCAGGCCAATCAAGGCGAAGTTCTTGTTCTGCTAGGAACTAGCGGTTGTGGAAAGACGACAACCCTAAAAATGATCAATAGGCTTATCGAACCCGATAAAGGCCAGATCTTTATTGCTGGCAAAGATATCAGAGAAAGAGGCATCCATGATTTACGTAGGCAAATTGGTTTTGTCATGCAGCATGCCGGCCTTTTTCCGCACTATACCGTTGCACGCAATATTGCTGTAGTTCCAGAATTGTTGAAATGGGAAAAAAAGAAAATAAGCATGCGTACTGCGGAGCTACTTCACAAATTAAACTTGGGCGAGGAGATCCAACAAGGTTATCCCCATGAACTGAGTGGAGGGCAACAACAGCGCGTAGGCATTGCTAGGGCACTGATCGCCGATTCACCTATTCTATTAATGGACGAGCCATTCGGAGCACTGGATAATATAACCAAAGCAGATATCCACGCAGAATTCAGATCCTTGGAGGAGATACGCAGTAAGACGATCATCCTCGTTACGCACGATGTGTCTGAGGCTTTCGAACTTGGACAGCGGATCTGCTTAATGGACAAGGGGAAAATCGTGCAGATCGGAACGCCAAAAGAACTGTTATATAGACCTGCAAATGAATTTGTAGCCAATTTCTTCGCCGAAAATCGCCTACTATTGGAGTATAAAGTGACTACCTTACAAGAACTACAAGGGATTACGGCGATAGATCCTTTTATCTCGCGTTATGGATTTACATTGAGCACAGATTTATGGCATGCCACCCAGGTTCTGAGTATGCATACAGATACGGCGCAAGCCTATGAAACGCTAGTGGGCGCATTTAACAACTATCGAAAACAACAAGTGGTATGACGGCGCAAAGTTTTTGGCAATTTATTCTCGAACAACAGGACAAGCTATTGACCCAGATTGGCCAACATCTCGGGCTTACATTTTTATCTTTGGTATTTGCCATTCTTATCGGAGTGCCTCTAGGGGTACTGATCTCGAGAAAGAGAAAATTTGCTGCTATTATTTTAGGTTTCGCAGGTGTTTTGCAAACTGTACCGAGTATTGCATTGTTGGGTTTTCTTATTCCGGTTCTGGGTATCGGAGCCATTCCCGCCATTGTTGCACTATTTATCTACGCTCTCTTACCCATTATCCGGAATTCCTTTACCGGCATTACAGGAGTTGGTTCCAGTATCGTAGAGGCAGCGAAAGCGATGGGTATGACCGATTGGCAACTGCTCCTCAAAGTAGAACTTCCACTTGCCATGCCAGTGATTATCGCGGGCGTACGTACAGCGGCAGTGATCAATGTTGGCGTAGCAACCTTGGCATCATTTGTTGCCGCCGGGGGCTTGGGTGAATTTATTTTTGGCGGTATATCCCTTAACAACTCCAACATGATCTTGGCCGGCGCTATTCCTGCAGCATTATTAGCAATCCTCTTGGACAAAGGCATTGCACTAATCCAATATTCCCTGGTAAATATCAAAAGTCGACAAACCTATATTATATTGGGCATATTCACCGCAATGTGCTTTTTAAGTATGCTTTATATGGCTATGAGGTCCAATGACAGTCGCATCAAGGCAGGTTTCACACCAGAGTTTATGGGACGTCAGGACGGTGATCTGGGACTTCGCAGTATCTATGATCTTCAGGTCAACCCACTTGTTGTCAGCGATGCAATTATGTATAAAGCCGCTTATGAAAAAGATCTTGATCTCATTAGCGGATACTCCACCGATGGGCGGATCAAGGCATACGACCTGTTTGTGCTGGCAGATGACAAGAAGATTTTCCCACCTTATTTTGCTTCACCGATCATCAAGACGGCAACCCTTCAGAAATTCCCCAAGCTGGAAGAGACAATGAACCTGCTGGCAGATAAGTTCAATGATTCGGTCATGACGGAGCTCAATTATAAAGCAGATTTTTTGAAGCAGACGCCAGAACATATTGCAAAGGACTTTCTGCTGCACAACAATCTTTATAAGCCAACTGGTTCTGGGAGCGCCGGTACGATAAAGGTAGGTTCAAAAATTTTTGCAGAACAATATATTTTGGCTGCGATATACAAAATTCTGATCGAAGGCCATACCGATTATAAAGTAGATACAAAGACGGGGTTGGGTGGGACCAAAATATGTTTTGATGCTTTGATGAGCGATGCCATTGATTGCTATGTAGAGTACACGGGAACAGGCCTTTTGGTGTTGTTAAAACCAAATCAGCAGGTATTAGGAAGCGTATCCAAAAGTCCTTCCGATACCTATAATTACGTAAACAATGAGTTTCAGAAGCTGTATGGCATCAAGTGGTTAAAACCTTTAGGATTTAATAATGCTTATGCGTTAATGATGCGGCGGTCTCAGGCCAGAGAACTCCATATTGAAAGAATTAGTGATTTGAAAAAATATTACTAAAAGGGGTATAAAAATTAAATCAGAAAGTCAAAAAATGATGTTCCGAAGCATTTCTCCTGTAGGATTACACCTCATATCGTTGGTTTACAAAGCCCAAATTTGCTTGCTTGCTGTTATATAAGGAAAGACAAAAAACAGCGTAGCCCCGATTTAATGCCAAGCTGGATGAGACATAATACCAATTCTGCACCTGCGCTCCGTCGGGTCGGTATCTATTTGGTTGAAGGCAAAATTGTCCTGGACTACGGAATCCCTTCCATTGAGGTGATCCGCTGCGCTAAAAAGCCACTAAAACCCGATTCGAGGAGTGAGTAACCTGCCGCTTTAATCCAGTACTGCAGGGAGGTTAGGATTTATTATAAATTTACCTTCTGCCGTCTCCTGAATGAAATCTGATAGATTGATATGAAGCATTAATGTATGGTTTTCATTTGGAAAAAGCTTACTGTCGGCTGCGATATTCACCGCGATAATTTCTCCTTGTGGCATCTCTAAAGCATAGGAAAGGTCATCTATGACTATTTCATTCCCTGTAGGGGCTACTTTTAGCATAACTTCCTGTAGGCTGCCATGGGGGACATGTCCACCCGCGATGATGCTATCCGTTTGAATTTTCAGGATGTTTACCCTTTTATTTGCTACGACCTTTCCTCCACCTGCAGACGTGCGGGTCCATAGCTGCTGGATCTCGAGATGGACTGCATCATACTGATCACCTTGAGTTTTCACCTTCACTTTTAAGTGCGCCTGCTCAGGTGCGGGGCTATCGTCCTCATGGCAGCTACCTAAAAATATGAGGAGGACCACAGCCATAAGGTGCAAGAGGGTAGAAACCCTGCGGGCGGTTAACTTCGTGTTTTTTCTATTGGAAATCAGGGTCATAATTGTTTTTTAAGTTGAACACAAGCGGAGCAGTCATCGTTTGTTTTTTTTAACAGCCCGCTACGTGAACCCATATATACATTGTCTTTTCAACAGAAGAGATGATCGTGTAACCACTGTTATCACGAATCGACAATTGCCGAGCTGCCCTTTTTCTTAGAGATCGACCAGAACAAAGGTGGCACCCTGTAATAAGAATCTACGAAAATTGCGACAGGGAGGTAGAGGATATAACAATAGAATTGATTGAATCAGGGGAAATTCCAACTTTAGAAAAAAGGCCGGCGACATGAATTACCGACCTTAATAACTACTAAAACAAACTAACTTAACCTATCAGATAACGATATCCATTTATAATAGTTCATTTTTTAGCAAAAAAAAGACTAATCTTTCGATTAGCCCCTAACAGCTATTTTGTTTTAACGTTCTTCGTTATCTGCCATGATTTTAAATGATGATTGTAGGCGAGCTGTACACCCAACGTTGAGACTTTTTCCTTGAAATATGTTGACGACCAAAATCTGCAATTGGTCGCAAAACTTATACAGGACAGTTTGAATAGTTATATATAAAAAGGAGTAACCACCACGAGTCTCTTGATTCGGGAATGGATCCGATGCAAGCGATCAGTTAGATTTAGTACTTATTAGGATGTGCTGCTAAGCACAAAAAGTTAATGACTTTTGAACCATATGGGTTGTGTTTCTGTTCCAAAGTAAAGACAACCGTATATAGCTTTCGAAGATGAAATTTGTCAAAGTAAATCGAGTCGTATTAACCGCGCTGCGAGCGATGGGGTATAATGTGCTAATTTCACCTGTCACTGTCCAGGATCCACAAAATATTACCTGGAAGGCGATATGGGTAGATGACGTAGATACCTGGATCAGGAGTTTGTATTGTGGGCATGGAAGTACGGCTCGTCCTAATATTCTCGGCATTGATTATGTATTAGCCAATGTTCCCGAGTGCTATTTGTCGGGAAGTGTATTTATAGAAAGTGATAAGGTCCATTAGGCTATAAGTCCGCTTGGTTATTTGGCGTGAATATCTTCTGTTTAAAGATTATTGTGACTACATTTTTTTAAGAGATCCAGAGGTTAAAAAATCGTTGTATGATTACCCATTTACCATTCACTTTTTCAAGCAGAAATGCATCACCGTTTCCACATAAAGGGCCGCATACATAGTCGACCGGCACGTATGCTTTTTTGCGGTTATACCCGATAATGGGAAGATGAAAGTAATAAATGCTTTGGTTGCGGTCCATCCTGTATTTATCGGCGTCATCAACAGTGTACGCTGCTTTGATCGCGTCTGGAATTGGGATGATTGCCTTCCTTTCGTTCATCTGATTAAGCATATCCAGCGAATCTGTGAGCTGGTTATCCAGTATTTTCATCAGCTTCTGTGGATCGACGTTGTAAAAAACATAATTCCTGTCATGCAATGATGAGATAGAATCTCTCATAAACTTGTTATGAATGAACGCCCTTCGTTCTCCTTCACGTTGCAGTTTGATACCAGCTGAATCGTCAGACAAAATTGTTTCTAAAATGGAAACATAGTCTTGTTGCATTGAGCTGTCATTGTATATTTTGGACTTATCATTTTGTACCGGTGTCATTGTACTTTTACGCATTGTGCAGCCCTGGAGAACTAAAAAAAAGAAGATAATATATAGATTATTCATATGCAATTAGTTGTTCCTATTTCCGTACCAGATCTGTGCCAAAAAACTTCACTGAGATAAGTAATTCTTTAGTCGTATCCTGTGCTATTCGAAAACTTTTTGTTGCTCTGTGTAATAAGTAGTTCTGCCGCTAATTTTGGTTTGCAATATTTCATGACCCTTACCATCAACCTTCGCATTTTTGTTATGGACTTTCATGAAGTCCCTTATCTCACCGTTAATGATTTCAGGATGCTCTTTTAGAATCTGCTGTTCGGCATTTTCCAGTACTTCCTTAATTGCTTTGGCAAGATGTTGTACCTGCTTTTCGGGAATTTTGTTTGAAATTGAAAGTGGTGATATCCCTGCTTCATACAGGATTTCGTCAGCGTAGGCATTTCCAATACCACCAATGACATTTTGGTCCATCAGGAGAGTTTTAATTTTGGCCTTGCTTGATTGCAGCAATCCGAAAAGTAATTTTGGATTTAGCTTTTCAGAAAGTGCATCCATCACCTTTGCATGTTCAGGATTCAATTCTATATGTGCCATCTTCTGAAAGTCGGTAATGGATAGCGTTCCACCATCCTTAAACTTCATGGAAACTAATGCATACTTTGGGTTTTCGTCCTCCGAATATATCAGTTTGCCATGCAACATGAGATGAATCGACAAGATAGCATCTTTGCCAAAATCAAAAAAAAGCCTTTTACCTTCCCGATAAACTTTGATGAGTTTTTTGCCTTCAAGAGTTTGCAGATCATTCAGGCTGACTTTGGTCTTTTGTTTGTTGTGAATGGCAGCTTTTTCAAGCACTTTACCTTTAAGCATTTTTGTGAGATTTTTGCTGAAGGCCTGTAGGTCTGGTAGTTCTGGCATAGTCGTCGATTTTAATAATTTGTGCTTCCTTACTTTCTATTTTCCTCTTTTACCTTTTTAAAATGCTCCCTCGCTTTTTTTAGGCCGGTTGCTATGGCAATTCCTTCTTCGGCGCCTTCCTCAAGCAAAGCATTTGCGATTTCAGTCGCTTTCTCCCGGATGTTGACCGGTTGATTTTTATATGATGGTGGATAATCTCCATTATACCAAGGCATAATTCCTCCTTTTTGTATTTAGAACAACATCAGAATAGTGATAGTTTTCAAACTCTATTGGTTGGCGGTTGTTCTATTCCAAAAACTTTATTATGACAGACAATAAAAATAAAAAAGATGCAAGGGATCGCAATCAGGTAGCTGGCGGTGAATCTTATGAGGTCGATTATTTGGCAAAAGAACTTGGCGTAACCCGGCAGCAAGTCGAAGAGGCAATTAAAAACGTTGGTAATGGTCGTGAGGATCTTATAAATTATTTGAAAAATAAAAAATGAAAATATGGCAGCTATAGCAACGTTCACTGGAATTCCGGTGACAAATAACATAGGAGTAGAAAAATATTGTGATTTTGAAGTAGGACAGGAGGGGCAAAACGGACCATATGCCAGAATTACGATGGATGGCTGCCAGATGATCCTAGATGAAGATTTTGGTTTTATAGAGGGCGATCTTGCGGAAGAATGGAGGGAACCCGCTATTGCCAAACTTCTTCTTTTACTAGAAGTAGACCGAAACCGAGATGAAACTTTGAGCTAGCTAATCTGTTCATTACTTTTCTCAAGTTTAATTATGATATTCCGGTTACAAGGACTCTACTATTTATTAGCGGGAATTTGCCCCTTAAAGTATTGACCATGCACAGGTATGAATAGTATTGAAAGATAAAAATAAATATGACTGGTATTAAGAAATCCAAAAATGAGCTGTTAAAAGATGCACGATTGCAGGAGCTCGAAGGTAAAACCGAAGATGCCATAAAAAGCTACAACTTGGTCATAAGTAAAGACCCACTACAAGCAGGGGCATATAACAGATTAATGATTCTTTATCGAAAGCTCAAAGAATATAAGAAGGAGCTAGCCATTATTAAGCAGGCTATCGCTGCCTATGAGAAGGATTTTAAAGACGATCAACAGACCTGGAAGAAAGCAAACAGTAAGTCCGCACGCCTCAGTCTTAGTTTAGCTAAATCTATGGGGCTTCTCAACGATAAAGGCCTCCCTGTATATGAAGAATCTCAGATCATCAGGTGGAGAAAACGAATGGAGACCGTACAGAAAAAAATTAAGACACCTGCAAAGCCACAAAAAAAGAAACCGACAAAACGTTTAAAAAAGCAGAATTAAACGCACCCATAAACTCGAAATTATCTATTATCATCTTTTCTCCATTTTAGCTCTCCGTGTTGAATCATTCCGATGTATTTTTGTACCTGCTCGTCGGTCAGTAGGCTGTTGTCCTCAATATGATAATCGAAATTCTTAGAAATAAAAAGAGGAGGTAAAGAAATTTAAGAAGACACTAGAAATTCCCTATTTCAAACTTTGGAAAGGGTATTTGATGATAGCATCGATAGCAATTATCGGCTCTATTATTTACGGTATTAAACTGAACATAGATGGCAAAAAATATCGGAATGAAAAAGAGAGTCTTGTTAAATCGGCTCAACAATTACAAGCAGGACAACTATATGGAGCAAGTTTCTTTACCGATGCTGAAGGAAATAACATCCAAGGTTTACCAGCAGGTTGGGTAAAAATTCTTAAGATAGAAGGAGATACAATTTTTGTCCAACGTTCTAAAAAAATATCGGATCGTGCGATGTTTGAAATGAAAGATTTGGAATCAATTAAGTCAACATCGGATGAAGACTGGAACAATAGGATCGAAAAAATGAATTATACGCTATTTAAAGAAGCCCTGAACAATAAAAATTTATCCGGTATTGATTTATCTTATATTGGTGCGGATCACGATAAATATTCTGGCGTTATTATGTCTTTTAAAGGCGTGGAATAATATTATTTCTAGGATTAAAATTAGATAAATGGAAGGGAAGACAGGCAATCTTGATGGGATGGGAGTGGAAAATACAGAACAAGCAGAGCGCAATAAATTGTCCAAAAAAAGCAGTCGATTTTTAATAGTGCTACCTTTTCTGCTGCCATTATTTTTTATCGGAAAAACTTTTGGCTGGTGGCAAAAAGAATTTGTTGCCCGGGGGTATATTATTGGAATAGAGTCAAACGGTAAAGTTTATGAGTTGGGCAATGGAGGTGTTTTCGCTTTCAGTAAAAGTTTTATTAGGGATAAGAATGTATTTTTAAAGGCGGGAGCTGGCACGGTATGCTTTATTTCTGCACTAGCGGAACAACAATATCAGCTCAATTCTGAAACTACTGTTAACCCATTTTTTCAGGGAAGCGTTACCTTCATCAGTAACAGTGAAAGCTCGAAAGTTTATTGTCAGGAAGAGAAAAAATACATCGATGCGAGTTCATTTTATACGGTCAATAGTGTCTTTGATCGGAAAGGGCATCTTTTGTTGGCTTATAGTACCGACAATGAAGCACCAAGATCCTTAAGAAAGACTCCGTTTATTAAAACTATTATAAATCAGGGAATGTCTCGGCGTTCAGGCGGAAGTGTAAGCGATGTAGAAGACCCTTATATCAACGTCTCGGAAATCTTTGAGCAGTTTTTCGATAGAAAATTGAATTATTCCGTTGATGAAGAAAAAAAAATCATACGTTTAATATTATAAGCATCTCCTCCATATTTTTTTCGCAGGTAAGTATTGGAGACTACATTTTCAAAGGCTAAGTCGAGCTCAGAAACAATGAGCCTGAAGAGTTTTTAAACTTACGCTAGGTCGTAACAAAAAACCTCTTACAGCCTAGGATATTTTTGAGAATCAATTGCAGGTGCGTTGCTTTAATACATGAATTACCAATTATCAATGAGTATTTCTTTTTGCTTTTCGTACCCTGGGGCGGTTAGATCTTAGGCATGGCTTATCCGACGCGGCGGAGCCTCTGCCTGCTTACTTTTCGCCAGCATTGGTGGTGATCACATATCTTTCAGTGCCACAAAACTTCTTTATACCTTTATTTTTGTTATCTTTTTTTACAATTATAAATACTGCTAACAGTGGGATCTTCCTGTCTTGATACTGCTGATCTGCATAAACCGTATATATCATGGTTCTAAATATTTTAGAAAGAACCACAGCTATCGCATATTGGTTTATCGATTGGTAAATATTGGTCAGCCAGCAATTTTAACCCGCTAGCGTATGCACTGGAAGATCAAAATAGAAGGTGGAAGCCTTATCTTTCATACTTTTCACCTTGATCTCTGAGCCATGCTGACGGAGTATTCTGCCATACCAGCTTCTGTCACATCTTTGGTAAAACACATCTAATGAATAAATTCATCCTCTTTTATAAGTGCACTGGAATTAATGATAAAGTTTTTAAGTTCACCATTTTTGCATTTTAGTGTTCCTGCTGACTAAACGCACCGTTGAAGGTCATCGGCAGCAGTTGATCGATAAAACCGAAACCAAAAATACTGCTGATCCAGTGCGGTTCGCATTTCAGCATAAAATCTTGCAGTAACTGCCGAACATTGTTATCTCGAGCCTAACAACATTATAGTCACCGCCGAATCTTACAATAATAAACTTCTATCAGCTACTCGCTGTCAGGATGGAGATCTGCCCAGTGAGCTTTTCAAAGTCTATCGGCTTCGGAATATAACCATCCATATCCGGCATCATCATATCCATAAGAATCACTCCGATATCCTAACCTTTGAGCATCGCGCGGTGAAAGGCTGGAAAAAGAAAGTTCCTTATTTTATCGGTGCAGAAGGGAGCGAACTGTTATATTTACCAGGTTTGTACGAGCGGCATAAGGCGGTGGATGAGGATGACGTAGCTGACCGCGTAGGTTCCTTTGGAATGCTCACACAAGCAGCCACCGAAGGAGATCATATTTATTTTTAAGTAAAGAAAATCACTCGTTGTTTCGAACCTACATCACATCCAGCCCCATACCTGCACATCCTCGATAGCTGATGTAACCCGTTTTGCGGGTACTTATTGTTATTAGGCCAACTAAAGATGGTGTTCGGAGAGAATAATAACCAATAATAAAGTGTGATATAAGGTTTTTACATTCTATTTTTATCCTGCCACTTCTTTGGTTTTAATCCAAAGTGTTTTTCAAACAACCTTCCGAAATAACTCAGATTGCTAAATCCTACTTGATAGCCAACTTCTGAAACTGAAAGATTTTCCTGCTTTAATAGTCTTGCTGCTTTTTGCATACGAAGATGATTGTAATATTCGTACATTCCTTTTCCAAAAACTTGTGTAAAAATCCTTCTTAGTTTTAGCTCATTCATTCCACCTATTTTTACCAGTTCATCTTTAGATAGAGATTTTTCCAGATTTGATGCTATCGTATTCCGAACCAAATAAACCGCATCAATTTCTGCGTTGTTAAGATGGAAATAATCTGTTTTTTTCCTTTTTAATAAATTGCTGAAAAGCAGATAAATAAGTTCAAGTGCTTTTAACCGATAAAAAGCTTGCGGTAAAATGTTTTCTATTGAAAGGTCAGCTAATTGAGCAACTAGATCAGTCATTTCAGGTGACAAAAATTCTTCTATCCAAAAGGTTTTTTCTATATCAAAAAGATAAGACAATTTATCTGCATCATTTCCTACAAAATGTTTCAGGTATTCCAGCTCAACTAAAATGCTGATTTGCTGTACGTGGACATCTTTAGGAAATAACACTTCACTTTCCAAATGTGAAGGTATAATACGGACATGAGGCTGATTGTTCAAAGATCTTTTACTAATGGCATTTGCCGATTTTTTGTCAATAAGAATATTTTGAAACGAAATGAGTAGTCCTTTTTCTATTGTCCTGATTGGTTTTCTTTTATAAGCAAAAGTCTTGCTGGCAATTAAAGAGCGAACCATTATTAACATCTCGGGCATCAAGTCCACAATGTTCAATTCGTTGAAATTCAAAAATTTTATCTCATTTTCAATGGAAGATAAGGAGATGCCAAGTTTTTTAGCAAGTTTTCTCATTTTACGCTTTTCATCAAACATAATTTTTTGGACTATTATTAGTTTAATTTGGGCTATTTTATCTGTAAATATAGAAAGATATTTGCTGTATAAAAATGAAAAAAATGAAAAAAAATATTATTATTTCAGGAGGAGGAATCGCTGGATTGACTGTTGCAAAACTGTTGAGCAAACAAGGGCATAACGTGACTGTTTTGGAAAGAGCGGCATCATTCAGTAAATCCGGATTTCTTATTTCGCTTAAGAGTTTTGGCGTTCGTATTATTGAAGAATTAGGATTAGCAGAACAATTACAACAAGCATCGTCACCCTCTGAATTTGTAAATTTCAGGGAATCAGACGACTCAATTATACAAAGTCTTAGCTATGAGAAAATGAACGAGAATATTGAACGTTCCGTACTGATAACGCGAGGCGGATTGCATCACGTTTTATACAACGACGTAAAAAATGAAGTGAGTATTCATTTCTCATCTTCTGTTGAAAACGTAATGCATGATGAAGACAAAGTCCAAATATTACTCAACAACGGAACCGTGTTGGAGACCGATCTCCTTATCGTTTCAGAAGGGTTACGCTCTACAACAAGACAAATTTATTTTCCGGAAAGTACGCTAGAGGATTTTAAATTTGTTTATATGGGTGGACGATTGAGAGAGCATCATTCTTATGAGGTTGGCAAATTCAATATCTATATTGATGTGAATAAGATGCTGTCTATTTATCCCATTGCTTCCGATGAAATAGCCATTCAGTGCTATTTACATAATACAGGAGATTTACCATCTGTTCAAAATAAAGCTAATGAAATACTCAAAACATCTTTTGCTGGGTATAATGAAGATATACAGCATTTGTTAGGTCGCTTCGCGGATAACGGTCTAATGTTTATTGATAAAATGGGGATGATAAATTCATCCACTTTAGTAAATCGTAATGTGGTTTTATTGGGAGATGCGGGGTATTGTCCCACTGCGCTATCGGGAATGGGAGCATCTTTATCAATTTATGGGGCAAAGGCGCTAGCTCATTTTATTCATCAAAATCCGAATGATTTAAAAACGGCTTGTTGCAATTATGATACCATGATGCAGCCAATAATTCAGAAATTTCAGGCTAATGCAAAAAATAATTCAGCATCATTTATTCCTGATAGTAAAGAAAAATTAAACAGTTTTGTCCATTCATTCAGAGCCGCCTCTGAGGCTGATGTGCAAAAAATAATGATTGATCCAATTGTATTAACGAAAGACCAGTTAAATTTTAAAATCAATTAGATAATGAATTTTAGAAAGATATTTTCCGTCATAGTTGGATTCGGAACGATAGGATTAATGAGTTCTGTTTTTGCAAAAATGCAAGGCTTGCTGTTCACGTCATCTTTAGAAATATTTACCAGTAAGGAAATCGCTGCCACCAATTTTTCCCAATTTATCATCAAACTTTTTTGCGTTTGGTTTAGTTGTGTGTTGGGTGGAATGGCTACTACGAGGATAGGGGGCAAGCCAAGAGAAAATCTTATAGTTGGTGGTTTAATAATACTGGTCGTGGGTTGGCTATGGTTGTCGGCTGAAAATCCTATATGGTTTTGGGTATTGCTGATTTTAGGTATTTTACCCTGTGTATTTTTAGGATATCGAGTAACTTCTATTATATGTAAATTTCGTATCAAATGACCATGCGATTCTTAGTTGCAAATTGACCACCTGATTTTCTGGCGAAACTAGATTTAGTGCTGTAGGAGTAATGTCATCAAAAGTGATAATTAATATGCATCTTTTAAGTTATCAAGCCTGAACGTGAGATCAGACTTCGTCATTTGGTGTGAATAGTTCCCTTTTAAAGGTTATTGTGGTTACGATTGTTGCCTCGATAACCTTTAATAGGAGTCGGAAACCAATGAGATAACATTATTTGTGCTGGTTACCTGCGAATTATCGGTTCTATCAATGGCGATTCGCTAATTATCATTTATATTGATTTTCGTTGCCACATGCACGTGGTTGTTCAAATTTGCCTCTTCCTCATCCTGTTGATGGATAAAGTCAAGTAGTCGCTTCAATTCTCCATTGGCATCATCCCACCATTTAATGGACCATATCCTATGGAATATAAAACCATGTCTTTCAAGTTGCTCCTGGCGGAAGCTATCCCAAGCGTAAGCTTCAGGACTGTTATGGTATTTCGCACCATCACACTCTATTGCGATGAGTGGTTTGTGGCTTATTTTTGATTTTACAACGATATCAATCCTAAAACCGCCCACGGAATGCTGCTGTTCTAAACGGTCTGCACCGATATGCTGTGTAAGTCGTTCAAATACTTCATCCTCAAACGGAGACTCAGACCCTAAGCTAAATTCCGCAGGTTCATAGAGTTTATCTGTACAATACTGACTCAACAGCTGTAGAATGCCCTTTCGCAATTCGTCATTTCCCTCACTTACTGCTTTCGCATAGGTAAAGTAAGCGTACAGAATTCCACGGCCTTTATTGCCCTTCTGTTGGATAAGATTTGGGTACTGACCAACATATTCCTGCGGGAAAGAAGTACATACATATACCTTTGACCGCGCTCGAGTAATGATTACATTCAACATGCGATGTCCTTTACCCTGTATAATCGGACCAAAGTTTTGACTAAACGAACCGTTAGCTTTCCGTCCAAATGTCGTTGAGAGAATGATAATATCCCGTTCGTCGCCTTGAATGTTTTCGAGGTTTTTAACAAAGAATGAATCTCCTGCCTGCGCCATTAAGCTGTCAAATACAGAATCGTTCTGACGAACTGCACTCAGCTCCTCCAGGATCAAGTTGCGTTGGTAAATATTGAATGTAGCAACACCCACGCTTGGGATACTATCTTTCGCATCCTTCATGATCTGTTGTAACAATTCGACCACTTTCAATGCCTCTTGCTTATTTACTTGTCCTTCATACAATCCGTCAATCTGTAAGTATTCGATAGGCGTGTAATGCACTTTCGCCGGAACAGGCATCAACCTATTCCCGTAAAACGCATGATTGGAAAAGTCTATGAGATAAGGGTGCTTCGAGCGGTAATGGACTTTTAAATAAGACTCCACAAACCCCTTGTCTACAGCATAAGCTAGTAACGACTCGCTATCCGCAAGATTAAGCTGAGCCGCTTGTAGCGCAGTCCGATCTGAAAATTCATCTTCGGCATCTTCTGTCTCATCATCAATCGGATCAAGTAGCGCTCCACTTCCTTCGAAGTAAGAGGAGGGAGCCATCTGGTGCTTATCACCGGAAACGATTTTAGCTTTTCCCCGGATCAGGGCCGCGTACGTATCTTCGAGACGCAGCTGACTGGCCTCATCGAATATGACCACATCAAAAATTCCTTCCTGTAGCGGCAAGATGGAACTGCAAACCGAAGGATTGACCAATAATACTGGAAAAAAATCTGTAAATAGTTCAAATTCTCTGTTCACAATAGTGCGGAGTGAATTGCGACGCATTCCCTTTGCCCCTTTCTTATTAAAGAGACTATTTATATTTTGCCCTCGAGCTTTGAACTGTCCTACAGCATCAGTCTGTTTTTCTGTCCATAAGGCAATTATACTGTTTAGCTGCGCATGGTTAAACTCTTGTTTTTGCTGTTGATATTGTTGTAGTTGGTAATCACTTTTTGGCAGTTCTTGTGGCTCATTTGTCGTGAGTATCCAATATAGATACCAGCATTCAAATGCATCAGCCCAATGATCTTTAAGATGTATGCTGATTCTGGAAATAAGCTTTTGTTGCGCTTCGTCCTGTGAAAGGAAAAATGATTTCCATTCATGATAGATACGGAAATCACTCATATGTTCATTGAACGTTGTGATGGTATGCTTAACCGTATGACATATGTCCAGTGCAGCCTGAAGACTTGTATACGGTAAAAATAAACCATTCGTCATATTTCCTGTTAATTGGTTACTTTCAATATCGTCAAACGAGTTTTGTAGACTTCGATAGACATGTGCGCGTGCCGTGTAATAGTCACGAAAATTATTGAAATGCCTTAATTGAAAAGTTACTCTTTCAGTTAGGTAAGGTACTGCCTTTATCACCCCATTGATATCAGTAACAGGAGTTGTTGGAACGATATTATAATCAGCGATTAGCATTTGCTCTATGCTATCCAATTTTTGAAGTAGGGGAGCTATTTGCGCTTTTAGTTTACTCAGTTCAGCATGAAAATGATGATCATTAATATTGGACAGATAGTTACTGATCGTAGGTGGGTATTGCTCTTTCCAAGCGGCTGTCTTTTGTCGGAGTTCCTCGATATTGTTTAGATAAATAGATAAATCAGTTGTTTCCAAATGATCGTTATATTGATGTTCAATATAATTTTTCTGAACATGGGCTGATCTTACCTGCGCGATACGATTCTTTAATTCGATTCTCGTTTGTTTTATCTGTTTATGCTTTCCCGAGAATATACTTAATAAACTTGTTTTAAATTTTGCACCACTACTATTATTTAATAAGTTATTGCCATATTGAGCAATGCTTGTTTCAGCGTAGGCAAGATAAGTTGATATTGCATTGCTTAGCGATGAATGATAGCTGCTATAATGTTGTTGCAGAGCATCTTCATATTGCTTGAAAAATTGTTGCGCTTTTATCCCTACTGTTTGTAGTCCTAAGACAATTTCATTGATGCGCTGTTCCTGAGGAAAAGTGGATGGTAATACCTCTTCTTTCACTGAATCTCCAATACAAAATGCCATATAGGACTTAAAATCCTGCTGCATTATTGTGGGGATGCCGCTAAAAAAATCATCAGCCCACTGCTTTCCACTCACTTGAAGTTCGGCAATAAGCTGTTCAATAGTTGGTAACTGTTTATGAGCGTATGCAATAAAATCCTCAATTCTTACACGTGATGGCCCAACCTGTTGATCTAAAAATAGATCGTCTGTCAATGGTCTAAATATGGAATGGACCTGATGCGATTGCTTAAATAAATTATGGCTATGCTTTAAAACAGCAAGTGTCCTTTCCAGTTCTGTATGATCCTGAGCAAAATTAAAATCCTCTTTCGGTATAATATTCTTGAGCGGTACTTGATTAAAGTTTTTTAATAAGGCCAAATTTCGTCCGACGATCTGCGGCCAACTCTTATCGCCGTAGACCGTTTGAGCTAATGCAGCATGCTGTGCGTTGATAAGTTCGGCTGATTCCTTGAGTTTTGATTTTATCACATCATATTGGTTTTGAGCTTGTCTTACTGAGATGTGAAACGGAACTCCGACCTGACGATCTCTGACGGAATCTACGATCGCTTCACGCGCATCGTTTACATCATCAATTACACCTACTAGCGCGCCGATCTGAGGATTCGTACGTTCGATATTTGCTTTAATGACATCAAGCGCTGTTTTCTTTTCGCAGACAACAAGACATTTCAGTCCATTGGCAAGTGCATTTGTGATCAGTGCAGTTAATGATTGACTTTTTCCCGTCCCTGGAGGGCCTTGTATTATTTGATTCGGTTCATTTCCAAGAGCACTTATTATAGCCTGTTGGCTTGGGTCTGTATCTACAGCGCTGAAAGGAGTTGTCGATAGATTTTCCACTTTAAGCTCATCAAATTCAAAGGTATCGAAGCGATCCAATAAGCGTGAAATGTCGGTGATAATACTTTCTTTTTGCGCTCTGAACAAGCCAAAAACACCGCCGAAATGAATGTAGGCTTTGTTATTGGCGATAGCATCTATCTGGGAAGCTTCGGGTAATACATTGATAGCTGTTTCAAAGTTTTTGCTTAGCACCTCAAGTATCTGCTCTTTACTATTTGAATTGAGTGCTTCCAGTACTTCAGCACAAGCGTTCACTAATTCGTTGCTATCAATCAGTGCGTCTTCTAAAGCATCATTGGTTAGACTGGGGAGTGTGATGTCATCTTCACTTTTGATAAAAGAAAGGAGGACTTCATTGATACTAATCGGGTGAATATCTGAATCCACTATTTTTCCATTCGCTTGAACCACTTTATTTCGCAAAAACGACCATTCATTGACTTTGTTTTTAGATTTAACGGCCTCTAGTTGCCAAATGAATAATGGGGCTTTTATGATCTTAGAAGGGTCTTTTGAGGATCTTTTTATAAGAATAGGATAGCCGAATCCGAGGGTCTTCATCCCATGTTCTTTAAAATAATCTTCATTTTCTATGATGATGGAGTTCAGTCGTTTAGAAATTAAGGTCAGTTTCTTTTGAGTTTCCGCATCTTTTTCATTGAGGTCTATCGTATCAAATGAAATCTTAAACTCAAAGTTTGCTTTGGTCAACAAGGTATCCAAAAATGATTTGGCGAGACCATCCTCAATGAGGTCAAGCTGCTGCAGGTCTAACCGGGTGGCCAGCCTTCCTGGCAATGCATTTAAATGAATAGAGCGGGCATTGCCGCCCTTTAATTTACTTTGTAATGATTGCAGGAAAATCTTGGATGACATAATTATAATATTTGTATTTATCCTAATATACAAATATTCGGTATAATCAGCAATGGGATGGAATTGCTGATGTAATACTTGAAGGTTCATTAAAAAGTCTCCATCGCATTCATTGTGAAAGCTTTATTTTTGATGGCTCCATAACGTGTGTTTTCGAGATTTAAAATTTCATCCTTTGTTATCATTTCTTAGTCATTAATCTTCTGCTTGAGTTGATTTCCTATCGTAGGTGTTGTATAAATTTTCAGGAATTTCTGCGAGAGTCGATTCGTGTACTTTATCGCCAAGTGTATAAAACTCCTGAAAGCTCATAATAAGAGGTTTCCATTTATCTGGATCAACCCGATTTGGATGATTATCCATAGTAATTGATTTATCCAAAAATACCCTGTTTATCTTTAGTTCAAACGTGATAATCTTCCCATGCTGTAAAGGTTCGTCTTCCGCCAATTTATGCATGCCCATAACAACAGCTTCCATTTGTACAGGGCACTCGTTAATCCGGGAGACATTGATGGCTTCTGCTGGGGTTCCCGTCAGTCCGGCTATTTCAAATTGGAAAAGTCTATTGAGGAGGGCGATTATGTTATGGTGACCGGGGAAATCAAGTTGAAAAATAAAGCCGGGGAATATGAAAACTTCGATTATTGCGACATTTGGTGATTCGAAGATGGAAAAATGGCGGAACTTAAAGCATTTGTCATTGAAAAACACTGATCGCAGATACAATCATCGCAACCAATACCTTGTATAAGAACTGATTCTATTTGAAACGGTGTTTGTGTAAGCTGTTTCAACAAAAATAGGAAGTTGAAGTTATTGGCATCAACATTTAGTAAAAAGCGATTAAAGCTATAAAACTTAATGTGCAGTTCAAGGTTGATGAAATTGTACCGTTAGGAGATAATCTGGCATTTGTCCGTACTGAATCACATGGGGCACAAATTATATTAGCCAACGAAGAAAAAACGGAAGAGCTAAATCGGGTGTTTTTCCTTTTCCGATTTTATATATCGTTCATTGGTCGAGCCAATGAACGATATTGAGCAAAAACTGGGCATTCTGCGCTGCGGCCGGATGGTTCATTCCTCTTTTTTCACTTTTGATGCCATGGAGTTGTGCCGAAAAAAGGAGCGCCATCTCCGAATACCACAATTCTCCCTTTCCCGAACTGCAGGTAAGCACCGTTTGCAAACCCTTTGCCCGACAATCGGGGGATATTGTCTGGAATAGGCCTTCTTATCTGATTAGCATCATTAGGTAGATAAATTTCATATTCTTCGTTCAACAGAGAAATAATATGTGCGTTCGTTGGGATGATAAACCCTGTTCCACCCCAGCACATAATACTGTCTATTTCTCTACCTGATCCAGTGGTTATTTCGTTGGATAACAGTGTTTCTCTATCTTTTGAAAAGATTTCGGGACGTCCATTCTTAGGTAAGGCAAAACCGTTTACGATATGAATGCCAAATGCTGCGCCAAGCGTTTGTACAGAGCCGCCACAAGGCATGTGATCGGTGACTAGAAATAGACTTCCACCATCAGATACCCATTGACGAAGCGTTTCTATCTCCCGATCGGTAAAGGCAGAGTAGGTGGGTAATTTCCAATTTTCCGGATTATATAAGGCATTTATGCTGATATAGATTTTCACTTCCTTTAATTGATCATAAGAGATTTTTTCTTTAGCACTTCGGAGACGATATCCGTCAGCTTGTAGGAGATTTGAAAAAGGGGCATAAGCACCTCTCAAAGTAACCGGATTGTTATGTGCCTCGTCAAATAGGAGTAGTGGTCCATCACCGATCCGGTGGTGCGGATCGGTGATGGGATAATGAAACTGTTCATCTCCTACCTGTTGGGCGCTAAGCTGAGCTATACCCAGCAGCAGGAATAAGCTGGCAATAAATCTGTTCATATTATTTTTTGAATAGGATTATTGGTCAGTCTTTATCCAAACATCATTTTCGAAACACTGCATCTGCTCTATCTTTCCATTGGCAACAGAAAATGTCAATGGAAAGGTACCATCATCATTGAGAAAGAAAAATTCCGAACGTGGGGTAAATGAAATTGTTTTGTTATCCCACAATTGAGAAAGCATTAAGCCTGTTGAGGAGGGATCTATTTGAATCTTAAAGTTGCTGTCATTTACCTTGAGGTAAGATCCGGCAAGCTGTTTCAGTTGAGATGCGGTTAGAGTCGCAATTTTATTCGGGTCAAATGGCACGCGCTCACAGACAATTCTGCCCAGGATCTTGGTTTGGCCAAAATCGCCGGAACTATTCTTTAAAAATTCTATGGCATATCCTTCGTTTTTGGATTCAAAATGCGTGTCATCTTTACGGACCAGCTGATATGTTTTTTTCTGATCCCACAGCTGTGTGGCATACAGATTATTATCGTGCTCCTCGAAAGCAATGAAAGCTACTTTATTGGGTAGCTGGTAGTAGCCTTGAAATGATTTTAGCGGAACCAACTGTTGTTGTTGAGGGCCATCGGAAGGGTTGGTCTGCGAAAATGTTTCAATCGAAGCAAAAAGGCAACATGCTCCCACTAGAAGACCATATGTTGCTTTGGAAAATTGGCGGATCGCTCTCGAGTACCCGCTTGGTTTGGTGTATTGTATCATAATTTTTTTTGTTGATATGATACAAGAGTAGGTCTTTTTGATAGGCTAACCGTCCGAATGGATGCAATCGAACAAACTTCATTGTTTCCCTTTAAGTTGATTGTTTCCGATGGACTTTCATATATTCTGTGGGTGTGACACCGGTCACTTTTTTGAAGCTGCTATAAAAAGTTGTTCTTGAATTGAAGCCGGCCCTTATTGCGATTCCAAACATATCGAGATGTTTGGCCTCTTCGGATAATAAAAGTATTTTTGCTTCCTCCGTTCGAAGTTCGTTTATAAACTGGTAAAAATTTTTCTCCAGTCCATTGTTTATGATATAGGAAAGATCATGCGGATTGATTCCGATATGCTCCGCGAGGGATGATAGTGTTAATGTCGGATCGAGATATAGCTTTTCAGCTGTTGTTTTCTGTAGTAATTTTTCTTTTAATGCGTCTACCTGTTGTACTGTCAGCCGCTCTTCGGCTTTAGCCTTTTTATGCTCCGTTTCGTTGATGAGGTTTTCTGTAGACTCAATTGTGTAAATTGATCCTTGTGTTAGCGTTGCGTACCCAAGTGCCACGGTGCCCATAAAATATAAAATTGGGGCCACTGCGCTAAAAACTACATGTACCATAGCCAGCAGACGGGCAACAATCATCAATAGCAGCGCGATCAATAGATACTTCAACCAGGCCATATTTATTTTTTCCGTATAGGAAGATAGCTGGCGAATGTTTTTCTGGTGTATTTTGAAGAGGCTATAACAGGCAATCCAATAAAAGATACATTGTGCAAAAAAGAAATATTTGATAGCAAAGATGATCCATTGCGGTAATTGAGGTGGATGGATGTGACTATTAAAAAGTCCGGGTATTAAATAGATGATGGAGAAGAAAAGGAAAGCGAGGAAGGGAACAAAATGTAGTCCCAAATACCGAATTTTTGCTGTTGGCTTGACCATGTAGTGAACGGCCAGGTAGAAGCAGGGGAGTGCAGCCCATCGCGGGAGTTCCAGCGTATGAATCAATCCTTCGCTCTCGATATGAAAACCTTCCAGAAAAAGCTGAGTAAATAAACATGCCATCAAATAATACCATGTTCCAAGCCACCGGTCTGCGCGCGAAAAATTGTGGTTGACACCCAAAAATATCAAGGTGCCGAGCAGTAGAAATGCACCAGCTGAAAAAGCATGAAAGGTATACAGTATATTGATCATGGGCAGTAGTAAGTTATCATTGTAACGTGAATTTAAACATAATTGATCAAATGGAGCTACATCATCCATATAGGTACCCCGATCCAACCATTGATGGATAGAAGGGCGACGAGATAGCATAAAAAGAAATTATTGAAGGCCAAAAACAGACGAAGCCATAATGGGTTCAGTCTAGACCAACGGTAATAAAGCAGCAAGCTGCTGAGGGCAACCAAAATAGCAAATAGAAGCATGCCTAGAAAAATGAAAAAACTAGTTCCATTAAAAGAGGTAAATAATTCTTTATGGCTGGCGTCTGTTTGTCCCATGAGACGATAAGCAGCGAGAAAACAGCATGTTCCTATTATTGGCAATAAAGGAATGCCTAGGTCTATCAGTTTCATTTTTCTAAAGAGCGTAAGAAATATTCCGATGGTGCTATAGATGAGATAAATTAAAATAGCCATAAGTCCAAGGTAGATAGGCAACTTTTGGATTAGAACAGAAGCTCGAGGTACTTTGCGATAGAAACTACTGCCATACCCTTGAAAAAAAGGCTGCCCATCGGGATCTCGAGCTAATACAAAAGCAGGAAGAATATCATCTTTTAGTCGGAAGATGCCATTGCCAACGTGGACAAGAGAATCGAGCTGTCCGTTTTCTTTTTTTACGACGAGTCTATCCTTGCTGACCGCCGTTAATTCGATGCCGCCAAAGATACGTCTGTAAAATTCCCAGCGTTCATTTTTAGGATTCATAAATTGATAGTATCCGAGTAGCAGTTTAATTTTTTGTTCATCTATCGGTAGACTGATTGATTTCGGAGGAGAAATGTCTTTTGTCAAAAATTCTTCAATAGCCTGTGATACTGGCCAAAGATTGACAACACTATTGGCTGCTATTGCATAGGCTATACCAGCTTCGCGGTTAAAGAACAGCCAGGATACAAAGCCTTCCCCTTTACCGTTGTGGCCCCGTAAGCTGACTTTTTTATTATTTGGAAATAGATCATTGCCGAGGGCATATCCCGTTTGTAATCCAGCGCGGCTCGCTAAGGTACTGTGAATGGTTTCCATTTCCTTCAGTCCAGCATTGTCTAGCAACCTGCTGTCGGTATTACCATTGAGCAGATAAAGCATAAATTTTGCCATGTCTTCAGCAGTGGATACCAAAGCGCTACCGGCCCCATTCCCGATGGGACGATAGAATGGCATTGGTCTGTATTCGCCCTTTTGAAAGTTATAACCTGTGGCAAAGCTGGGTCTATGATTTCCATCAAGATCAAATAAGCTGTTTTGCATTTTTAATGGCAAAAAAATATGTTCTTCTAAATACTTATCCCAAGGCATGCCCGAAACTTTTTCAATTATATAACCGAGTACATTATAGCCCGGATTGGAATAGGACATCATGGTTCCCGGTCTCCAGCGTACCGTGAGCGAATTGCTAACAGCTTTTAAGGCCTCGATATCAACAACTGGCTTTTTTTTGCTGATATCTACCATGCTGTTGAGTTGAACATCTTCAAAACCGGAAGTATGTTCGAGTAGATGAACTACCCGTACCGGATCTGTCGCTTCCCAATGATTGTCAAATGGTATCTCGGGTGCTATATCACGAATACGGTCATTGATTTTTAGCTTACCGTTAGCCACTAATTGTTGTATACCCATTGCCACAAAAAATTTGGTGACGGAAGCGAAGTGAAATTGCGTTTGATGTTCTACTTGCCTACGTTGTTTAAGTTCAGCATAGCCCAGTCCACCCGAGTACAGTATACTGTCTTTTTTTACAATAGCAACTAGTAGACCGGGTATATGTTCCTTCTGAATGACATTATCTAAACGACTATACAATTGGCTAGTATTGTTGTCAGACTTTGTAGCATTGCTTACCTGTGCTGATGCATTAAAATTAACTGCCACAATGAGCATTGCGAGATAAAAAGTTTTTAAGTTGATCATACGCTTTTCTTTCTTGCAAATTAGCAGTTATCTTTACATAGATTGTCCGTTTATATCCAAATGGATAATCCAATGGATATCTTAATAGTATTTAACTCTACTACATATCCTTTATGCCGTCAGTTGCCTTATGTTATTTAATTGGTTCATTAATAGATCTTCTTTAAAGGAGCCTTTAGGCGAGGTTGGTTAATCCATAATGGTCAAAGAGATGGCTGCAATAGCCTTTCTCATCATGTATTGCTCTGTTTCTCAAGATTTAGTTCAATAAAATCGGCCCATTCTTCGTTTTCGATTTGAATGTATTTATGCAGGTCATATCGGTATTGGAATGTGGATGCAGGAAGGTTCAGATGTACAGGACAAAATAGCTGATATATGGTGTGATATGTCCACCAAGCGGGACAAAGCAAAAGAGTATCTTTCAGAAGATAAAATAAAATCTGATCTATGATTAGACAAAAATACCCATTATGAACAAAAATACACATTATGAATTTGAAAATTTGATTTTATCGCCCCGCTATCGTTGAAACGTGAATGAAGAGTTAATTGTAAGTGTCATATCCCCAAATTTTAATTTTCTTTCTTCCTGAAGGGCTGATTTATCCGCTGTTAGATACCCTGTTTTGTAATATTTGAAAATTGTGCCAAAGTGATTATCGAGTATCCTGAGTTTTTTGCCATTCTGCATGTAGGTCAATTGCAGGTAAAAATCATCCTTTTCTGGAAAATCAAATGTTGGGATAAAGATAGGATCGGTATTGTTGAATGCTATCTGAGATGCACCCAATTTCAACGCTTTATTTATTTCTGTCTCTGAAATTGGTTTTTTGTCATTCTCAGCGTCTTCCAAAGAATTATATAACGAGACAACAGCATCAAAGGTTTCGTCTTCTTTAAAAGAATAAGTCAGATATGGACTACGCGATGAGAGCTTATCAACCACAATTGAATTAATGGACTTTAAGGCTGTGACTTCTACCGTTTTGGACGCTGAGTCTACTGCCATATCCATTGTTTCACTTTCTACCTCATTTTTGAAAATATATTGGGTTAGGCGGTATTTACCCACGCTAGCGATATCAAGATTAATATCTGCCTTCGATTCCGTTTTTACAATCTTCTTATTCTCCAAATCATATAATACCCATTTTACAACGGGAGTTTCCGTAAAATCCCGTTCTATATTATCTTTTACCACTTTTATATTACTTTTGAAAGTTGCTCCTTCATAATGGGTGTAACTTATATTGGCGGGCATAGCAGATAGTTTGGGAGGAACAATAATAATCGGGTCTTTTAGCTGTTGACCTTCAGGGTTTACATACACAAACCCCGCTTTTAATACCTCCTTACCTTTGGTAGGATCGATATCTTTCTTACAACCAGTCAGCAGCAGGGCGGTAATTAAAATAAGGTAATAGCGCATCATTTAAATCAATTGGTTCAATAGCCTAATATACTAAATATATTTAATTAATTTGCGTTTGAAGAAATAAATGGGTTTTAGACTTTGCATTGACTGAAGAAAATTCACTTGTTCCTGTAGATAATCCTTATTTTTCCAATGAAGTTATCTATGAGATAAGTCTGAATAAAATGAAAATATCTGCCTATATGTTTGATGCAAAATATATTGGAGATAATGCTTCAATTCCTCCAATGGAGGGTATCCAGTTATCCATTAAAATTAAGTCAGGCTTTGTCTCAGTAACCTTTTCTATCACGTCGTGGGAGGTAGAGGACACAGCTACTGAATATCCGAAGCTCTCCAATATCATAGAAATCATCTCCAGCAATTGTTTGTCATCGTCAAACAATAATATTTTCTTCTTTTCCATTCTTAAAATTTTTCGATCAGCGGAATAAGTTCGTCGATATCTATAGGTTTAGAAATATAACCATCTGCGCCAGCACTTAGGCATTTTTCCCGGTCACCGGACATGGCCTGAGCAGTAACCGCAATTATGGTAACATCGTTAAATATTTCGCTGGATCCCTTGATCCTGGCAATGCCTTCATATCCATCTATTTCAGGCATCATCATATCCATCAGCACGATATTGATATTTTTATGCTGATGGAGTATTTCAAGCCCTTCTGCTAAGGAAGCACTGCTTAGTACAGCATAACCTTTTGACTTAAGAACAAATTTTAGGGCAAAAATATTATAAGGTTCATCATCGATGATCAGAATCAATTTTTTATTGTCCATATTTTAATCAGTTGTATAACCATACACGTAATAATGAAAGCAATTGATCGGTGTCCACGGGCTTTGAAATATAATCAGAGGCCCCGGCTATGATACACCTTTCCCTGTCACCGATCATGTTTTTTGCTGTTATGGCGATTATCGGTATTTCACTATAATGGGGATTTTGACGAATCATTTTAATCGTTTCATACCCATCCATTTCGGGCATCACCATATCCATAAGAATAACAGAAATATCATCGTGTTCTTCAATTTTGTCTAGACCTTCCTTTCCGTCCATTGCAGAAACAACATTAATCTGATACCTTTCAAGCGCTTGAGAGAGATAATAAATAGTGCGTATATCGTCATCGACGATAAGAACTTTTTTATTTTGCAGTACTTCTCTGATGGTTCCTAAAGACGATTTTTTTGACCATTCTTCACCAGGATGGTTTCCTACTAAATGCAAAAACAGTCCAACTTCGTCCAGTATTCGCTGGTAGGAATTTGCCGTTTTGATGACAATCGAATCGGCATATTGCTTCAATTTTAGCTCTTCAGATTTCGAAAGATTCTTCCCTGTGAATACAATGATAGGTATATTTTCTAAACCGGGTTTTTGTCGTATCGAGTCTAATGTGTCATATCCCATATTGCCCGGAACGCCCATGTCCAGTATAACGCAATCTGCTTTATCAGAATAGAGACTGTCGACGCTTTCTGTAACGGTAGTCTTTATTTCAGAAATGATATCATAGCTTTCCAAAAAGTTAGCAAGTGCTGCTGCATGTTTTGAATTTTCCTCTACAATAAGCACCTTTTTCGGATTCCGGGCAAGTGCTTCCTCAATTTTTATAAACATCTGCGCCATTTGTTCCAGCGCAATAGGTTTATCCATAAAATCGATAGCCCCTTGGAGCAGACTTTCCCGTTTAACTTCAAAAGATGACATAACATGGACTGGAATCGGACGTGTAATTGGATTGTTTTTAATCTCTGCCATAACCTGCCACCCATCTTTTACAGGTAATTGAATATCCAATAAAATCGCCGTAGGCTTATACCTTATCGCTGCATCAGCTGCCTGGTCTCCACGCACGATGACTACCCCTTTATACTTTTGCTGCCGGGTATACCTAAGCAGCGCTTTAGCAAAATTAACATCATCTTCCACGATCAATATCACTTTATCGTCCTCTTTTATATCATTCCGGTCATCATCAACATCCGGCGGGATAATGTCAACGGTATGCGGATTACTGGACATTATGATGTCCTGTGTTTTTTCGATGTTTTCCGCAATGGACTGTATAAGCTCTCCCGTTGTCGTAATAGTATTTTCTTCCAGATTTTCGGGAATTAAAAGGGTAAAGGTACTTCCTTTTTTTTCCTGGCTACTTAAACGGATCTCTCCGCCCAACAGACGCGAGAGTTCACGGCTGATCGAAAGCCCAAGACCTGTCCCGCCAAATTTACGCCGTGTGGATCCGTCAGCCTGCTGAAAAGCTTCAAAAATGACGTCCTGTTTGTCCGGTGCAATTCCTATACCGGTGTCAGTTACGGCAAAAGCAATCTGTCCATCTTGTGCCTCGCTTGGGAAGACGGAAAGTATGACTTGTCCCTCTTTCGTAAACTTGATGGCATTCGATAATAGATTCCGTAGGATCTGGTCCAGTCGCTGGCGGTCAGTACGTATTGTCTTTGGCAGGTTGTCTGCCAATTTTATTGTAAATGAGAGTGCTTTTTCCCTTATAATCGGAGAAAATAGATTGTCCAGGTCTTTTGTCAGATCCGAAATTGCAACCTGCTGATAATCGAGTTCCATTTTACCGGACTCAATTTTTGAAAGATCGAGAATTTCGTCGATAAGGGTCAATAGGTTTTTTCCCGATAATTGGATCACCTCGGCCGATTCAATCTGTTCGGTTGTCAGGTTCTTTTCGGGATTATCCGACATTAGGCGTGATAGAAGCAAAATTGAATTGAGCGGTGTACGCAGCTCATGTGACATATTTGCCAAAAATTCTGACTTATATTTCGTGCTCCGCGCCAGTTCTTCCGCTTTTTTCTGAATTTACTGATTTCGGTCTGCTATCAGTATATTTTTTTCTTCTAGCATTGCAGAGCGTTGCTCCAGTTCTTTATTGGCTTGCAGCAGTTCTTCCTGTTGTACGCGTAGTTCTTCTTCGGACGTCTGGAGTTTTTGGGTATGGATTTCAAGATTTGCATTGAGATTTTCCAGCTCGGCATGCTGTGCCTGAAGTTCCTCTGTCTGCGATTGCGTTTCTTCAAGCAGCTGCTGTACTTTCAGCCGCGCCTGAGCTGCAACAATCGCTGCACCAATATGACGGCCCGCTTCTCTATAAAATGGCATCTGGGGTTCCTCGAATTTCCTGAAAGAACCAAGTTCAATAACACCAATGCAGGTGTGACCATCAAAAATTGGAAGTAATAAGATCGAATGCAGGGGTAAATATCCTGCAGTAAAACTGACCACATTTTTCGAAGGATATGGATTTTCTATGATCCGTACTTTGCCGTCCACAAACGCCTGACCGACAGCGCCTTCTCCGGGTGCGATAAATTGCCGCATCGAATCTTCATGGCCGTAGGCTCCTATCAGTGCTAGCTGCGTATGCTCAAGGATATAAAGGGAGCCGTTGGCACATTCCCCATAAGTGACTAAGATTTGCAATGCATCGGAAACTAGATCTTCTTTCACTTTGTTGCCGACTAAAACTTCGTTTAGCAAGGCGAGCCCGGTCTGGCGCCATTCATTGTCGCTAAGTTCATCGAAAGATTGTTTTAACGAATCTGCCATATTGTTTAGTGAACCGGCTAAACTTCCTAGTTCATCATGCTCCTGGTCATTGATTTTAACCGAATAGTTTCCGGCAGCAATCTGTCCCGCAATACGTTGTGTTGCGACGAGTCTTTGGGTGATCTCCCTATCTTTTTTCTTAAGGTCTTGTTCGAGCTGTACCCGTTTCGCCAGGTCCCTTCTAAGCCTTATATAAGAAAATATGGTAATGAACAGCGAAAAAATCGCAGCGATGATCACAAAAAGTGAAGTCAATGTTGATGCCGTATTGAGCCTTCCGGACCTACTGTCGAGCAATTTCTCCTCATTGTCCACAAGTCTGGCGAGAAGCGCACGGCATCTGTCCATATATTTCTTGCCCTCCTCCATGTCCGCTAAGGTCACCGTACCCCGGGCCTTTTTTATGTTAACCAGTCCGGCCAGTTTATTCAATCGGGACTCGACCAGCTGGCCGATGCTATCTATTATTTTTTGCTGCGGGAGATTGTCCGATACCAGGTCACGGGCGGTGGCAATTGACTGAGGGAGGGAGCGGGAACTGCTATAATAGGGTTCCAGAAAATGTTCTCTTCCGGTGAGCAGAAACCCCCGCTGTCCAGTCTCGGCATTTTGTAGGTCGATCAAAATTCTGTTCGAGCGTGCAATGACACGTCTACTGTGATCAACCATTTGACTATTATGGATCTGATTACGGATACTTAGATATGATGCTGTCGAACTGGTCAATAACAGGGCCAGTGAAAATCCAAAGCCGATCTGCAGATCTCTTAAAAAACGTTTTGGCATTGCCTGGTTCAATTTAAAGGTAAAGAAAAATAAAAAGTAGATCCTCCTGAGGGGGCACTGCGTACACCGATAGTTCCATTGTGCTGCTTAATTATTTCAGCGCAGATATAAAGACCAATCCCCAGACCCTGAAAGTTTACGGACGATTCTTCCACACGGTAAAACTTATCAAACACGTGTTTTTGCCTGTTTTCCGGGATACCTATACCGCAATCGGTGACAAATACACTAACTGAGTCAGATTCATATTGTATGTCTATTGTTATACAGGGCCTATTGACTGAATATTTTATCGCATTACTGAGAAAATTGATCAAGACTTGCTCTATACGCCTCTTATCAGCTTTTATCATGTGGTTGATAAGATTGGGATCGTAATGAAAATAAAAATCAACATCGGCATTCATCTGTCTCATTGAGGATATAGTCTCTTCAATCAGGTTTTCAATTACAAAATCCTCTTTTCTTAAATTTAGCTGGCCGCTATCAATTTTAGAAATATCGAGCAGGTCTTTTATCAGCTCCTGTAATTTATCTACATGTCCATCTAGGGTAAGGAGATGTTTTTGGATAGAAGAAATGTCGTTTAAGCCGATCAGACGCATCATAAATTGCACATAACCCTTAATACTGGTCAGAGGTGTCTTTAGTTCGTGGCTGGCAATGCTCAAGAATTCGTCTTTCTTTTTTTCCAATTGTTTTCTGTGGTCAATGTCCGTCAGGGTTCCCACCCAAATTGGGCCCGATTCCTGCTCGCGTATCGGTGCTATGCGAAGAAGAAAATATTTGTAATTTTCTGCGCTAAGCTCTTTGATGCGGACTTCTTTTTCATAAACCGTTCTGTGTGACACAGCGTCAGTCCATAGCATTTTGATCTCCTCGTCATCGGGATGTGTAGGCGGAAAAGATTCAGCGGACCGAGCAAATCGGTACCATTGGGAATTGACAAATTTTATGCCCCCATCAAAATTTGCAGTGAAAGCCAGCTGCGGTAAGGATTCGAGTGTCAGGTGGAGCTGGTCAACCTGTTTTTCAAGGGCACGCTGGGCTTTTTTGCGTTCTTCGATTTCAGATAGAAGCTGTTCCTGCATTTTATTGAGAGCGACTGTCTTTTCATGGAGATCATAGAAAGTTTTGACTTTCAGATTCAGGATATCCGGATCGACAGGTTTAGTGACGTAATCATGACCACCGGAAGCATATCCCTG
This sequence comes from Sphingobacterium sp. UBA3519, assembly GCF_002377215.1. Taxonomy (NCBI): domain Bacteria; kingdom Pseudomonadati; phylum Bacteroidota; class Sphingobacteriia; order Sphingobacteriales; family Sphingobacteriaceae; genus Sphingobacterium; species Sphingobacterium sp. UBA3519. The sequence goes on from NZ_DFPI01000033.1 coordinate 297,192, forward strand.
CGTAATGAATTTTTTGTCCTTGCTGACTGCCGATAGGAATATTATCGGGATATTTTTTGTTTTATTGAGGCCACGTAGGGTTGCTGCAACTTCAAATCCATCCATATCCGGCATCTGGACATCCAGAATAATGAGTACGTAGTCGGTTTTCAGGGATTTTTTTAGCGCTTCCTCACCAGAGAGGGCAGTATCCACTAAAAAATTTTTTGATTCTAAGAGCTTCTTTAATGAAAATATGTTTTCTTCTTGGTCATCTACAATTAAAATCATGGTTTCTGCATTTATGTTTAACGGTAGTTTGAGATTGTATAAGTAAATGTTAAATATACACAGTTTATTTGTATCAACGAATTCAACTCTGTCCTAAAGGGAAAATTTTTGATAAATTATAAAAGCCGACAGCAAATATAGATTTAGCCGTTTATAAATTGGGGTAATATAGAAAATCGATACAAGTCTACCAAAACTAGCTTTGCGGTATTACTTAAAAATAAATGAACTATTGTAGCTTCAATAATGCATAGAAATAAACTCTAATTATCTGATATAGTATTTACTATCGTCTTAAAGCGTATGATTGATTTACAAAAAATAGTTGCAGATGGGGTGGTCCCAGATCGAAAGTGCTGCAGTTAATTTTAAAGGGGGGATTACAGCTTACACGCTTGAAGAGAAAGTAGACCAAAGCACAGCAAAAATATGGATAAAATATTTTGGTAACTTTTGAAGGAATACTTGCGAAGCTATTTTAGCGATTTGCGAAAAGGCCTAGCAGCATTAACCGAACGATAAACCGCGAGGAAAAATCATTTAATGTTTACAGCAAGCCTGCTCGTTTTTCGTGATTTTTCCTCGCAAATTTATCTTAGGGTTTCAAAACTACTTTAACGCAATCGTCTTCTTTCTCATTGAAGATTTTATAGCCATGCTCCGCTTCAGTAAGCGGAATGGTGTGGGTGATAATATCATCGAGAACTACTTTATTTTCGCTGACGAGGTTCACAAGCTTGTCAATATAGTTAAGAACAGGGGCTTGACCCTGCTTAATGGTGATACCTTTATCAAAAATCCTGAATAGTGGGAAATTATCGTATGGGGAACCATATACGCCCATGATCGATACTGTTCCCATTCGTCTGACCGCTTCAAAGCACATTTCCAATACTTTTATCGACCCTTTTTCAAAATTTATCGTTGCTTTTACTTTATCCATAAAATTTCGTTCGGGCTCAAAGCCTACTGCATCTACGCACACGTCGGCTCCTCTTCCGTTAGTCATTTCACGAATTGCCTGAATAACATCTACTTTATGTGGGTTTAGGATTTCAACGTTATTGACTGCTTTCGCTTTCTCCAATCGATAGTCCAGTGGGTCTATAGCGATAACTCGACCAGCACCATTAAGCCATGCTGCTTTTTGAGCCATCAGGCCGACAGGACCCGAACCAAAGATTGCAACAGTTTCACCGCCTTTCAGATTTGCCCAATCAATCGCAGACCATCCGGTAGGAAAAATGTCTGTTAAAAACAAAGCCTGTTCATCAGTCAGGTGTTCGGGAATAATCCGAGGACTGATATCGGCATAAGGAACACGTACATATTCAGCCTGACCGCCAGAATATCCTCCGTAAAGATCAGTATAGCCAAAGAGTGCACCACCTTTTTGATCCATCAAATCCCCGTTGGGACCATAGTGTTTAAAGTTTGAATTCTCGCAGGCAGGAGATGCTTCATGCGTACAGAAAAAACATTTTCCGCAAGCGATCGGAAAGGGGACTACTACACGGTCGCCTTTTTTTAGATTGGTGATTTCTGAGCCCACTTCCTCTACGATGCCCATAAATTCGTGTCCCATGATCAGGTTTTCCTTCTGCGGGACTGCACCGCTTAGAATATGTAGATCGGAGCCACATATTGCGGTCGCGGTTACTTTTAGAATGACGTCTCTTGGGTCAAGTATAGCTGGGTCAGGTACATTATCGACCCTGATATCGCCGGGCTTATGGAATACTGCTGCTTTCATAATTTATATTTTAGAATGTGTGTACATTTAAACAAATTATTAATCTGTGTTTTAAAGGAACACATCCAAAACAACTTTTGTTCAAAAAATAATAGCACACAACTATTCACATCTCAATGAAGGGTATTTTTCTCAAAAGATAACGTATATGCAACATCAATATGTGTCAAACCATTAGGTGTTCGGTGATGTTCACGGTGAAAGAATAATTCATTAAATGAAGGTGATGAAGATTAAATAGAATAGGTTGTATGGCGGAGTGATATTATTTTTAAATTCACTAGAATCAATCTCTGTCGAAGAGTCTTCGAATTGCTCTATTGTTTTTTTGAGTTCTTTCCGCTCGCAACAATACTAAGGCTAATCAATAACAGCAATGATAAGGTAATTAGGTAAGGTCTTTTGCTTTAGCTCAAAGCCGCCGAAGCCCGTTAACATGTAACCAAGGCGGGCATCTAATAAGCATTACCTCCCTTAACGATTAACAAGGGAGGCTTTTTATTTTTCCCTTTTCTGCTTTACCAGCACGATCCAATCATCTTGTACGCTTTCTGTACCCACCAATAATCGCGCATCGTCTATTGACAATAAATCGTCCTCCCAAAGTGGAGTTGTGCAGGTTTGAGCGAGCAGTTGCTCCAGATTTCCTTTCATGGGCTTATAGGCATGCGCACCGCATTTCCGCCATAAGTAAGTGAAGTTTAAGCCAATCCTTTACTATAAATTATATCGCTGACAATGAATGTGATAAAAATTAAATCATTTCTCGCTGTTGATTGTTTGCTAATAATATTAGTAATTTTGAATGCGGCAATTACCAAAAATCAAAGGCGACAATACAGGGCCTTTGATACAATTGAAAAAAACATGGAGAGGAGTATAGTACATTGTGATCTCGATACATTTTTTGTATCTGTCGAGCGTTTGCAGAACAGCAAGCTCATCGGAGTACCTGTGCTCATAGGAGGAAGTAGTGACCGTGGGGTAGTTGCATCTTGTTCCTATGAGGCCCGCAAGTTTGGGGTGCATTCCGCTATGCCAATGCGGCTGGCGCTGCGCATGTGTCCAGAGGCGGTGGTCGTACGGGGCGATCACGATCGGTACAGTCATTATTCGGGTATAGTTACACAAATTATCGAGGAAGAAACGCCTATTGTCGAAAAAGCCAGTATAGACGAACATTACCTTGATGTCTCCGGTATGGACCGCTTTTTTGGTTGTTGGAAATGGACCCAGGAACTCCGCCAGCGTATTATCCGAGAGACTGGATTGCCCATTAGCTTTGGCCTGTCGGTCAACAAGACCGTCTCCAAGATTGCCACCGGTACGGCCAAACCCTGTGGTGAAAAGCAGGTGCAAAATGGTGCCGAAAAAGGTTTCCTCGCACCACTATCCATCCGTAAAATTCCCATGGTAGGCGAGAAGTCCTTTACCCTGCTCCGAAATATGGGGATCTCCAAAATCGGAACCTTACAGCAGATGGAAGTGTTCACCATGCAGAAGGTCCTCGGGGAAAACGGGATCAACATCTGGCGTAAAGCGAATGGCCTGGACGATTCGCTGGTGGTACCTTTTCGGGAGCAAAAGTCCATGTCCAAGGAGAACACCTTCCAGCAGGATACTATCGATATGGATGTCCTTCGCCGAACGCTGATCAGTATGGTCGATATGCTCGCTTTCGATCTGCGCAAAGAGCAGAAGCTGACGAGCTGCGTTACCCTCAAGATCCGTTACAGCAACTTCGATACCCATACCCAACAGTTGCAAATCGGTTATACCAATTCGGATCGAAAGCTTACCGATGTGGTACTTGCACTCTTAAAGAAACTCTATAGCCGCAGGATGCTGATACGGCTTATCGGGATCAAGTTCTCGGGCCTAATATACGGTTCCTATCAGACCGATCTCTTTGACGATAGCGCCGAGGAGGTCAACCTGATGCAGGCCATGGACAAGATCCGAAAACGCTATGGGGCCGAATTTCTGATGAAGGCCATCTGTGCACCGCTGCCAGAGAAAGGAGGGGAGCATGCTCTTAAATCTACATAGTTATTATAGCCTGCGTTTTGGCACGCTCAGCCTGCAGGATCTTATTTCGGGCATGCTGGCCGGCGGTTATGACACTGCCGTGCTTACCGATATTAATAACAGCTCGGGATCGCTGGACTTCATTAAACTGGGCCGCGCTGCCGGACTGAATTTACTGGCGGGAATGGAATTCCGCAACGGCGATCAGCTTTGTTTTGTCGCCATTGCCAAAAACGAACAGGGCTTTCGTGAGATCAATGAATACCGCACCAAGCTCAACATGGAAAATCGCCCTACACCGGAGCGATCGCCTGACTTCGAGCAGGTCTTTGTGATCTATCCCTTTAGCAAGCTCGATAGCTTTCCATTGCGGGATTTTGAATACATTGGCATCCGGCCCAGCGAGCGTACCCGCGCCCAACTGATGGACCGCAAGGTGCTCGATCGCTGTGTGATACTCGCACCAGTCAGTTTCCGAAAGGCCGATTATACCTTACATCGGCAGTTGAGGGCGATTGATAACAACTTGCTGATCTCGCAGCTCGGCGATGAGCAGATAGCTGCTGAGGACGAGGTATTTATTCCTCGTGTGAAGCTGATGCGCTTATTTGCCGACTTGCCCCAATTGCTGGCCAACACCAACCGTATACTGGGCCAGTGTTCTTTCAGCTTTGATTTTACCAGTGTCAAGAATAAAGCAACCTTTACCGGTAACCGCTACAACGATAAGCAGCTCCTGCACAAGTACTGCATGGATGGCTTTACCAGGCGCTATGGCCGCAATGATCGGGTCGCAACCGAACGCATTCAGCGCGAGCTTGAGATTATCGAAAACCTGCGTTTCTCCAGTTATTTCCTGATTACGGACGATATCTGCCGCTACGCGCGTGGCCGCAATTTTCACTACGTAGGCCGCGGGTCGGGGGCCAATTCTGCTGTTGCTTACTGCTTAGGGATCACCGATGTTGACCCCATAGCACTCAAACTTCCCTTTGAGCGTTTTCTCAATCCCAAGCGCAAGAGTCCTCCTGATTTTGATGTGGACTTTAGCTGGAATGAGCGCGACGAGATGTACGATTATATCTTTAACCGTTATCAGACAGGACATACGGCATTGATGGGGGCCATGAGCACCTTTCGCTCCCGCAGCATCTTGCGCGAGCTGGGTAAGGTGTATGGACTGCCCAAGGCCGAGATCGACCGTCTCGTGCATGAACCCGAGCATATGCTCAACAAGAATGAAGTAACCAACACCATATTAAGCGTGTACAACCGCATGGCCGATTTCCCCAATCAACGCACCATACACGCCAGTGGCGTGCTGATCTCAGAGGAACCATTAACCTGTTATTCGGCGATGGACAATCCGCCCAAGGGATTGCCTACCATGCAGTTTGATATGTACGTGGCCGAAGATATCGGTTTTGAAAAGTTCGATATCCTTTCGCAACGTGGCATCGGCCATATCAAAGATTGCCGTACCATTGTGCGGGAAAACTTGGGCGTGGTCATTGATACCGATAACCCCAAGCGTTTTTTTCAGGATGTCCATATTGCCGCCCAGCTCAAATCGGCCAATACCATCGGCTGCTTCTATATCGAGAGTCCGGCTATGCGGCAGCTGCTCACCAAGTTACGTTGCGATGATTACCTGACTTTAGTGGCTGCGTCATCCATCATTCGGCCCGGCGTGGCCAGTTCGGGCATGATGGGCGAGTACATCCGTCGGCATCACGACCCCACGACGGTCGTCTATCCACACCCCGTATTTAAGGAGCAGCTCGAAGAGACCTACGGCGTGATGGTTTATCAGGAAGATGTGATGAAGATCGCCAATGCCTATGGCGGGCTCGATATGGCCGATGCCGATGTGCTCCGGCGGATGATGTCGGGCAAATACCGGAGCAAAGACCACCTGATCGAAATTGAGGATAAGTTCTTTTCCAACTGTAAGGAGAAGGGCTACGACGAAAAGATTAGCCGTGAAATCTGGCGGCAGATGGAAAGCTTTGCCGGTTATTCCTTTAACAAGGCGCATTCAGCATCCTTTGCCGTAGAGAGTTATCAGAGTCTTTTCCTCAAGACCTACTATCCTTTGGAGTTTATGGTTGCGGTGCTCAACAATTATGGTGGGTTTTACAATCGTAAGGTCTATGTCAATGAAGCACGAATTTCAGGGGGCAATATCTGCCTGCCGTGTGTCAATCAGTCGGTCTTTAATACCTCCATTCAGGGTAAGGATATTTACCTGGGTTTTGACTGCCTGCTCAATTTGGAAGGTAAACTGGCCCATCGCATTATTGAGGAGCGCGAAGCCAATGGCAAGTACACGAGCCTGGAAAACTTTGTCAAACGGACACAGACGGGTATTGAGCAGGTTGTTATCCTAATTCGTGTAGGTGCCTTGCGCTTTACGGGGACGGGGAAAAAGCAATTGCTGTGGGCAGCTCACCTGATGATGAGCAAGCATAAGCCTGTCGCAGCAGGTATGGCGCTCTTTGAGACCGAAAGTCGCAAGCCTATTCTTCCCCCTTTGGAAGAAGATATCCTGGAGGATTATTATGACGAGATGGAGCTGATTGGCTTTTGCGTAACGGGTACGCTATTTGATCTTACCAAAAGCGATTACCGGGGCGATATGCCCGCTCGGGAACTCCATCTGCATGAAGGAAAGATAGTCCGTGTGGTGGGGGATTTTGTCTGTGAGAAATTTGTGAAGACCAAGCGTGGCGACCTGATGAAATTTGGTACTTTCCTCGATGCCGAGGGACGATTTTTTGATACCGTCCATTTCCCACAGACCTTAGCCAAATATCCGCTCCGTGGGGCCGGAATCTATTTGGTTGAAGGCAAAATTGTTCTGGAATATGGTTGCCCTTCTATTGAGGTGATCCGCTGTGCCAAGATGCCACTAAAACCCGATCCGAGGAGTGAATAGGACGGAAATGATCTTCATTGGGGAAGTTGTTTTAATTCATATACATACTAATGTTTTTACGCTAAAAATATTAGTATTAAAATGCTTTTTTACTTATATTTGCATTGTTAACCAATTTAAAAACAATGTATTATGAGTGAGTTGAAACAGTCGAAATATATCGATATTACAACAGATTATGGATTTAAAAAAGTTTTCGGATCAGATACCAATAAAGATCTTCTGATCGCTTTCTTAAACGAACTGTTTAGAGGACGCAAGATTATTGCCGACCTGTATTATAACAAAAATGAGCATGTCGGGGATACAGAGGATATCGGTACCGTTATTTTTGATCTGACCTGCACGGCAGACAATGGCGAACGTTTTATTATTGAAGTGCAGCGCACGGCGCAGGATAATTTGAAAAAGCGCATGCTTTATTACAGCAGTAAATTGATAGCGGATCAGGCACCCAAAGGCAACCGAAGGGCTTGGAATTATGCAATTAGTGAAGTTTATATCATTGTACTGATGGATGGATTTGCAATGCCTGATGCGGGGGATGAGAAGTATTTTCTGCACGATATTTGTTTATGTTATCGAGATCATGGTAAAATATTTTATGACGATCTAGGCTTTATATATGTGGAACCCCGAAGGGCTCTATCATTCCTAAATAGAGAAATAAATTAATGATAAATTGGTTAACTTTGTTAAAGCTGAGGCAGAGTTAGTTAATGATTTAGATCGTTGGCTTTATGTACTCAAAAATATGTCTTCGCTAAATGGACTTTCCACTTATTTGCGTAAGCCTATTTTTGAGAAGTTATTTCAGTTAGCAGAGTATAGCAAACTAAAACCGGAGGAACGAGAGATGTACAACGTAAGTTTAAGGAATAAATGGGATGCCGAGAGTATCCGAAGTAGTCAGGAGGAGCAATTGAAACGAGCGCGCGAAAAAGCAATGGCTGAGGGAGAAGTTATCGGAAAAGCTGAAGGAAAGGCGGAAGTAATAAAAAATCTTTTGTCTTCGAATAAGTTTTCGATATCGGAGATAGCCGAATTAGCGGACGTCACTATAGAGTTTGTAAAGCAGATCGAGGCAGAGAAGGCTAAAGGAAAATAAAACAGATTACAATATAAGATTTTAAGGCCACTGAGATAATGTCTAAGTGGCCTTTTTCTTTTTTATAGGTTGTCTTGGTCTTAGACAATACCATTTTGAATAAGCTCTCATTTAAATAAAATAATTGTAAGGCAGGGAATACGAACTCAACCTTTTTATAAAAGATCAAACGAAAGCAAATCAACCATTGTTATATCCATACTTTCATAAATTAGTTAATAACAGGTAGTAAAAACCTTGAGATCCCCCTCCTCAAGGTTTTTTTATTTTTTCAAACGAATATTATATTTCTGTTGTCCTTTATTCGAAAAATGAGAAGATTGCTTTTGCTGGCTTGATTTGCACTTGTTAGGCCAGCATTTTTTTGAAACCGACTATCCCATTATTGGGATCATAACTATAAATATGAGGGCTGGTTTATTCCGGCCTTTTTTAGGATATAAATCCTATCTTAGGTCTATGCTGTATAATCCCTTTGAACAAGTCACCAAAAGTTCGTTTCGCGAGCTCGTCGAGTCGGGCTATGCCGACTTTGTGCTGCAGCGCTTTGAGTGGCCCGATGTCAAGGAAAAGACAGGCTTCCTGCTCACGCCTTATGATGATAAGGAAAGCGCCGATCAGCATGCCCATCAACTGGGAGCAAAGGAGGGAAGAGCCTTGCAGTTGCCGCAGGATGCCGATAAGATCGAAAGCTTGTTGGAGACTGGATCAGGCTATCGGATCTTCCTCAATCGTATCAAGGAGGAGAATTGGGATAAGCGTATGCTCAAGCTCTACGAGAAAAATATTGTCAATTACCTGCGTACCAAGACCAGGTTTCAGCGAAAGAATCCCATTGATATTTTATTCTCCCTAGAATATGGTCGGGTAGTGGCTACCATTAGCGATGGGCAGACCCAAAAGAAAGTATTTGCTATCGAGATCCTTCGCTAATCAGATCCGGTCCGAACCAAAAAGCAGCCATTTTCTTGTCGTAGGGCAATCCGTATTTAAAGCACAAATTGCGTATATTCGTATCAAAGCCAAACAAAAAAGGATACCATTATGTGCTGGGATATTAGCCTCCATACCGATATTGAGATTATCAAAAAGACCTTTCCCCAATTGCGGGACGAGCGTCGTCAATTGGATTACAACTATGACTATCTGGAAAACGTGCAGGCCATTACCTTTCCCAAATATCCGATCCTGTATAAGGACAAGGACTCAAGCCAGCTGGCGCTGACCGAGATGGAGTGGGGGGTATTGCCTACCTATATTGACGATCCCAAGCTGCAGGCCGATCGCAGGCGCAATATGATCAATGTGCGTAGCGAGCGTATCCTGGAGGATAAAAAGTCCTATTGGTATCGCTTGCGCAAGCAACGTTGCCTTATCCCTGTGAGTGGTACCTTTGAGCATCGTGCGGTAAAGGGCTGGAAAAAGAAAGTGCCTTATTTTATCGGCGAAGCGGGGAGAGAGCTATTCTATTTACCAGGTTTGTACCAGTGGCATGAGACAGTGGATGAAGATGGTGTGGTTGAACGTGTAGGGTCTTTTGGAATGCTCACGCGCGCCGCCAATGAAGTGATGGCCAATATCCATAATGACGGGCCCAATAAACATCGTATGCCTTTGTTCTTGCCGGAGGACCTCGAGCGTCAATGGATCGAGGACATTAACGAAGAAGATATGCCGCCGATTTTTCGATTTGAAATGCCCAATGAAAAGTTGAAGCATTATCCAGTTTATACCTTGAGAGGATATCCAAACCGCCCCGATGGTAAACACCGTTATGAGCAATTTGACTGGGAAGGATTACCACCATTGGGGAGTGATACGGCACAGACTTCGTTGTTTTAATCGAAGGCCACATATAACTAGCACCTTAGTTTACTAAGGTGCTTTTTGCTTTTCTTACCCCCGGGCAGTCTAATCTTAATTGTAAGTTAGCCCATATATATCCATCCAGATACTTGTAAAGATCATTTAAGTCTGCTACATCCTGACTTGTTTGAAAACAAGGGTGAAACCAAATCCAAAAATTCTCATGGTCTTTATACGGATCGGGTAGTGGTACAATCACTGTACCGCGGAATAGATCTCCAGTAGGTTCTTTATACCTAAAGTGGGTGAACTTTTCGCTCAAATTTTTAATGACAGGCAACGCCCTTAATATTCTAGCCCATCTGGATACCCCGTAGCGCCAAGAAAAAAAGCTACATGAACAATTGTTATATGGAAACATAACATTACAACTATAGTTAAAGGCCTAATGGTCTTTAAATCAATTCCAAGTAAAATAATTTGAGTAAGGGATTTATTGTAGTATATACCGTATGCTAGCGTAAAAATAGATTGCGGAATTAAGGAAATCCCTAACAGAACCTTTGCCAGTTGGCTATCTTGTAGTGAACCAATATTATTCAATATCACTATATCCGTTACTGTGAAAAGTATTGAGCTAACAACTAAACACAAAAATAAGCCCCTTTTTCGGACGGTATTTTTTTTAGTCGCATTGCCGGATTTTTCTAGATATTTTTCCAATCCAAAGTCTTCACCTGTCAGTCCACGTATTCCGCCGTACATCATTATTAAATATACGATTATGCACGGAAGCAAGGGCATCGATATGAAGATCGTTTCGGTATTCATTTCCATAATAGGTTAGCTATTTTTAAATATTAGGCTAAACTTCCTTTTACAAACATGCCTGTTAAACAAATTTACTGTTTTATCAACCCTCCGTATTTTTATTTCATTGCTAATATTGGTGAGGATGCGTTTAAAGAGGCAAGGTTAGGGAATTCTTTATTATTTAGCAGTAATTCTTAATTGCTAAGATAAATATTTTTTTTGGGTTACGGAATAGCGGTCCTTCCATTATTTTATTTAGTTTATGATTGTAGATTCAAAATGAATCAAACTTACTATCTCTATATTAGATCGAAGGCCAAATCCGGTTAACATTTAGCCAAGGCAGACATCTAGCCAAAAAGCTTCCTTAAGCGGTCATAAGGGAGGCTTGTTAATTAAAATAGCCTAGAATCCTAATAGTATGACCGAATTCAAAGAACATATCGAAATCATTAGAGAAACTTGCGATACCCGGTTTGAACCCTGGCGCGTACTGATTGATCCGAAGGAAAAGCTGTATCCAAACCTAGAGATTCGGTTCCATCGCTCTTAATTTGGCTCAATTTTAAAAAGATTGCCTATTTTGCATTTATGAATGCTGAACTGGTTCCTTACCTCAACGCCTTTACCCATTTTGATAGAAAGAATACCAAATATGGATTGGCACCACATAAGCCGATCTAGCTCTCGACTTTGGTTGAGCTATTGAAAAGGTTATCGTGGTCAATAATCGCATTGAAGTGGTTTCACTTCCTGAGATACCGTTGTGTTAAATATTCATCCACAATAGGTAAATCAGCCTCTGCCCAGTCGTAGTCTCTCAATTGATTCGCATCTACCCATATGGCTTGCGCATGTTCCAATGCTTTGACTTCACCATTTAACAAACTGCATACGAAGGGGTACAGCTGTATAGAAAAATCAGAATAATGATATTCAACAGTTGAAAGTGTTTTATTAATCTCTATATCAATATCGATTTCTTCTTTTATTTCTCTGCGAAGACAGTCCTCTTTTGATTCGCCTGGTTCGATTTTTCCACCGGGGAATTCCCATTTTAAAGGTAATCTCATCGAAGTGGAACGCTGACAAATCAATATTTTATCGGCATGTTCTATAATTGCACAGGTTACTTGTAGCATAGCGATGTAAAGATAATCATTTACAGGCATAGCCCAATTGAAATTTACTAGGTATGGGTTCCCGTAAAATTAATCGTTTGTTATAAATAAACTCATCTCTTTGCAGTTATTATAATATATTTGTATAGTTTATTAATTAAAAATAAATAATGTGTATTAGCGAGAGGTTTTAGCCTCTTTTAATCTTTTCATTATTTGATACACTATTATATCCATGTCTACCATAGAAGCAATAAATAATCAATCCGATAAAAGAACCAAATATAAGTGCTAGTATCGAAAGTGACTTTTGTAATTAGCATATTTTGAATTTATAGTGGTTGGCACTGTGAGTAATTTTAACCCTCTTTTGATTCGAAAAGGCCGAAATTGAACGCAATTATTGATTTATCAATCCTTTCAGTTTTGTTGATGTTGTCCACCCATTCGTGGAATTTTTGATCGACTGGTTTAACTTTATGCAGATAGCTCATCATGGTGCAGTAGGAGTAATGTCGTCAAAAATAATAATTAATGTGTGTCTATTCTGGTTTTATTTTCAAGCTGAGGAGAGGTTCGAGTGATTTTATCTCATTGAATTGCAAAGTGGAATCTGCCGATGCTCAATTATTGCCTTATCATGAAAAGGATGCCATGCTAGGAACTATCATATGATGTGAAATATTTCGGCGCTATTACAGACGTTGATAATACTGATCTTATTTACCAAGTGTTGATCAAGTTTAAGAACTATTTTAAGCCTAAGATTATTCAGCGATCATCACCTTTTCCTCCTTGATATTATTTAGAAAATCCGTGTATTTTATGGGTAGCTTTTTTCTGTGGTAATAAAAATAGAAGTCAAATGAGCCTCCGATGATTCCCTTTTCCGGAGCATATACAAATCGATCAATTCCTCGCTCAAAATCATAATTATACTCATGTTGTGTCCAATCTACATAGGTCCAAAACTGATATCCCGTTGCATGCTGTGCTAAGGTAATTTTTTTGGATAGATATTCTCTTCTGTCCCGGGACCAATCTAAAAAGGAGAGCGGGTCTTCACCTATCCGATATAAAGGGAATTGTAAACTAGGATAAGCGCCTTTAAATATTTTTTCGAATTGAAGCACACTATAGGCCGAATCTTGTGTATTGATAGTCCCATAGACATTCGTAAAAGCTTGCGGACGATTGCGGACTGCATAAAACTGCAACAAACAATATTTTGGTGCATAATAAGTATCTCCTTTTTTTATAATTACCTTATACGCATTAAAATACTTTGTTGTTTGCTTCACAGTGGGGTTGAAGTACGATAACGTATTTTTTTTATGAAGCTCTTCCATATCTTTAAAGTTCATCATCGAAGAGTGTACAGTATCAAGGTTGATTTCATACCAATCTTCTGAACCGTCTAAATCAGGTAGAATGGAAAATAGCATGATATTATAATCATGTTGTCCATTATATATACCCTTATTACCAATAAACGTTTGTACCTTACTCATTACATTAAAAAGATGTACTTCACGCTTAATCTTATATAGCGGATATGTGTTTAACCTAAAGGATGAGGCTGTAAACTCTTTGCTATCTTCTTCAAAAAGGAAATATTTGGTCTGACTAAATCCTTTATTGAAGGACAATAGGGAGATAAGGATCAACCAAATTATAAGGCACTTAGTTTTAAGCATAGCAATGTTCATTTTGTTTGTTAATTAGTTTCTTTCAATTAAAAATTAGTCGCATTTAGTACCTGCTTTGCCATCTCTATGAGTCGAATTTACACTTGACTCAACTGCATCGAGATTATTTACTATTCCATTTTTTGCTAGCGCCAATGCATCATATTTGCTCAAATTAGGATTAAAAGATTGTATTGCCTGTACAAGCTTATCCAGCTGGGTGCCAAAGCTGTTATGTTGGTTTACAAATCTTTGTTGACCATTCACATTGACTGCTGTCCAGCCAGAATATAATATTCCAAATTGGTCTCCCTTTCCTTCCGTTATTAATCTTGTGCGTTCATAATTTAAAAAGCCGTGTAACGCCTCGTGAAACATCGTTGCTGCAATATACTCTTTTGAAGATTTATTAAGGACATCTGGGTTGATAATTATTTTATGCGTTTGACCGCCTACACTACCAAAAGAACTGTGTTCTGCATCAATTTTAGTTCCGACAAATTGCGGAGCATCGGAGAAAGTGATGTTAAATGCGGTATTGTTACTAAATACAGAATTTAACCATTTTGAGATTTCATTTTCTAAATTAGGGATATTTGCTAAAATAGATTGAGCACAAGGATATCCCTGTAGAGAATCTATGATTTCTTGGTCCTGATTCGGATCAATGGGTGGTTTAGTGCCACCGTCGCCGTTGCTACCTCCCCCGATACCACCGCCGCCACCTCCGCTCGAACACCCGTCGCATCCATCAGGAAAAGGTGGAAAATCAGGAAAACTTGGATCAACAATATCATCACTACAAACTTCTTTCCATCCTGAAGAACATATATCAGTACCGTCTAAACAGACTTGATACCACATCATTCGACAATTCTTAAGCCTTTCTTTTGCAAGCTTACTATTCGAAGATGCATAAATTTTTACAATGTCATTTCTTGAAACTAGTTTATTGTTCAAATAATTTACAAACGAGGTCTTTCCAGTTAACAAGTCTTCTGAAACAATCACTCCGCCACTTTTTACCTCATTTATATCATCTGGAAATACGGTTAGAACCTTAAATTCCCATTTGTCATCATTTTTGAAAGCAAATAACCAAGTTTTATCTGCCAATGAATATATCGTGCTATCTTACGTTTTTGAGAATCGATTATTGTCTGATGACAATAGAATATAATATCCACCGTTTACGCTTTGTCTTTTGCTCCAATTGGGAGTGAAGTCATAATTTTGAATTGTCGTTTTACCTTTTAGCTCTTCATAAGAAGAAATTAATGTATCCTCTATTTGGGAATGCTCATACTGTTTGCATGCAGTATCATTATTTCAAAATTAAGATATTTTATTGTTCTTAACTTGATTTGCCGACTAAGTTAGCAACTCCACCTTATGATTTTAAAATAACGTGTCCACTTTTTGCTGACGATTTACATCTTTTGAACCTTTGTAACCGTCTAAACAAAATTCAAGAACCCTGTCACCACCGCTGTAATCAGTTTTTATTTCCAAATCGTATTTTTAGCGGTCTCCTGTTTTTGATTTATAGAAGATTTTTCCGTTTCTAGTTGTGCATTTTTGATTACTTTATCTTCCTCAAGTTTTTTAATTTCTTTCAGAGCATTTTCAATCTTTGTTACTGCTTCTTTGTTTTCTTTTGAAAGTGTGAAAATTCCTTTTAAGTTTTCAGCTTCAAAAAAGTTTTCCTGAATGAAAGTTTGATTATAAACGAGTATTTCGTGATCGTCGTCCAATCCTTCAACCAAACAATTTTTAAATCTGTCGTCTGTTCGTTGGTGTAAATAATTTGATAACGTACTTTTTCCTGTATCGTTTAAACCATATATTAGGTTTATCTTTTTGTCAGTTATTAAAGCTGTTAGGTTTGTAGATTGCTACTTTGTTTAGGTTTATCTTGGTTATCATAACTGATTAAACTTTATTCGTAAAGTTTTTGTAATAATTTGAATCTTTAATTTACTTTAACACAATTTTCTCCTGTGTGTCATCATACTTATAATTGAAAATAGTGTTATTCAGAACAAGTTCGATAGCTTCATCGATAATATCAATCGGAGCGCAAAACCATTCTCTTGGAACAAATCGATTTCCACTCTGATCATAAATGTCTAGATTTAACATACGGATCCGAAAAAACGGTGTAAGAGAGTTTCTAAAGCTTGTACCTCAATTCCGTAACAGTTATAACTAGCCACTATTTCTACATCAGCGAACAGATAGGTCGCTTCTTTGCTAGCGTTTTTAATACGTTCTTTAACCGGCAACTTGGAAAACCCAACTTTATATAAGTTTTTTAAGCCATTAATATCAGGATTGGATGATCTAGATCGCAGTACATAGATCCATCCTGACTGCAATGCTTCTTCTTGGGCAATATTGGCATTCTGAAACAATTGATTCTGCTGATTCTCATCCGTATCGGTGATCATCTTACCATTCTTCTGAATAGCTTTGCCTAAAGACCTGAACAACATATTACTAATCGTTCCATTTTCGAATATAGTTACCGTCCTACCCTCCAGTCTCATCCGATCGCCTGATCGGTTTTCTTTCAATACCTTTTCAGCATCCGAAACTTCTAAGTAAGCAAGCAAACCATCCACAAGATAGAAATGCCCTTCTTTTAAATTTCTTTCAGCATCAGAAAATGGCAGTAAACGTCGTTTCCCTAGTTTTAGTTCCTGATGCACCTGTTTAAACATCTGATCGTATCGCTGAAATTCTTTTTCCGGCAATGCCTTACGCTGTGCAATATACTCCGCATCCGCTCTACTTCCACTTTTTGGCGTGTGGACAAAATCAAATATTGAGCTATCGCCTTCCAAATCAAGCAAGCCTAGATCATCATTTTCCAATATATCGTCGATCGATTCGACTTCAACAACTTCCTCTTCTCCCAATAAATTATACCGGTCAAACGGTTTTAACAAACTCCTTTTCGCTGGGTTCGACCGCCATTCTTTCAATCGAGCAAACAATGCGTACTCTGACATCGATGTTCTGGCTGGCTCTCTGTTGTTTTTTTCGAAAAATATATTCAATTCTTCAAAAGAGTCAATTAAACGATCCTCATCTGTTTTCAAATAATGATGATGTGGTTCCTTCGCATTTAACAATCCAAAATCGTCATCATCAAAAATATCATCTAATGTCTTAGCCATGCTGTGCCCTTTTCCGTTTAGCGTCCTGCAAAAATAACAAAGCCTGGGCTAATCGTTGCTCCTTGGGATCATAAGAATTGATATCAGGAGCCTTCCCTGTATTCAATTTCCATCGCTTAATCGCATCCCATGAAGCGATCGCTTCCTCCTCTGTCATTTCAATTCTGGTAATATTAATGGCATCCTGAATGGATCTCAAAACAGATTTCGTCACACTCTTGGATAAGATTTCAAAAGCCTTTTGAAAAGGATTAATTGTATCAATCAAATCAATATGAATATCATCTATATTGACAAACGATCCAGCCATCCGGATAAATTTCTTAGAGCCATGATCTTCAACTTCACCATTTTTTATAACAGAATCCACAACAACATGTTGCCTTATCGCCTCTACATCATCTGTGCTCAAATCTGGATAAACTTCCCGGATAATCCGCGGAATAATAACCGTGTTGATCACTTCCGGCTCTATATTCCCAGGCATCGCTTTCAACATGGTGTCATCTTGCAAAATCCTAGCTTTGAGGTTATTCAGGTAACTTTCTATAATATCCTTGGCTCGTTGTGAAGATGGTTTCTTAAAGCCACGAATTTTTATTGTATTTTCATCATCGCCCAATTCATCCTCATCATCCATAGGCTTAAACTTAAAGTTGGGGGCTAACACCTGTTCCATCAACAAAGAAGCTGTAATGGCTTTTAACATGTTGTTGACGGCCAATTTGACATCGTCATCAACTGCGTCCGGTTGCGCAATCAAATTAGTAAATTGTGCGTGTGATTTGTTGCTGCTGTCACGCGTCGCGCGCCCAATGATCTGGATAATTTCTGTCAATGATCCTCGATAGCCTATCGTCAAGGCATGTTGACAATAAGGCCAGTCGAAGCCTTCTTTAGCCATTCCTAGCGCAATAATCATATCGATATCATCCGGCGAGCTGACGCCTCGCAAATAAGCCGCGATTTTATCCCGTTCTTTTTGGTTGTCATTTACGAGGTCAGCTATCTTCAATATCTGACCAGACCGTTTGCTTTTCACATACAAGACACCTGTTTCCGTATCCTGATATTCCAAATCCCCTATACAGTCGATAATATGATTAACCTCTTCCAACTTCTCTTTAGAGGATTCAGCTGAATTCACGCTCGGTATATGAATAATGGTTTTAAGGTTTTCATCCAATATTTCCTCTAATGCCGACGTTCCCTTTTCCGGATCATATTTGTAATAGCGGCCTCGGTAGAAATGATACCCTATCCCCAATGACCGAAGATATTCGTAACCATTCAGCTGATCGTAATAATTGTAGGTAACCGGCGTAAACTTAGCTTCATCTTCCGGCAACAGTATCGGAACACTATCCCCCCGGAAATAAGAGCCTGTCATCGCTACAATATGTGCGCTGGACTTAGACATAATGTTCCGCAAAACATTGCCGAGAATATTTTCTCCGTTGGCTGAAACATGGTGAAACTCATCTATCGCCAACATGCAATCGTTAAAATCCGTCTCCTTCAATCCTTCAAAAGCAAAACGAAGTGTGGCATGTGTACAGATCAGAATACGCTCATCAGATTCCAAAAAAAGATGAAAAGCCTTTACTTTGCTCTTATCGCTTCCGGCTGTACATAAATTAAATCGCTGGTTAGGCTCCCAGTTGGCGTAAAATCCATGTTTAGCCAATTCAGTAGGAGCAAAAGAGTTACCTATTGAACGCTCCGGTACAGCAACGATTACCTTTTTGATACCCTGTTTAATCAGTTTATCCAATGCTAAAAACATCAAAGCACGAGATTTACCTGAAGCGGGCGGCGCCTTCAGTAAAATATACTGAGCAGAGCGAGCCTCATAAGCTTTCGCTTGCATTTCACGCATACCCAATTCATTGGTCGATTTGCTTTGCCCAGTCTGTGCATAGGTTACATTAACCAGATTGATCGGCTTGACATATTCGGGATGTTGAATTTCTATTTTTTCTTTTACTTTCTTTTCTTGAGATGTTGTGTTAATTGCAACCGTAGCACCATGCTGAGCCGAGTCGTAGACAATCTTTCCCAACAACAGGTTAATCGTTTCCGAATAAAGTTCATGGCCAGTAGGGTCCAGTCCTAAGGGGTATCCAGCTTTATCGATTACCCACCCTTTTAATTCAATCAGGATACGTGGACTATCAGCATTGTATCCGCCTTGCAATAAAATATGCGTTAGCGGCTTGGGCGTAGCATAATTACCATCCTTGTCTCTTTTGTACAGTTGCTTGAGATAGAAATCAGATATATCCCTGTATTCCACATTTTTGGTACCTGCACGCATCTCGTCCAGATAGACATTCTTAATGGTCAAATAAAGAATATTCTCTTTTTTCAATTCTAGAGAATTAATAACCTGTTGCAGTTCGATCGAATAATTCATTTTTCTTCCGGTTTATCTAAGAGTTGTGCTAATTGATGCAATTTTTTCGCTAGTACTTTTTTATCTATCAATTTTGTTTCGTAGTCGGCAATCACAGATGGACTTGTATTGCGTGCCATAGCATATTCTACTACTTCATTATCTTTTCCTTTGCAAAGCAAAACTCCTATACTTGCTTTCTCATGAGGTCGTTTCACATCTCTGTCCAAGGCTTCTAAATAGAAGTTTAGTTTACCTAAAAATTCTGGCGCAAAATCCTCAATCTTTAATTCAAACAGCACTAAACACTGTAAATCTCGATGGTAAAATAATAAGTCGGTATAATAGTCTTTATTGCCTACTTGCAGGCGGTACTGATTCCCCTTGTACGTGAAGCCCTTTCCGACTTCCAATATAAATCGCTGTAAATTAAGTGTTATTGCTTTTTCCAAGTCCTTCTCCGTATGCCCATCAGGTAAATCTAAAAATTCAAACATATACGGATCACGGAATAAGTCTTTTGGCAATCCTGATGTCGTGGAAGCTATTAATTTATTTGACAACATCGTGCGCTCAAAAGCTGCCGTATTTAGTTGTCGTTCCAATTCCCTTACCGACAATTTTTGAGTAATAGTCTGCAGAAGATAGAAGAGGCTTTCCTCTGCGGTTTTGGTTTTGCTAAGAATGTGTAATTGAGATGACCATTGTATTTGTGTCAACACTGTTGACACAAACTTTTCATACAATTTATCAGGGGTGTGTGATGGTGTCAACGCTGTTGACACTTTCGCATCTTCGTTTACCGTTTGTGCTCTCCAGCCTTACATTCATGCCCATATAGTCAGCCGGAACCGAATAATAATTCTGCTTATAGGCGACATGTCCCATACGGTTTACCCTGCGGTGGCTGACATCCTGTATCTGGAAACGTCTGGAAGGCAGGGGCTGCAGCGCAGCTTTCTCCGATTCAAGAAAGATATCATGAGGCCTGCGCCTGGTGGTGCCGTGGACACGTTTATTGCATATTTCATCATTCCATACGCGCAGACCACAGATCAGGTCCTCATAGCTTTTGCTTTCAAAGGCTTTCAGAAAGTTGTTCCTGACATATTTTATGGAAGACTCTACTTTACCTTTGTCTGTTGGCCGGCGGGGTCTGCAGGCAATACCCGCACAATGATAATAACTGAGAAATTCCGCATACTGTGCCTGTAGGGTGGGTTCGTAGAGATCTACCTTGGTTACACCCGAGCGCAGGTTGTCCAGCTCGACCATTTTTGGGACACCCCCAAAATATTCAAAAGCACTGATGTGGCAGTCCAGGAACTCCCGGACCTGTTGACTGGTAACAACCTTATAATAGGATTGCCTGCTATGGCTGAGTACCATACTAAACACCCAGACCTTAACACCACGGCCATTCCTGCGGAACTCACCAAAGTAGCCGAAGTCGACCTGTGCCTCTTCACCAGGAAGGCTGTGCAGCGGAACAAAACATTCTGCCCGCTTGAATTTACCAATGTAACGGGCGACACTCGAATAAGACAGGGTAAGCCCATGCTGCTGGATCAATTTCTGGTGGATCAGCAGTGCCGAAAGTCCACTGGCCAGATAATGCTCGATCTGTTCATGAAATACCTCAAGACCACTGGAACGGGACTGCTGCCTCGGAGCTGAATCTCCATTCAGCAGCGCTTTTTGGATACGCGAAACGGTCTTGCGGCACATCCCAAGTTCCCTTGAGATCTCCCGCAAAGATTTGCCGTGTTCCAAAAGTGTTTTTATCGTATTGTACATAGCCACTTTATACATAACGCTGAGAGTTTATTATACTCTCAACAAGTAAAACCTTAATTGTTTAAGGTGGTGGCATTTTAATGCGAATTGCTGGGGGTAT
>NZ_DFPI01000005.1:0-6670 GCF_002377215.1 Sphingobacterium sp. UBA3519
AAATTTATTTAGGACACATATGTTTGATTATTTCATAAAATTAACTTTAGTCGGTGTAGTGGATATATTTTTTTAATGCGGTGGAGAAAAATAACTATATTTGCGACGATTTAACGAAAGCTATACCAATTTGTGAAAAGTAATTAGCCTGAGTGATGTTCGAGTAGAACAATTGATTTACATATTTATTTAATAGCCATGAAGAATTTAAAATCAGGACTAATATTCTCCTTTGATAGGAAAAGTACAAAAGTTGTTACACCTAACTGACGGTTATAGGGATAGGTGGCATCACTGAGTTAGCACAAAATGATCTAATGTCTGAAAACTAGCGTGAATGGAAAATTGGGCCTTATGGTACACAGGTAATATTATGGAAAGTAATTCCTAGTGGCGATGAGAAAGGTGATGGAGAATTTGATTATCCCTATTTTATTATTAACAACCAAAAACTATCGCTATATGTTTTTGCTGAAAAAGACTAAATTAAACGATGAAATATCCTATCTTGTTCGTGTTCTAGGCGGAACAATCACAATTCAAAAAGGAAAAGTAATAACCTATACGTAACTTCTGTCTCTAATAAATATCAAACATAAAAAGATTTTTGATTCTAATATTGATCTAGAATTAGAAAAACCAATACTTGTATTTAATAAAAAAATAATTTATGAAAGCAAAAATATCACTATTGTTGATGATATGTTTTTTTATCGCACACTTTGTAAGTGCACAGCATAATAATGAAAAGAGTTTTGTAAATATTCCTCCAAATCCTGTTGCAAGCAAATTTAGTCTGTTTACCGATAACCAGCCAAACCTTTCCACAGGCTCAGTTAATATTCCGATCAACTTATTTGGTTTATCAGTTTATAAATTGCAGATTCCGATTCAGCTTAATTATGAAACAAGTGGTATCAATGTAATGGATACGCCTTTGCCATATGGGCATGGCTGGAGATTGAATATTAATCCGCGTGTTACAAGACATTTGTTAGGTAGAGCTGATGAAAAATATCCCTTTAAAAATAGTTATGATCCCAATAACAGTAACTGGGGAACAAAATTTCCAACAAGTTCGGGGAATTATGGTGATTATTATGAACCATTAAAAGGGATTGTTAATTGGCAACATAATGTAACTTATCAGCTTTCCGATCAAGACCTTTTTGATCCTCAGAAAGACATTTTCACAATTCAATTGCTTGATCGATCAGTTAATTTTTACATAGATTGGGTAAATGGTTCACCTGTGGCTAGAACCTTTGGAAATTCTTTACAGATTTTTGTCATTGTGGCAAATAAAAATATTCAAGGCTTGAAGGTTATAGAGGAAGATGGTACAATCTATAGATTTGGCAATGTAAACGGAGAAACTGGAGTTAATTTTCAAGAGTCATACGACGGGTCTACCCTTACATGGTTACTTCGAGAAGTTGAACTAACTAATAATCAAAAGATTTTGTTTGAATGGATTGAAAAAAATATTAGCAGTAGTAAACCTTCTATAAGTCAGGCGGTCTCTATGTCTGACTGGAAATTACAGGATTGGGGTGACGGATTTAATGGAGAGCCTACAGTAGACGATCTCGGAGGGGTCATCAATATTGCCGAGTACGCTCCAGGTGTTGCTAAAATGTTGTCTAAAATAGATTGTCCGACGGGAACAATACATTTGATTTATTCTGCTACCAATGAACCTCTGGTCACCGAAATTAATCTCAAAAATAAAAATGGAGATATACTTCATAAAGCTCTATTAAGTTATGGCGAAAGAAATCAGTCGCAGGACCATCTCTTATTACAGAGCATTAAAGTTGACAATCAAAAATATTCATTTTCCTACAATAAGAACAGGTTTTCAAATGGTTCTACATCTTTAGATTATTGGGGATTCTTCAACGGAAAATTGCAGAACTCACATATTCCGAAAGTCAATCTTAAGAAGTTCAATAATTACTATAACTATTATTCCTCACCGTATGAATTTGCAGGACAGCGAGTCGGAGTGGCTGATAAATCTGTGGATACAGCCAAAATGAAGGCTCTTATTTTGGAAAGGATTACCTATCCAACAGGTGGCTACACGATGTATACTTACGAACCACATCGATTTAATTTTGTAGAATCATACTCGGGTTTTTTTGAACAACCTATAACCCCGACGTCTGGTGGAGGACTCCGTGTCAAAAAGATTCAGTTTTACGGTATTGATAATAAATTGCAAATAGAGAAGACATATGCATACGGTAAGAATGAAGACGGTTTAGCTAATATTAAATTGGTGCCCACTATGAATTCGTTTATCGACGAAAAATTTCAATTTTTCTATAATTATAGTGGGGATGGATGGACAAAAGTTTTTTCTTGTCGGAATTTGTCTGTGAAGAGTTTGTCAGATCATTCTGCTTTAGATTTTGGGCAGTCATCTTTTTGGTATGACCAGGTCACTGAATATACCGGAGGCGGTAAAGTGGTTCGGAATTTTCAGTTCAATGACGATACAGTATCGCCATTGGAAAGCACAAAGCTTTTTCAAAAACGGTATACTTCAAGTGTTAATACATTATTTCAAGGTGGGCCAAAATTGTCTTCGGAAATAATCTTCAAGAAAACATCGAATTCTTATGATACACTATCAAAGAAAGAATATATATACAACTACGTATCGAACTCAGACTATAATGTAAAAAATTTATTGATAGATCGTCGAATCATTGCGAATAATTTAGGTGCGTATGGATCTGGTACTGATGTTATATATCCAGCGAACGCCGATTTTTGGCCTATAAGATATTCCTCATCTTCTGGTGCATACGCTGAATTTGCTAAAGACGAATTGAAATTTAACATAGGATATTATACAATTTATCCTGGATTTTATCGTCTAGAAAAAGAGCTAGTGACAACTTATTCTCAGGATGGCAAGATTACGGATGAAACATCCTTTACTTATGATATAGAAAGGCCTACCTATGTAATGTCTTCGAATAAAATATCTAGTTTGTCTTCGAATATCAAGACGACATATCGTTACGTATGGAATTTTTCGACTTCTATTGCGCAATTGATGGTTCAGAAAAATATGTTGAATGTGCCTCTTGAAATTGAGGAAATAATTGGACAATCTAAGACTTTGCAGAAAAATATTTTCGGAAATGAGACTGCTATAACAACTGGCCTTGTTCTATTGAAAGAAAAACAAGTTTTAAAAAATTCAATCGTTAAACAAAGTAGCGCAGTTACTAAATTTGATGCTTTTGGTAATCCGCTGGAGATCAAGCAACAATATGCGCCGAATGTCACATATCTATGGGGTTATTTGGGTGCTCACGCGGTAATTAAAGTGGAAAACTGCACCTATGCTGAGGTCATTAACGCTTTAGGATCTTCTGCATCATCGATTTTGTTAGAATTAAATAAGATTACAGTAAGCGATGCATATATCAAGGAAGTAGCTAATAATCTACGAAGTCATCCAAATCTTAGTAAGGCGCTTGTATCAGCATTCATATACAGGCCACTTATAGGATTAATCAAGACGGTTGATGTTAGAGGAAAAGAGGAAACTTACAGTTATGATAGTTATGGGCGTTTGGAATATATAATGGATTTTGACGGTAACATTATAAAAACATTTTGTTATAGCATTCAAGGTGATCTTATTGACTGTCGTGTTTTTTTAAATGCCGTTCAAAGTCAGACTTTCCAAAAGAATAATTGTACTGTTGGACAGGAAGGAGAGTCAATTTTATATACTGTTCCTGCAGGAAAGTATATGTCAACAATATCCTTGGATGATGCCAATCAGAAAGCTTTGGCAGATATTAAAATAAATGGACAGAATAATGCCAATCAGAATGGAAGTTGTATCATCCCAGTAGTTAATGTGGATGTTGAAATTTCGAAATTAACTAATTGGAATGGAAATATAAGCCGAATTTCTTTTTATAAAAATGGATCGTCTTCACAAGAGTTTGACATATTTCCGACAAATTCTGGTTCCAGCGAATACATTACTATTCCCGAAGGTGAATATTCGAGAGTTCGCATACAAGTTGATGGTACAGGTACTCCATACAATGGTATGTTGAGTATAGTTAATACTAATGCAACGGCCTGCCAAGAAATCGGAATGGGAAGCATTGAACTCAATTTTTATAGCGTTAAATTTCTTAAAAACGGCAACAAACAAATTGTAGTCGCAGAATATTGCATGAATTAAAATAAAATATTTGAAGTAATAGCCTTCCTAAGATAATGAAAAAGAGATTTTTAACCTTGTTATTTTTGATAACATTAAGTACCCTCAAAGCACAAATTTCAGGGGACGATATAACGCTATCTGTTTATAGTAATCAGACAAATATTCAAGCAGCAAGAAGTGTTACCCTTGCCAATGGCTTTCATATTCCAGTTCAGGCAGGTAAGACAGTGACGATCAGTGTTGGCGGTTTCCAGCATATCGTCAGCACGCCAACAGTGGGACAAAACTATATTCTTACAAGAACCTTTAGGAATGCAGTGAAACTTAATCAGTTGCCCAATATGCGGACGATTGATCAGGAGAACCAGACGATCCAATACTTTGATGGGTTGGGAAGACCGAGTCAGAATGTAGAGTTGATGGCGAGTCCGGCATTTAATGATATCGTGCAACACATCGAGTACGATGGATTTGGAAGAGAAAATACCAAATATTTGCCTTATGCAGAGAAGTTAGGAAACGGTAGTCTCCGAACTGGAGCAAAAGCGTTGCAGGCGGACTTTTACAAAGATGGGGTAGGCTGGGATGCGGCCGTAGTAAAGACAGCGAGTCCATATGCGGTTACGGTCTTTGAGAATAGTCCGCTAAACCGTGTAATGGAACAGGGAGCTCCTGGGACAGCCTGGCAACCATCGCCAGCTGAGGGTACCGGTCATACCGTAAAAACAAGCTATGGAGCTAATGCAGCTTCAGGCGCTGATGCGGTTGCATTATGGGTATTGACGGCCAGTGGTGCAAGTAGCATAAAGAACTATGATGCAAGGAAGCTTTACCGCACGACCATGCGGGATGAAAATTCAGTAAATACAACCGATCGAAGTGGATCTGTAGACGAGTACAAAGATTTAGAGGGCCGTGTGGTGCTCAAACGTGTGTGGGAGAACGAAAGCAAGGCGCTCAATACCTATTATGTCTATGATGATTTTGGGGACCTACGTTATGTGCTTCCTCCGGCAGTGACAGGATCGAGTTTCAGTGAGCTGTCAGCGGATCCAACATTTGCCAATTTTGACAACTATATCTATGCCTACAAGTACGACGAGCGTCGCCGGCTGGTCGAGAAGAAAATCCCGGGTAAAGGCTGGGAGTATCTGGTGTACAATAAGAATGATCAGGTTGTGCTTACCCAGGATGCTGAGCAACGGGCACGTAAGGAATGGAATTACAGCAGATACGATGCTTTTGGGCGCATCACTTCAAGCGGACTCTATACCAATACGGCAAAAGTAACCCGAACTGAAGTGGCAGCGCTTGTAGATGCTGCTACGGGCCCGTTATGGGAGACCCGTTCGGGAGCAGACTATCCGGCGCCGGCAACTACCTTTCCGTTGGTAGGTACAGGTATCACCATTACCCCGCTTATTGTCAATTATTACGATGATTATGCATTCAGCGGGGCTGCGACGCTTGCTGCTAATGGAATCACAAAGAGTACCAATATCAAATCGCTTCAGACCGGTGCGAAGATCTACCGGACCGACGGGACATTGCCACTGCTGACAGTGATGCATTACGATGACTATGGCAGGGTGATTCAGACGGCTTCAAAGAACCATCTAGATGGTACAGACTATGTGACCAATACCTACAGTTTTCCGGGAGAACTGCTTACTAGTACACGGGTACATACACCGGCAACGGGAGGTGCGACAACCATTATTACTACGAATGAATATGACCACGTGGGCAGATTGGTTTCAACAAAGGAACGGATCGGATCGCAGGGCGAGGTAACTCTGGCTTCCAATAGCTACAATGAGATCGGTCAGCTGAAAAGTAAAGCGGTGGGCAAGACGAGTCTTGAGAGTGACTTTGTCAATACCACCACATATACCTACAATGAGCGCGGCTGGTTATCCAAGAGCAGTTCACCCAAATTTAGTCAGCAGCTGAAATACCAGGACGGTACAAATCCACAGTGGAACGGTAATATCAGCCAGCAGCTGTGGGGAGATGATGCAACCTTACCTAATACCTTTAGCTATCAATATGACAAGCTGAACAGGTTGACCAGTGGAACAAATGGCCAGACAGGGACAGCAAGTATCGCGGAAGTGATTACTTACGATGACCTTGGCATGGGCAATATCAAGACCCTGAAGCGCGATGCCCTAGCTGTTACGACCTATACCTATACCGGCAACAAACTCATGAGCCTGAGCGGTGGCTTATCCGGTAATTATACCTATGATGCCAATGGTAATGCCAAAACGGACCGAATGGGCATGGCTATTACCTACAATTACCTTAACTTACCGCAGACCGCCAAAAAAGCAGGTACAGATGTGGCATTCCTGTACAATGCAGCCGGGGTTAAGCTTCAGAAGCTGTCGAAGATCGGAACGTCGCCGAATATTATTACCACGACCAGGGATTATGTGGGTGGAATCGAATACAATAACG
>NZ_DFPI01000023.1:0-41678 GCF_002377215.1 Sphingobacterium sp. UBA3519
TCAACCATGGTAGTATTTGGGCGGAACATTCAAGAGGCTGGCCGAGCGATCCTAAGGTTATTTACAACTGGGTATTAGCCAATCCAGTATTGTTTGACGAGCCTATTTTGAATGTTAAGGGGAAATTATCGTTCTGGGAATTTGACGGAAAGGAGTCGAACTCATGAGTGCTACACTAATTTCAGAAAACACATTCACCGCTAAGAAAAAGCATTTATGCGACCTATGCGGCCAGCATATCCAAGTTGGGGAAAAATATAAACGTCAATTCTGTGTTGATGGTCATGCCTATGCTTTTAAAATGCATTTGGTATGTGAGGATATTTCAAAGGTTTATAGCAAAGAATATGATTCATATTTCGAAGGGTACGATCACAACTGTTTTTCACACGACGTATTCGAGAACTTCGAGGTAGTAGTCGGCTTCAAAAGTGATGGCTTAAAATACCAAGAAGCCTTAAAATTATTCAAACAAAAATGGATCGAAGGAAAGGAGACCAACGGAAATGTATAGCCAAAAACCTCTACAATGGATCAATAACCACTATGGCCTAAATGCCCAAATCGGAAAGGACATATTGCATGGCAACCGTAAAGGAACGATCTCAAAAGATATGGGAAAATATATCGGTGTGGTTTTCCATGACGACACTGATAACACCTACCCATGTCATCCGACCAATGGAATTACCTATTTAGAATCACGAACTGACTTGTCAAAATTCAAAAAGAAAAAATGGCGTTCAAAACAAAGATATCGTGATTATTTGGAAGCTTCAGAATGGTATGGCGGGACATTCTTCGATTATTTGAAGGATGAGAAATTAATCAAGAGCGGTAAATATTTTGATTAGTTATGGAAAAGTTTATTAAAATCGGAGCGATCCTATATCTTCCTGTTTTTTTGATAGGCCTATTTTTAATGGGTATAGCGATCATATTTATGACGATTGGTCTATTCCTTACCCTTGAGTTTGATAAGGCAAAGAGAGGGTTTTATTTTATGCAACGCACAGTTTTGAGAAGGAGATAATAATGGCAAAAGAATCATTCTATTTCAGCCATGACTATGGGTCTAGGAACGATCCCAAATTGGTCAAAGTATTAATGAAATTAAAGCAGGAGGGTAAGGGTGTATACTGGGACCTAATTGAAATGTTATACGAACAAGGTGGGTACCTTATGCTTTCGGATTGCGATAGCTATGCGTTCGCATTGCGAACAAGCGAAGAGTGCATTAACAGTTTGATAAATGACTTCGGATTATTTGAAAATGATGGTCAGAGGTTCTGGTCTGAATCAGTTTTAAGGAGGATGAATCAGAGAAATGCTAAGTCGGAGAAGGCAAAGGAAAGCGCCCTTAAAAGATGGAATAAGCCCGATTCTAATGCGAACGCATCCAAAAAATATGCGAACGCATTACCAATGCAAAGCAACAGCAATGCTATAAAGGAAAGGAAAGAAAAAGAAATAAAAGAAGAAATAGATAAAGAAGAAAATTCTTCTCCTTCTTCTGCTCCGCTTCCTGTTTTCAAAAAAGGATTTGATTCGATGGAGGAGGTAAAAGATTCGATCATCAATGATGAAAATTCTTTGATGGATATCGGAGCAGTTGCAAAGGTTCCAGATCCAAAGGATGTCAAGAATCGAATTGAGGAGTTCTTTACTTTCCAAAAAGCAATCGATAAATTCCATACGGACAGATCTGAATTCAAAAAGCATTTCTTCTCCTGGTATGCGAAGAAGTATCCTAACACGGGAACAGGATCTCATTTAGTCCATTCAACAGCGACGTTGACTGATTCTTCTAATCCTCCGGATAATTCAGGGAAATGGATATGGTTAAACAACGGGTGGAGGGATACGACGAAGTTCACTGATTATCAAAAACAGAAACACGGATTGAAATGAAAAGCAAAATTGAAGGAAAATTACCACCGCAAGCAGTGGACTTGGAAGAAGCCATATTGGGTGCATGCATCAGTGAAACAAATGCTTTCATGTTCATCGCCGATATTCTGAGACCTGAAATGTTCTATCGAGAATCACATCAGATCATTTTCAAAGCATGTCAGGAAATTTCTGTTTCGGGAAGTCCATTGGATTTGATGACGCTAATGGCTAAACTTCGCAAGGATGGTAATTTCGACAGAGTAGGAGGTATTTATTTCCTTACAGGGCTTACAGATCGCGTTGTCTCTTCGGTGAACATGGAATATCACTCGCGAATTATTGCACAAAAATTCATGCAACGAGAACTTATCAAAGTTTCTCATGATACGATTGACAAGTGCTATGATGAAACGAATGATATTTTTGATATCCTTTCGAGCTATGAGACCAAGCGAGACGATTTGGTAAATCATGTGGCGACAAAAAAAGAGGTAAAGCAGGCTGATGCTTTAGAGGAATTATTCTCCGAGATGATTAGGAAAGCTGATTTGGGAATTCAAGATGTGACAGGGGTAAATACCGGTTTTCAGAATATCAATGAGGCTACTGGCGGCTGGCAATGTTCAGATTTGATAATCATCGCGGCTAGGCCGGCTATGGGAAAAACGGCTTTCGTCCTGAAGCAAGCAGTAAACGCAGCAAAGTCGGGGAAACCGGTGGCAATATTTTCTTTGGAGATGTCGAAAAGCCAATTGCTAGAACGGATGATATCCTTTGAGACGGAAATTGATTTGACTAAAATCAAAAAATTAAATCTTGCAGACCATGAGTGGCACAAGCTTCATTCGAGAAAGGATCAGCTGAAATCTTTGCCAATTCATTGGGATGATACCCCAGGGTTAACCTTGGTCGAGTTATCTGCCAAAGCGAAAAGGATGAAGCGGTTGTATGGAGTTGAAATGATTGTGATCGATTATTTGCAACTTATCTCTGTTCCCGGGAAATCTCGGTTGGATGAAATCAGCACAATATCCCGCGGCCTCAAGATTCTTGCAAAAGAATTGAATATTCCCGTTTTGGCTCTTTCGCAGCTTAGCCGCGCAGTAGAATCACGACCAGGAAACAGCAAACGTCCTATGCTTTCAGATTTACGGGAATCAGGATCGATTGAGCAAGACGCTGATATAGTTGGCTTCTTGTACCGTCCCGAATACTACGGAATCACGGAAGATGAGGAAGGAAGATCTACTGCCGGTATTGCTGAATTCATTATCGCCAAGAATCGTAATGGATCGGTTACCACTTGCGAAATGGGTTTTGTCGGCCGGACAACTAATTTCAAAGAGCTTGAAGACGATTTTCAGCCAAGTGGAATGATTACCGATTTCTCTTTTGTCGATAAACCAGATCCGCTTCCAAGTAACGATATGTCAAAGTTCGCAAATTGGGATAGTCCGATGTTACCCGATGATGGGCCTTTTTGATTTTTCAAAACTTATACATTTGGATAAATAAAAATAAGTTTATAGTTTTGTTTCCATGGATAAGATGGTTTTGAAATTGGTTATGAAGAATAATCCTGAGATTGATTTTGAAGGGTACCGAAAGGCGTTAGAGCCCAGGTCACTTGATCTATCAGTCGTCGATCAAATCTTCCAAGATATCCAGCCATCAACCAAGAAAGCCAATTCTGAACTTGTTTTCACTGCTGCAATTCTTCTCTTATTTTCCCCTAAAGCTATTCTGCTTTCGGAAAAGTCCGAGTATGGAGTTGCCCAGATTATTCAAGAAAAGCTTTGTTTGAAACGTCATCAGCAATCATCTTACCGGATTAAAGTTGCCCGTGAACTGTATGAAGTTGATAAGGTGTTTAAACACATAGTTGACCAAGTAGTCGAAGGGAGGAGCTCATGAGTGATGGTTTAGAGGTAAAGCTTACCGCAAAGCAAAAGGAATTCTGCAAAGAGTATGTCAAAGACTTAAACGCCACTCAAGCAGCTGTGCGAGCAGGATACAGCGAAAAAACAGCTTATTCTGTTGGTTCAGAAAACCTGAGAAAACCTGAATTGAAATCCGAAATTCAACGTCTTCTTCAGGAGAAGCATTTGGGCGCAGATGAGACTAAAAGTATTATTTCAACAATAGCTAAGTCTAACGTAAACAAGTATTTAAAAGTTGTTTTGGTGCCTGACTACCCGATGATTAAAGTACCTCTCGGAACAATCATTAAAGAGATAGAAGAGGAAATTGAATTTGAATCGGAGTACGCTTCGTTGATTACGATGGGCAAAGAGGAGACTGAAAAATATGAGCAATCCCAAGAGAAGAGAAGAAGAAATATTATTCGATTAAAACTTGAATTGAAACGCAATCCGGGGGCTTTTAGGGAGAGAAAGGGCGATCCAATCTTGGTTGAAAGTACTGAATTTGATATGGTCGCACTGGCCAAGGATAAAGAGTCTGGAATCATTAAATCTTACAAAATGACAAAGGATGGTCCTGCTATTGAATTTTGTTCTGTAGATACTCAATTGGCCAACCTTGCTAGGGTTAATGCTCTTTTCAAAGATACATTGGATTTGAATATGAATGGTAGCGTTTCGATCGATAAGTGGTTGGAAGATAATAATGAGGGAATTGATGAAGGGTAATGATAAAAGTCCAGCGGCCATACCGTCCATTGTACGAAAATAAGGATAAATCGATCATACTCGTTACGGGTGGTCGGGGATCTGGAAAGTCCTTTAATGTTTCTACGTTCGTTGAAAGGCTGTCTTTTGAACAAAATCATAAGATGTTGTTCAGCCGCTATACGATGGCTGCTGCAGCTATTTCCGTAATTCCTGAATTCCTCGAAAAAATACAACTGGATGGAGCCGTAAATCATTTCAAAGTTACTCAAACTGAAATTTTGAACAAGTTCTCAGGATCTGGAATTATGTTCCGTCCTATCAAAACTTCATCTGGTAACCAAACCGCCAACCTAAAATCGATACAAGGATTAACCACATTCATCGGTGATGAGATGGAAGAGTGGGAGAGTGAAGATGACTTTGATAAGCTAAGATTATCAATTCGTAAAAAGGGAGTTCAGAACAGGGTGATTCTTGTGATGAACCCTACAAATGCGGATCATTTTATCTACAAAAAGTATATTGAACATACACATCGAATTGAAAGAATTGACGGTGTTGATGTTCAGATCAGTACCCATCCCGACGTACTTCATATTCATACAAGTTACCTAGATAACGTTAAAAATGTCGATCAGAAGTTCTTAGATGAAATCGAAAGCATCAAACAAAAAAGTATAGCCCAGGCTTCTCGTGATGCTCGCGCGGAACTAATTGGAAAGGGGTTTGAAGGTGATGAGGAAAAGTTTCAAAAGGAATTTGATAAGGCATTTCAGAGAACTAAATATGCTTATGTGATTATTGGCCGGTGGGCAGATGTTCGCGACGGTGTGATCATTACTGATTGGATGGAAGGTGAATTTGATTTAAGCTTACCATACGGTTATGGACAGGATTATGGTTTTAGTGTCGATCCAACAACTTTGATCCGTGTTGCTGTAGATAACAGACTTAAACGAATCTATGTTGATGAAGAATATTATGAAACTCAACAGTTGTCAACAGATGCTATTTATCAAATAAACAAATCTCGATTAATTGGCCCAGATGATTTGATCGTAGGTGACAGTCAAGAGGGACGATTAATTCTTGATCTACAGGAGGCAGGGCTCAATATCGTTGAATGCGAGAAGGGACCAGGGTCAGTTGTTGCCGGGATCACTGCTATAGGTAATTATACAATTGTGGTAACTCCTCGATCGACGAATATCAAAAAAGAATTGAGGAATTACATTTGGAATGATAAAAAGGCTGGTATACCTATTGATAAATTTAATCACGCTATTGACGCGATAAGATACATTTTTAGAAGGCTCACAGATGGTATTGATACCGATGATGAAATCTTCGATTTATTTTAAAACTAACCATTAACAATACTAAAATGGCAAAAGAAAAAAGCACAACCGTATCTATTCAACCTGCTGTTCTTCCAGCTTTGGTGGATGCTATTGGTACAAGTTTAGCTCCAGTCTATGACAGAGCAGCTGCAGAGTATGATGTTACTCAGCATGAAATATTCGATGAAAATATTCGTCCTAAGAAAAGGGTAAAGCGAGTTGTCAAGGATGGTGACGGGAATCCTATTCTAAAAAATGGACAACCTCAATATAAAACTGAACGTATCGAAGTTAACCGCATTGGTATTCCTCTGCAAAAGTTGATCGTTAAACGTCGTGTGTCCTTCATGAACGTTGGAAAGATGCAGCTTGAAGCGAATCCAGTCGATGATCAAGAAAAGCGATTATTGGCTATGGTTCAAAAGATTCGGGAAGATAATAAGCTGCAATTTTTAGAAAAAGAGGTGGCACGTCGGCTTCTCAGTGAATTGCAGGTCGCAAAGCTTTGGTATTCTGAACCGGTAGATCCAGAATATTGGAAAGCCATTGGCGCGAAAGGAAACTTCAGAATGCGGTGTAAGATCCTGTCTCCGCAACTTGGTTATAGTCTGCTACCAGTATTTGATGATCTTGGAAATATGGTTTATTTCGGTGTGGCTTATGAATCGCCTCTTGGCCTTTCCGAACTTTCAGGTATTACTGATACAACTGAACTGGCCCAAAAAGCAAAGCAAAAAGACAAACGCCTAGACATCTATTCGGACTCATTCATTCTAAATTTTCGTCAAGCCCGTACCGGCGAACAAGCGGATAATGATGCTGGATGGATTCTCGAAAATTCAATTGCTCATACATACAAAAAGATTCCTGTTGTCTATTACTCTAAACCAGAACCACCCTGGGCAGATGTTCAGAAATCTATTTCTCGACTTGAAACGCTTCTTTCCAATTTTGGTGACACCAACGATTATCATGCTTCACCAGTATTTGTAATGCTTGGTAAAGTAGGAGCTAAGGTCCTTGAAAAAGGGGAGCAAGGTAAGAGTCTACAAATTACAGGCGATAATGGTGATGCTAAGTATGTAACCTGGGAACAGGCTACCGAAGCGGTAAAGCTTGAGATTGATACTCTTGTTAAATTCATCTTTACATGTACCCAAACTCCGCAAATGGCAATGGAAGATCTGAAAGGCATTGGGGCTCAGTCCGGTGTGGCTTATGATCGGGTTTTCATGGATCCACATTTAGCTGCTCAAGATGAGATTGATGGTGAATATGGTCAGTGTACTCAACGCGATATCAATTTGAATAAAGCATTTGCGGCTGCTATTGATACTTCGCTTGTTAAGGCTGAACAATCATTGTCGATCACCTATGACATTCCTATCTACCGCATCAATGATGACGCTGAGACTATTGGATTGCTCCAAAAGGCTGCCGGGGGCGCTAAGGTTCTTTCTCAGAAGTCCGCTGTTGGTTATTCTCCTTTTACCAAAAATGCAGAGGAAGAGCTTAAGCAGATCGAGGAGGAGGCGATGAACTCACAAGAAGTGGAAATTAAGTAGGTGCCTAATCATATTTTTAAAGCAAGGAAAATTTCGATTTGTAAGTTTTTATTTCTTTATTTGATTACTAATTTCAATTATATGACTGGTGAAACAGAGATTAAAGCCGCCTTATTTGCAAAAATAGCTGAAGTTCTAGTGGGGAAAACTTTAGATGAGGTTTTTAAAAAAAAACATAATATAGAAAAGGATATAAATCTAGTTCTTCAGTCTTACGTTCGTAAGAGGATGACTAAGTTATTGATAATAAATACAATAGTTTTAGGTAATCGACGTGTTCTATTGGACGAAATTTATGTGCCTTTGACAATAGCTTCCGAGAAAGAAACTTTCTGTATAGATTGTTATCCAGATGATTTATATAAAAATCATTCATCAGTATTGATTACTGATACAGCAGGTATGGGTAAATCAACAATTTTGAAAAAGTTGTATTTTTCATCTATCTATCAGAATTTAGGAATTCCGTTTCTTATTGAATTGAGACGATTAAAAGGAGCAGAATCTTTGTTTTCTTACATCCTCAAAGAACTTAAATTGAAAGAAGATAGTTCAGATGCCCTAGCGGTGAATTATCATTTTGAAAATGGTGGATTTCTTTTTTTCTTTGATGGATACGATGAAGTGACTGATGCTCAAAAATCAAATGTTAGTAATGCTATAGACAAATTTGTTGAAGATTATTTCAACGGAAATAG
This sequence comes from Sphingobacterium sp. UBA3519, assembly GCF_002377215.1. Lineage (NCBI taxonomy): Bacteria > Pseudomonadati > Bacteroidota > Sphingobacteriia > Sphingobacteriales > Sphingobacteriaceae > Sphingobacterium > Sphingobacterium sp. UBA3519. The sequence goes on from NZ_DFPI01000023.1 coordinate 8,130, forward strand.
ATTTTTCCTTACATCGCGACCTGAGCCTGGTTTAGTTGAATTTGGCGGCTTTGCGGAATTTTATATAAATGGATTGGAAGAAGAGGAATCATATAAATTGATTAAAAAATATGATAGATCAAATGAGGTATCAGATCTTTTGATTAAAAAATTGAAATCACCCCAATTTGTTGGTTTAAAAGATTTCTTGAAAAATCCTCTTTTAACTTCTTTGCTTTATCGTGCTTTCGAGTATAAAAATAAAATTCCTATAAGAAAGAATCAATTTTATAGACAAGTTTATGACGCAAACTTCGAGGCTCATGATCTGACAAAGGGAGGAGCTTATTCACGTCCAAAAAAGTCAAATTTAGATACTGAGGATTTTCATAGGATTCTTCGTTATGTAGGTTTTGATTGTTTTCAATCTCAACAGGTAGAATTCGAAAGTAAAGATAAGATCTTATCTGTGATATCTGAAGCTAAGAAATATTACAATATTAGTACTTTTAAGCCGATAGATTTTTTAGAAGATCTTTTAAAATCAGTACCACTTTTCTCAAAGGACGGAAGTTACTATAAGTGGAATCATAGGTCTCTTCAAGAATATTTTGCATCACAATTTATTTTTATGGATTCCAAAAATGAACAATCAGCTATTTTATTAAAAATTTACAATCACAATTCCTTAAGATACTACTTTAATACACTTGAACTTTATGCGGATACTGATCCAGTATCTTTTAGAAATATTATAGAATTAGAGTTTTTACGAGAGTATATATCTTATTATGAAGATTCAATTTCTCAAATGGGAAGAAATTCCGACGAAATTAAAACAAGAGTTGATCATCTTTTCTTTAGAAAAATCAAAATTGCTCAAGATAGTAATCCAGTTTTTTTACAAATACATAGTGCATTTGAACTTGACAACCTAAGCGAAGAAGAAGATGAGTTAGAAATAGATGACAATATATTAATGGATCTACATAAGTTGGATTTAAGTAACGATAAACATAATGGTCAAATTCTTAATTGGCGAACAGAAGGTATAGTTACGTGGCCGCGATTTTCTTTAAATACATTTATGTCAATTTATAGTAATATTAAAGGAGATATTTCTGAAATTCTATTTAGTATGGGAAGGAAATATATAAAAAAGAAATTTCCGCCAGACTATTATCATGTAGAAATCGATTTAAAAAGTGATTACCAAGATAAAGTTTTTGAACTAAATTTTGACCCTCAAATGTGGTTTAATCAAGGTATAATGTTATCAAAAATTAATGAACTACTAGCTTTAAACAGGGGATATTATGAATTTGATATAGAGTTGGTAAGAGAGGAAATTCATAGTATATTAAATTTTCAAAACGGAAATCAAGGGTTTATAAAATTTTGATAAATAATGCAAATTATACGTTTGCATCATGTTTTTTGTTATCTAAACGGATAACTTAATATAATTTTGTGATTATAAGTTTTAAACGAGGCAGGCACGAAATAGCTACTCGGACTTGACTCACAATCACAAAATTATGTCACTTAAATCAAAGATTATCGCAAAATTGAAAGCTAAGGCAACCGCTGTGGGTGCCGCAAACCTTTCAAATGTCAGAATCAACGGACTAGCGGACAAGTTAGATGCAATCGTAACTAACGAAGACGATATCGACGGTGAGATAGACAAACTAGACCAGATTTTTAGTTTCAAGGAAATGGCCTCGCTGGATGATGCTAAACGCAACGCGGAAAGCAAAGCAGGGGAGGAAGAAGATGCAGAAAAAGCAGCCAAGGCGAAAAAGGAAGCAGAAGAGAAGGCTGCAGCGGAAGAAGCTGCTAAAGCAGCAGGTAAAACAGGTGATCAAGCACCTTCATGGTTCAATACTTATGTTGAAAACCAAAATAAGGTTATTGAAACCCTTACAAGCACTATTTCCTCAATCCAAAAAGGCTCAGTTGCCCAAACTAGACGCCAACAACTTGAAGCCAAATTAGACAAAGCACCTGATCGTTTTAAAACCCGTACTCTTCGTGATTTCGAGCTTTTGAAATTAGAAAGCGATGACGAATTCAATAATTACTTAGCAAATATTGAACAAGATGTTGCTGATGAAATTCAGGCTGCTTCGGATGCTGGTTTAGGTGCGGATGCTCCGTCTTTAAGTGGCAGAGGTGGTAAATTGAAGGATGACGAGGTGTCTCCTGCAATGCAAGAAATTATTAACCAGCGCGAAGCTGCTGCTAAGGCAAAAGTTGGCGCACAATAATCTTTTAGATGGGATTACAAGGAGTAAAAAGATCAGGTACCCAAGGTTTCAATAAGGTCGTTTTCGAGAACGTAATTGATACTCTTCCTGGTGGAATGACACTCGACGTAGCTAAAGCAGATTACCCTGATGGATATGTTCCAGAAGGCTCTTTGGTTGGTCGGGAGGCATCCACCGGTATTGGAAAAGTATTGACTGCAGTCGATGGACCTATTAAACCATTGGGTTTTACGCATAGGGCATCAGAGGTATCTGATGGTAATACCCTAGCAAATGGAGTAGTTATCAGTGGTACAGTAAGAATTAAAGCACTATCAGCAGGATTGCAAGCAATTGCAGCTGAATTGGCTGAGGCTCTTCCAAGAATCACTTTTGTTTAATTAAAGTATAATCTTATCAAATGATAAATGTACAAGAATTGGTGCCGGAATTTAGGAAAGCGGATGCACAAGCATACATTTCAACCTTTCCCTTTGACACTCTTCAATACCAGACGGCATTTCCTCTTCAGTACCAGCCAACGTTAAAATGGTCGGCTATTGAAGCTCAATTCGGCGCTAAGGTAATGGGTGCTGTCGTTGACTTCAATAGTGCATCACCGCGTTTCGGACGTAATCTCCCAACAACAATTAGTGGTGATATGCCAAAGATTGAAGGGGCGAGAGACAAAGTCGAAACAGATTTTAATACATTGAGAGAACTTGAAGATGCAGTTCGTCGTTTGCCCGCAGGACCTACACGAAGAGAAGCAGCAAAACGTGTGTTGGACTGGCATTATGAAGATCAAGTTTTTGCTGTTAATCTGGTTGAAGCTCGTAATGAGTGGTTAGCGAAACAGATTGCATCAACGGGTAAATACAGTCTTACTCAAGTTAACAATGAACAGGGGATCCAAACGACTACCGATGTTGATTTCGGTATCCCTTCAACCAACTTTGTTAACGCTACGAAAAACTGGACTGATCCTACAGCTGATATTGTCGGCGACCTTAGGAAGGTTAAGGCAATGGCTAAATTAGCCAACTTGCCTGTCCCTCAGTTTGCATGGTGTGAAGAATCAACCGTTGATTTAGTTGCTCAGAATGCCGGTATTCAAAAGTTTACAGCGACTTATGTTGCAAATGCTTTGGGATTACAGCAAGAGCCTGGATTGGAGGAAATCAATAGAGCGTTGCGTTCTAAAGGTTTGCCAATCTTTAAAATCTGGAAATCAGAGATGGTTCAAGAGTCTAAAAATGGGACACAAACTGTTGTCACGGGCTGGGCGTCAGGAAACGTAACTTTCTCGGTTACTGAGCAGCTTGGAAATACACAACATACGACTTCTGCTGATGAGTATGTAGAAGCAGGTGTTGCGACAAAAACGAAATCGGGTATTGTATTGATCAAAACTTGGGGTATTGAAGATCCTATCACTGTGGTGACAAAAGGAACCGCTTACTGTACGCCAGTATTGAACAATGCAAAATCAATTTTCATTCTAAAAACTATTTTACCAGGTGGATAATATGTCGGCTGAAGGAACTAAAGTTGAGGGTGCTGGGGCAAATGCTCCAGCCGCTTCTCCTAAAGTAGGAGGAGCTCAAGGCGGAGAGCAACCGTCGGACAACCAAAATGCTAAACTGATCGAAGATCTCCAAAAGGAGAATGGTGAATTAAAAGCCGAATCTGCTAAGAAGGATGAAAAGATCACCGCTTTGGAAGCTGAAATCAAGAAACTCAAAGAAGATATTGCTAAGAAGGGTAAAGGTAAAGCTGAGAAATCGGAGCCAAAATTCGTAGTTATCGATCCTTTCCGTGGCAACACGAAGAAAGATGATGGTGAGGTTTATGATCGGGGTGCTGATGTTTCTCATTTCGATGAGGACCGTTTGGCAAATCTTATCGATCGCGGTTTAGTAAAAAAATCATAGATAATATCTGATCATGAATAACAAAGAAGCCCTGCAGTTTGAGTTCGGTCAAAAGGTCCCGGACGGAGTATTATCAACTCAATTGATAAAAGCAGGATTAGATCCTGAACACGATTTTGATCCTACTACCGAGGAAAATAGTAAGAAGATGGATTTAGCTCTTGCAGGGCTTCTTTTTTGGATTTGTACGAGCCGCAAGTCGATCAAGGAACTTGATTTTCAAGTTACTCAGAACGACGTTGATGATTGGTTAAAGCTTCGCTCTATTCTGCTTAAACGTTGGGATGTTCCCAATGAACTAGATAATGAACCTGTGATTGAAAGTACTTCGGACCTATGGTAGATTTTGAACAATATCCCGATACTTTGAAATACAATGATCTTGGTGGAATTACCAATGAGGTCAAATGCCGTTTTAAGCCTAGCTATGGCGGTCGTTATTTTATTGGTCAGGATGGTAACAAGATCTTGTTTCAGTATGATATAGCATTCCCTGAAGGGACAGAGCCTATACCAACCGCAACATTGATTGATGCTTTTGATCTATCAGGATGCCAGTTCGTAAGTCAGCAGGAATTAATGGAGTTTCATATTGGGCAGTTACATTGCTTCGGGAGGATTTAGGATGAAGATAGGATTGGAGATTGTCACTGATATGAATGTTTTAGCGAAAGAGATACAGAAGGAGATTGATGCTGAAACTTTAAAACATCTTATTAAGGTCCTAAGTGTGGGAGTTGAAAAAGTCCGTAAGAAGATGGAAGGTGTACCTTATCAAGATCATACTGGAAATCTAAACAGCTCCACTGGATTCATTATTTACCATAACGGTCAAGTCGTTCATCGTGATTTTAGGGAAAGTGATAAGGGAACTGACAAGGTTACAGGACTAAAAGAAGGGCTTTCCCTCGCTCTGGCTGAGCTAAGGGAATCGAGTGGCTGGGGAGTGGTTCTAATGTCGGGAATGGATTATGCGAGCTGGGTGCAGGGTAAAGGATATGATGTGTTGCTGAGCGCTACGACAAACCTTAACTCCATATTGAAAGAGGCTTTTAATGAAATTGGAACTATTGAGTAATGGATAAAGCAATTAAAACGGCAATCGGTTCGATGGAGGATGTCAAAGAAGCTTTAGAGCTTGCTGATGTATCAGGTAATACTGGACTTACAGGCGAAATCCGATTGATCCTACGTATTCTGAATTCCAAGAAGGAAGATATCGTAATAAATTGTATTGTACCATCCGCAACTCAGATCACTGAAAACATAATCAATGTCAATCTTCATATTCCCAACTTACCGGCTATTCCTGCTGGTGTTCCGAATACGGTTGATAACGGGCAGCCAGATATCGCTAGGTTGGAGGAAATAGGAAAGTTTCTTATTGAGGTGCTGGATGGTTTCAGGGGACATGATTTTTTCATCGAAGTTGAAACTACAGGAGAGGTTATCCCGGATGGTAAAAACTGGTTCTACAATATCGTGATCAGATATTTCTATTTACGTAGAGACAAATAATTGAATAATTAACGGCCTTTGGCCACAAATCAAAATAATATGGCAGCAGTAACAGGTGTCGAAAGTCTTGAACTGGCAGTTATGGCAGCGAATGGCGCTATGCCAACAACTGGTTGGGTAAATGTCCGCGATATTGAAATGGGGAGTGTGAACCTCACTATTCCACCATTAAATAAAACCCGTGTTCGAGTTGAAGACAAAGCAGGCGTGCGTTGGGTCATTCCTGGTGAAACAGATCCTGCAACAATCGCTTTCAATTCATTGGAATTAAAGATTGATGCAGCAAACCTTTTATTCAAAGGAGAGGTAACAACCGACGCGACCGAATTCAAAGCGCCTGCGGATAGTGAGCAAATCTACTATTTAGCAGTTCGCCTAACGTCTAAGCCTTTCGAAGGTAAAAAGATGGTCTTCACCGCACCGGCGTTAGCAGGATCTGCAGGCTTTGTAAATGCGATCACTAAGAATGGATTCTTGGCCCTTAGCTATAATGCGGATGTGACGACTCCAGTGGATGCAACGGGAAATGCTGTATCTCCATGGGGATATAAATTCGTTGATGCAACACCAGCCCTTCCAGAGGGGTAATTTAAAATATAAGCCTGAAAGCCGGAGGTTAGGCGGTTAGTAGGGCTTTATTAATCCTAACCCAAAATGAATAATTCAGTAAAACAAGATATGGTCCAATCCCTTTCGGACCAAAAAGTACTTATCAAAAAGGTAAGATTAAAAAAGCAATGTAAGTCATGGTACACCAAATTGCTTTCATTTCTTTTTATCATCCCTCGTTTCTATTCAAAGAAGATCTATCTTTCGGAGTTGTATCCTGGTACCGTTGTCCGCATATTAGGTATTATTAGCCGGTTGCAAGGCGCGAAAGAAATTTCTGATGTAGAAATCTACAAAATGATTGAGAATAACATTCCATTGTTTATAGAGTTCTTAGCTGTTGGATTGCATAATAAACCTACTGATCCTCCAAAATGGCTTATTGAAGCATTAAACTATCATTTCACACCAACTGAATTGCACACAGCTGTAAATGAAGTCTACCGGAGGTTAGACGTACAAACTTTTTTCGCTATATCGGGATCGCTAATCGATCTGAAGGATCTGGAGAAAACTATCCTGGGAGAGGAACAGCCTACGACCTAATTTCTAATACTTGGAAATATTACGGTGGTACTGAGCATGATATTAAATGGGGAGTTACTTGGAGAAATCTTCTTATGTATAACTCTATAGGTCCCGAAGTCAATAAATCAGGATCGTCTAGTGGATCGAATAATCCGACAATGGGCACTAATGAAGCTGTATCTCTTTGGGATATTGGCAAAAGGTTGGATCAAGGATTGGGTGTATAATATGGGAAAGTGGGGGAGATCCGGACAGGGAAAGTCCATTTTGAAGGATATAGCTAATCGTGGTTTTGTTAGAGTGGGTGACATTTACTTCCCACCAGGTTCAAAGGAAGCTATATCTTCATTGCCGAAAAAGAAATCGAGATCCAAAATTGTCCGCACCGGTTGGACTGATGATATTCGAAACATAAGGAATAAGGAAAAATACCATGATCCTTTTATCAATTTAGTCAAAACAGAATTGTCCCTGGAGGTTTGGCCGGAATTCTTTTTTTCAGTAGATCGTCTATATCGATTTGACTACGCAATTCCAGAGTTTAAAATCGGGATTGAGGTAAATGGTGGTGTATGGGCCAAAGGGAATAGCGGCCATAGTTCCGGAAAAGGTATAATGCGAGACTATGAGAAATCTAATCTTGCTCAGGCACTTGGGTGGAAAGTTTTAACTGTTGTTCCTGATCAGATCAAGAATTACGAGGCTTTGGATATTTTGAGAAAATTAATTTGATTATCCGTTTGGATAATATGTTATAAATTTATATGTTTGTGCCGTACAAAACGTGTTTCGCCGTTCTTTGAAGTTTTTATTTATATTTGAGTTTTTAGCTTAAATATAAATTTTTTATGAAAAAGTATTTTTTTGCATTGCTCATTGGCTTTTCCTTGGTTGGAACTACAATTTCTTGTAGTAAAGATAAAGAAGAAGTTGTCGTTAATCCTTACGAGGCTCAAATAGCAGGTACATGGGAATTAACTCATTTTGATGGAGTCTCAGTGGGCTCAATTAGTGGGTTTAAAACAACAAGAATTACATTCGCTTCTGGTGGTAAGTATTCTGGATCAGGTCAGTTTGGGAACGGGGAAGGCACATACAAGTTGGATGGTAAAGTTGTTACAACATTTGTTGATGGCAAGCAATATCATAAATATGAAATAATATCTATTTCGAACGGTGTTGCTGAACTTAAAATGTCAGATTCTTCTGGGACTGTTGTTATTAAGGCTAAAAAAGTTTAGATATGAAAAAATTTATTTTAATATCCTTAATAGTTTTCTGTAATGCAGCTACTTATGCTCAACAAAAGAAAACAGCAGTAAATCCTTATAAAGACCTTTCGGATGTTTCATCTATAATTCAATGGAGTAGTATTCACAACAAGATGAGCGAACTCCCTGGTTATGATATGCCAGTTATAGAATTTGCAAGGACTGCAGAATTGCTTCCAAAATATATAGAAATGTATAATTTGGATGGCGATGCTGGGCAGAAAAAACAAGCGGCTTTATTTAAGAAGTATCAGAGCAAGATCACTGATTATATTAACGGTAGCACCTCATTTGGAGAAACGAGAGGGAGTATATTAGTCTATAACAGTGATAATTTTCAATGTGGTTTTGTCAATAATAGTGGATCTTTGACTTTTTTTCAAACTGGTATTTATTCGAAGAATTCATACAATACTATACGGTTAAATTCAACTCAAAGGGCTTTAAGCGCAGCTAAAGATGTTGCACTTCCAACAATTTATAATTTTAGCGCATTGAAGGATATTTCTGAAATAAAACATTTTTTAATTATAGTTGGATATACTTCAAAGGATTTTACATCAGATAGTGTAGCTGATTCGGATGCTGAAACTATTGGACTTTTGGTATCTAAAAATAACGCAATAAAATATATAAACGCAGAATTTACTGATGAGCAATTGTTAAAAAATTCAATCCTCTATAATATCAATAGCGCTACAGGGGGAAATATTAAAAAGATTTCTACTCAATAGCAGAAATTCGTTTGCATTTATCAAAATAGTTTTGCATTTTTGAAATGCGAAAACAAAATAAAGTCAGAGGAGCTTTTAAAATTTCTTCAACAAAAAGACATATATACTAATACTAGGTATTGGTAAAATATACAGACATTGCTCTGTTCGTGTGGTTACAATTTCCAGCCTTGTGCTGACTTTGTTTTGTTTTCGCAGACCCACACGGCAGGGCTTTTTTGTTGCCGGTAAGTTGTGTAAAAATGCGAAAACAAACAACAACACCCAATCTAACGGATAACCTAATATCCGTAAAATTATCTCCCGAGGAGATAGACCGGCTAGAGAACCTACTCTTCCAAATTAATTATTTCAATGACTGCATGGAAGCAGATCGAAGCAATGCTGTAATCACGGCCCTTGTCGACTTCAATGACGGAGAAGGAAATGCAGAGGTCCTATCTGAAGGAATGCAGCTTATCTACCGTTTAGGTATCAATTCATCATTTATCAAAAATCTAGCTGAGAAAATCAAGGAAGGAGCGAACCATGGTATCTAAGAAAATGGCTATTGAAGCTCTTTGTGAGATTGAGGAGCTTCTTATCGGACTATTCGATAGATTCTTCGACCTGGAGGACTACCTAACTACTGAAAGTTTTAATAGTGAAATTATGGATATGCTTATCGAACTCAAGTTTCTTATGGCAGATCTGGGACATCCATTGACAGCAATTAATTTAAAAAAGTCTAAAGCAGCATAGTTTATGGCACATATTGAAAATGAAGGTAGGATCAACCAGGTTGAGTCTGCCCGGGAAGAGGTATGCCAAATTTTGGAAAATGTTTCCCATATAAACGAGGCTTATGGAATGTCGGTTGAGAATCTTTTGAACCTTCTCGCTCGGCAAATGAAAGCTATGAGCACTGCAGCGGAAGCTATTAAGGATGAAGAGGCTTTAGAACATATGGACAACCTAATTGGTGAATCGACTACTCTTATTGATCTACTGAAAGAAAAGGCAGGGTGGAATACATTTTATCAGATCGGGAATGCGATAAATACAGCTAAGAAATATATTGGGTAATTGCTTGGAATATTATCTGTTTGGATAAGTTGTGTAAAAATTATACATTTGGATAAGTTAATAAAAAAAACAGGCTGTTCCATCCCAAGGTGCAAGCCTGTTTAATCAAAAACAACATGATATGACAAATATAATAAAAATCATTGATAACAATGGCACTTCCATTGTTTCTGCTCGTGAACTCTATGAATTTTTAGAAGTAAATTCTAATTTCACTACATGGTGTAAAAGAATGTTTGAATATGGGTTTGAGGAAGGTAAAGACTTTATTCCAATTTTGGAAGAAAGTACAGGTGGCAGGCCATCAGTTAATTACGCTCTAACAATAGATACAGCAAAGGAAATATCTATGTTGCAACGTTCTGAAAAAGGTAAACAAGCGCGACAATATTTCATTGATTGCGAAAAAAAGCAAAGATCAAATACTCAGGTGCCATTGACAAAGGAGCAATTATACATGCAGACATTTCAAATGTTGTCTGAAGATGTAAAAGCTTTAGAGATGAAAAATCAGGAGCTAGAATGCATTGTGATTGCTCAGGATAAAAAATTAGAATCGAAATCAGCCAAAGAAGATTTTACAGATCATATTACAAGCGAGGAGGAGTTTTCGCTAACTGTGACTTCAATAGGTAGCCGTTTGAATATTAATGGCAAGAAACTTAATAAGATACTTCTTGAAAAACATGTTATTAGGAGTTTGGATGACGATTATTGTTTGACAACTAAATACTTGGGTAAAGGTTATGCAAAGCGTATACTCATAAAATGTCATGATGGACAATTTCGTGAGAAGTTAAGATGGTCAAGGTTTGGAGAAGCATTTATTGTTGATTTAATTAAAGGATTGGATCGGTCGAAATATAAGATTCAACATATTCCAATAAATCAAAGCTCTTCAATAATTCATTAGATAAAGATTCTAGAACTTTATATCAAAAATAAAAGCCCTCCAATTGGAGGGCTTTACTAGAATATATAATTATTTTATATAATTTCCCATTTTCCACTTTTTACTAAAGAAACTCTGAATTCAACATTATTTTTAATTGGCTTATCACCAATTATAATTGAATGTGCTCTATTATTGGGAACATATTCATTTTCTGGAACTTCAAATACAGGGTCATGTTCTACGACTTGAGTAGGAGTTATTTGTCTTACTTTACCGACATTCAATCCCCATATTCTAAATTTGTTTGGATCTTTAAACTCTCCAGTTGTTTTTTTTTGTCTACCAATATTCTCCCAACTTTCTTTAGCTGTAGAGTAACGAGACCAATCGGATGATAAATTTGATCCGTCTTTAGGGGTATTACTGAAAGCACTTGCACTTGGATTATTATCCTTGCTACTTATAAAACTAAGTGCAACTCGAACATAGACATCATGTTCTGATAAGATTTCTTCCTTCTCCCACATGTTATACTATTTTTTTCATCCAAAACAGTAGATCCTCATTTGGCTTTATAACACTGGACAACGTTCCTTTAATAATTGTATTATTTTTGAAATCTTCACCATAGTATTCAATTTTCTCAGTTCCAAAATTAATTACAAGTATATATTTGTTTCGACTTCTCCATTCCAAATCCACTGATCCATCTCTACACAAGTTTATGTCTGGAAAACTGATAAATACTTTATATATCTCTATTAATGACAACAAATACGCCTTTAATAATTCTGTAGATTGTTGATAGAGAACAGGATTACACGCAGATGCGCCCTCATCATCCCAATCAAAGGAATAATTTAAAATCTTTGAGCTTTCCTGAATGTGGCCATCTAAATCGACCAAAAAACTTTGAATATTATCAATTTTGATCCATGGCGAAACAGGTGCTCTGTTGTACGCCTTCAATCGACTGTAATATTTAGATTCAGTTACCTTAGGACCGCATTCTATGATTGCTCCTGCTGTAGCATAAGATTTTTCAATGTTATGAACTTTTATATGGCCATAGTTTTCAATTTCCTTAATCCAATAATCAGTATTATCGACTTGGCTTCCATGGAACAATACTTCAGGCGACGGTTCTGCATAAAATTCTAATGTTTTCATAATATAATTACTTTGAACTTATATTATCGGCAATTTCTTTAGAAATATCTTCATAAGATTCAATTGCTAGTGAAATTTCATTCCGCAATGATTTTAAATCTTCAAGGTCTAAACTTAAATAAATGTTTTTTTCAGAGCTATCTTCATTATTGTAGTATGATATTTTAAAAGTGTTTACTATTGGATAATAAATCTTTTTATTATACGTGAACACTCTTAAGCTAGAGCTAAATTTTGATGAAATATAATTATTTGGATTATCTGTATGAGATTCGTGAAACTTTACATGTAACGCTATTGGTGAATAATTACTTAAAAGAATCGTTAGATTTTTACTCAAAGACTCTAAATCAATGGGATTTTCTTTAATATATACAGTTTCGTATGAATCAATCAAATTATTTACGATTACATCGACTGATTCGTTATCTTCAAACAATTCGCTGAAGCTAACAATTGTTTTCAAAAACTCATTGGCGTTGACTTCCTTAATAACTTCAGAAATTGATAGGAATAAATCATTTATTTTTTGATTTAATTCAAATTCTCCCATGATCTTAGAAAGCATATTAACTTCCGCGTTCGAAAGTTTAGAGATGACTTCAAAGCCAGGTATAACTCGTCTTGGGATATTTACTTTAGCCATTTTAATAATTTTCTGCTAATATATAATTTAAAAACATTATAAATTGTAAATGGTTTGTTAAAAAATATGGTTTACTGAAATTAAAAAAAATCTATAATATATCGAAATTTTAAAATAATATATATTAAATAAAAACCGTGAGGTGTTTGGGAGACAACCCCACGGCTAACCAATTATAAACCTAAATTATGAAAAGTGCTAAACAAAGCCTGTCTTTCCAGGCTGTCAGGTGCTAACGTTCGGTATGGATTTACAGTCCAACCATTGTTTTTCCGATTTGTCACTCTCAGGCTAACTAATAGCTGCCGAGTTTATACCCGTCCGGTCATGTCCGTATCTCTATTACTGTCCATGAAGTCAACCGTCTCCAGTTCTATGTCACCCAACACGGTTAGCACCATCGCTGCTTTCTGTAAGGGTTGTGGAGAAGAATGGAGTCGAACCAATGTTGCCACGGGTTATTGATTTTTAAATCCTAGTACCAATGGTGTCCTTACCGCTAGACGACTTCCCCCATTTTTTCAAAAAAGCCAATCTCGTGAAATTGGCTTTTCTATTTTCTCTTAACCGACACCTATAACATTCTAATTATAGGCGGTCCGTTGGCGTTTGGGGTAATATCACACTGAGATCCCAATAGTGTTTCTTCTTCTGATAAGACAGTTACCATTTTGCCGTAATGAGGTTCAACGGAAGGTGTTACACCGTCTAGGATAGCCACGATTTGCGGACTATCTGAACCTTTCTTTAACTCAATGGGCTTATTCTTGTCGAATGAAGCGTACACAGTGCCAACCATTAAAAAAGAGAACATCCCGATCAATGCAATTGCAATAAATCTCTTCATTTCTTGAATGGTTTTGATAAAACAATGAACTAATTGAATTCAAAAATATAAACATATATTGTAATATCCAAATGGATAATAAAATATTTTGCAAATACTTGATTTGCATTGTTCTGTAATTTATTTAGAAATGTGCTAAAAGTACCTTTGAAGCTGTATGGCAGAGGTAAAGTTTAAGTTTGTTGGAGATGATTCTGAATTGCGGAAAAAGCTTGCTGGCTTAGCTAAGCTCCAGGCTGAAATGTCCGATCAATTTGGAAAGAACTTGAAAAAGAATTTAGCTGGCGCTTCTTCCAATTCCCTAAAAGGAATATCTGACGAGACGAAAAAGTCTACTACCGCTGTTAAGCAATTGACAGATGAGCAAAAGAAATTGAAAGCTGCTCAGCTTGAAAATATTGAGTCATTGCGTCAATTAAGAAAAGAGCGATCTCAGGAAATAAGCGACCTGAATATTCTTAAGCAGATTGAAGCAGAACATAAAGCAGCGTTAGCTGATAAAAAGAAAGAAACTGAGTCATTGATCCAGGAGGAGAAAATGCTCAATATCGAGTACAAGCAAGGACAAATCGAACTTCAAGAGTATACTCGCAAATTGAAGGAACAAGCTGAGTCCCGTAGAAAAGCCAATGCTGAAGAGCGTGCTGCTGAGAAAGTTCTTCGCGATGCTGAAAAGGCGCGTAAAGATTCTGAACGTGAAGCAGAAAAGCAAAGAAAGGCCGCAGAAAAAAGGCGTAAAGAACTTGAAAAGGAAAGCAGCGCATATTATCAATTAAATGCAGCCCTTGGGAAAGTTCGCAAAGAATCCAAGGATGTTCTTGCTGAAATGTTCAAACTTGAAGGTGAAGGAAAAAAAACATCTGCTGCTTATCAAGAATTAGCAAATAAAGCCCGTGGTCTTGTTGCCCAAACGCAATATTTGGACAATGGGATTAAAAAAATTGACGCAAGCCTTGGCCTTCACCAAAGGAATGTAGGTAACTACACCAGTGCTTTAGATAATATCATTCCCATAGTAGGCCGTGTTAACAGTCAGCTTGCGATGTTCGGCACCTCAATAGATGAATTAGCTGGTAAACCTGGGATATTCAAGGAAATTGGTGCCGGTATTGCCGGTGCATTCAAAAACTTGGTGGCGTTTGTCTCTACTCCAATTGGAGCCGCAGTTGCTACCATTGGCGGACTGTTCGCACTATTCCAGGCTAACAAAGATACTGTTATCCAATTTGATGACGGCCTAAAGAGCGTTAGTAAAACAACAGGATTATCCGGCAAGGCGCTTCAACAGTATTCGGATGACATAATACAGCTTTCGCGAGCTTTGAAAACGGTAGAATCAAAGCAACTCCTTGAATATTCACAGGTTGCCGGACAATTGGGTGTTAAGGGCCGAGACAACCTACTCGCATTCTCAGAAGCATTAGCCAAATTGGAGACCGCATCAGATATACGCGGAGAGGAAGGCGCGACAAAAATAGCTAGACTCCTTACCCTTACTGATGGCGGCGTCCAGAATGTTAAAGAATTTGGAGACGAGATTGTAAACCTTGGTAACAACTTCGCGGCCACCGAATCTGAGATTTTGACGAATGCCGAAGCTATAGGGCAAAACGTTGGTTTATATAAGATCGGCCGTAAAGACGTACTTGCATACGCTACAGCAACGAAAGCAGTAGGTCTGGAAGCGGAGGTTGTCGGTTCAACTTTCTCACGTACCCTCGGACAGTTCGAGAAAATGACTAGATCTGGAAAAGGTGTAAATGATTTATTAAAAATTATCGGTGGCACACAAGCTGATTTACAAAAGCGTTTTAAAACTGATGCCAGCGGTGTCTTCATGGATTACATTCGAGGTTTGAACAAAATTAACCAAGCAGGTGGCTCCGTTAATGAAGCCTTGGAACGTACTGGCATTATAGCGGTTCGGGATCAAAGAGTAATTGCGTCACTTGCATCTACTGGATATGACACTTTAACGAATGCGATGAACACCGCCAAGAACGCTAGCGGCGCTATGCAGGCGGAGTTCGAAACAGGGGCAAGTAAATTGGTTAATCAGATCAAGCGAATAAATATTGCCTGGGATAACTTGGTATTGTCTATAGAAAATGGATCTGGAGCAATTGGAAAAACCTCAGTGGCAATAATCGGTTATGTAGCTGATATGCTGGAAGCATTCAATAAGATCGCAGATTCTGCAAACATCTTTGAAGGTGTTTTTCGATATATATCAACTGGGTTCAAAATGACGATTCCGGGTCGTGCCGTAGATTGGGCAACTGGCGGTGGATTTGATAAAGTTTCAAATTTGATTTTCCCTAATGACTCTAAAAAGGCATCAGAAGATAATTCTAAGTTTTTCGCTGAGTTCTCACAAAAGACTAGAGCCGAGCAATTAAAAATGATTGCTAATCAGGAAGAATTGATAAAAAAGCAAAATTCCCTCAATAAAGCATTTGCTAATCCAGTCTTGGAGGAGAATTTAAAGAAAATGAGGAGCCTTTTGAAGACTGATGTTGATACTTCTAAAATTGATTTTGGTGTTTCAGATAAAGATAAAAGAAAGTCGGAACGAGCAGCGGAACAGTTGCGCCAAGCCACCGAGCGCCAGCGTTCGCTACAACTAGAAATCGACAAAATCAACGAAACGGCATCTAGGAACCAACTTTCCCGTTATGAATCCGAAGTTGCATCTGTAAAGGATAAATATGCTAAGATCAAGGAAGAAGTCCGTAAATTCTATGCTGATCCTAAAAATAAAGGTCTGCGCGTGGATATGGGTGGTTTGCAACGGTCGGAGAATTTTGAAATTGCTGAAGCGACAACACGCCAAGACACTAAGCGCCTTACCGAATCGCTGTCTGTGCAAAAGCAATTGTTGGACGAGTATAACGCGTATGCTGAACAAACTTCCAAAGAGGAAGCAGATAAGCGGTATGCTGGGCAATTAGCTTCATTCAAAGGATATAAGGAGCGCTTGCAAAAAGAGTACATGGATTGGATCACTCTGGAAACTACTAGTGCATCTGGAGATTTTCAGGGATCTTCCGTAAAACTTACACAGGCCCAAGAAGAGAGAGCAAAGGCTTTACGATTGTTATTGGATGCATTGGATAAAGAGGAGCGGGATCGTACTAACAAGCGCTTTGTTGACGCGTTGAAATTAGCAAGTGACTACGATACTCAATTGATTGAAGTTCAAAAGAAATATCAACAAGCTCTTATTGATCTTGGGGCTGATGCAACAGAAGAACGTAAAGCGCAATTAAAAAAAGGTCTTCTTGAGGAAACAAGTGCAATTGTGTCTGCTAATATTCGTCAGAAGGTAGAATGGGATAAGACATTCTCCACCCTCCAATTTATGAGTAAAAAAGCTACTGACAGCGTATTAGATGATATTCAAAAGAGGGTAGATGCAGAATTTAAGGCAGGCAAACTTACCAAACAGGAATATGACCAAATGTCACGTGAAATTGGTGATGCAAAAACCAATAACAATATTTCTAAATCTTGGATTGCTTCCACAGATGCTTTGGATAGGTACCGGGATTCAGTAAAAAAATATGGCAAGGATAGCGTCGAAGCTAAAAAGGCGCAATCGGAAATGTTTTCTGCCTTAGCAGATGACCTAGCTAAAGCACAGCATATTGTTGGATTACTTGGGGATTCCCTTTCGCAATTAGGAATTGGTGGTGATGGGCTACAAAATACCGTTAATCAAATTGGCAATTTGGTTGGGGGCATGGGAGAGTTAGCGGCTGGTATTGCCAGTGGAAACCCTATATCAATCATCAGCGGATCTATAAAAACCCTAACCTCTGCGCTAGTTCTTTTTAATACTAAAGATAAAAAGCTGCAAAAGCAGATCGATGCATACAAAACCCAACTGGCCAGCCTTGGAAAAGCATATGATACTTTACAGCGCCGAATTTCCAATAGCGTAGGTGAAAACTACTACAGTGACAGCGACAAGGCTATAGTCAATTTAAAACAACAACAACGCCTGCTTGCTGATATGGCGAAGGCAGAGTCTGAGAAGAAGAAATCTGATAAAGATAAAGTAAAATCGTACTACGATGAAATTGATTCAATCAATAAACAAATTGAGGATATCCAAAAATCCATCACCGAAAATTTAGTTCAAACTACTTTCAAAGATCTCTCTGCTTCCCTTGCTGATGCGTTAGTTACTGCATTTGAGGCAGGCGAAAGCGCGGTTGATTCTTTGGATGAAACGTTTGATAAATTCATCAAAAATGCTTTGGTAAACTCGCTCAAGTTGAAGATGATTGAACCTATCGTAAACGACATGGTGAACCAACTTGCTGACTACATGAAATCCAACAACAACTCTTTGACGGGTTTCAATTTTTCGGTATGGAAAGACAAGATTGATGGCGCCGGTATTGAATTCACAAAGACACTGGAGGAGGCTTACAAGCAGTTAGGGTTGAGTAGGGATGGTTTTGGAGGATCTGGGCTAAAAGGATCTATTCAGCGTGAACTCACTGAAGCAACGGCCAGTGAGTTGACAGGCCTTTATCGAGCAACTTTAGAACTTCAAAAGAATGCTTTTGCAGAAAGCAAGTCTCAAGGGATTACTTTGAACAAACAACTGATGGTTGCAATGGATCATTTAACCGCTCTTAACGCTATTCAAACAAATACAGCGGCAACGGTACAGCGTTTGGACACCGCAGTGGGCCACTTGTCCACGCTGGTTAAAAACACATCACCTCAATCAACAAGAGCATACGGAGGGTAATTAAAAGAAAAATAATATGATAAAGAAAATTTTAAAGAAACTCCTCAAGCCAGCGCTTAAGAAGTTGGTAAAAGAAGAGAAGGTTAAGAGTCTGAAGAATCTTTCATTTAACTCTGATGGTTACTTCATGATAAAATAATCATCTGCTTTCTCATGGAATACAAAATAAACAACAAACCAATTGAGGAGTTCGGCTTAGTAGCTGGTCGCCAAGCTAGTAGCAACATTGCTATTGCAGGCTGCTGGGATATGCCTTCTCGAATTGGAAAGGTATTTCATGATTGGCAGGATGAAAATGGAGTGGAACCATACTTGAGAGCCGATGAGATCTTTTTCGGTGGTAGGGATATTTCCTTGTATTGCTGGTTGGCTGAGGGAACCAGGGGCGGGTTTGTTGGTGCTATCCAATCTCTTTACGATTACATCGACACTTTACAGGGATCGGTATTCCCTTTGTCCAGTGAGTTTGGGATCTGGGATGTCCAATTAATAGAAGCATCGCCTGTTTCATATCTAAATAAAGGTTTTGGAAATATTGAATTGAAATTTCGTCAGCCGGTCGTGGAGATGACAGGGACAGTGCCGGCCACAACTTCCGGGGGTGTTGGAATAGACAACTATTCCTTCTATCAATTAGGCATAGTCAAAATGCTGACCAAGGATCAGGCAAATCGCGCATCATCTAAGCAATGGGAAACTACTGCTTACGGTGTAGAACGTATTGGTCCAGTCCGTCGGAACATGAGGGAATTTACAATTGATTTCTTTTTAGATCATCCTTCATACAACAGCTTCAAGTCGTGCATCAACAATTTGCAGTATTTGGTTTCTCGTCCTAATGCACGGACGTTGAGATTGGATGATAATACAACACGTGAGTTTTTTGTGAAAGACGGATTTAAAGTGACTAATGTTCGTGTCGCTCCGAATAGAGTGACGGCATTTCTCTCTCTTGCAATTGCTGAAATACGCATACTTGAGAATTGGAACCTGTTAACCGACAGCACAGAATTGATTTTGGTGGATAAGCATGGGCAGCCATTAACAGAGTTATTGAAAGGGTTTTAGGATGAAAAAAATATTTGAACTGGCAAAAAAGGCCGGCGCCTGTAAAGATAGGGGCCTAGACGTGATAGCGAACAGCAAGAGTGTTGTTGATCTGATCAAGCTGATGATATCACCACAGGGAATAGAATTCTGTATGGAGAATCGGTTTCCAAGTTTGGAAGTTATGCAGCATCATCGGGATGAGCTGACTTCGCATGCCGTGTACATCGACGGTGCCCATACGGTTACTGGATCGGGTAAGATATTGGTTTTCGGCGGCCAGGTGGATATTAAAGCAGGCAGTTTCGATGTGGTAGAGATATTCGCTACCAATGACGCATTTGTTAATGTCGTTGCCCGAGATAATGCATTTGTATCAGTTGAATTGCACCATTCTGCAAGGATGAATTTTGAAAAATATGGTTTGGCAAAGATTAAAGAATTTAAGAAGTAATGGCAGAAGTAGGAGAAGGAACAAAAGACGTAAGTCAGGCACAGATCAGGACTGATATGATGACTGAAGATACTTTACTACTGGTAAATGGTGTAACTAAGGAATTGCAGCGAGTACCTTTAAGCACTTTATCCGAGCAGATTTCACCTAGTTTAACCAGCGCTCCGGCTGAATACGATGATTTTTTTGGGATATAAAAATTATGTCAGATTTGATTTTACAGAAACCGATACGTTCGGTTTACAAAGATGGGTCTATAGTAGTTAGTAATGTAAAGAGTAATATTGATAATACTACGACATCCTATACCGTAATAGCGCATTGGTTTGATGGAACCGAAATGGATGATACTAAAGTGGATCAGTGGGGTGTTTATTCAAAGTTCAAAGAAACAGGCGAATATGTCAGGGAGAATAAACCTCAATGGGGTGAGTTGTTCCTAGAGGTTGATACAGTCGCAGATTTGAGAGCAATGAGTGCTTATAATCAATATTTAATTTGGATTGGCTATTATAAAGGAGTTCGTTTAAATGGTTACTACATTAAAGATGATACTCCTTATTCATTAGAATATTTTCTTTCTACCACAACAATTAATGAGGATGGTGGAAGTATTTTTCAGATAGGCAATATTAAGTTACAGCATAAATTCATTTCTACATGCGATATTAGGCACTTTGGGGCAAAAGGTAACGGTATAGATAATGATAGAATAAACGTTCAAAATGCTGTTTCTTATTGTAGTAATAAGAAGGTGAAATTACTTGTATCAACTGGTTCATACCTTGTGAATGGAGGTTATATATCTGTTACTGGTGGAATTCATGTATTAGGAAACGGATGTGCAACTAGTGTTCGCAGAGGATTGTCGAGATTCGTTACTACTGACATTACTGGTGATTTATTTAATTTTACAAACTCTGGAGAAAAAGTAATTCTTGAACAGTTCAGTATTGAAAATATAAGCCCTGATATCCCTGTGGAAGGATCTATTGGACTTAACTTTCAAAATGCAGATTGTACAGAATTCAAATCTGTATCCGTAATCAATTTTTGTGACAATATTTATGTAAAATCAGGCATATACTACAATTTTAATGGCCTATACATTTTTGACCCTATTCGCAACGGCATTGTTATCAATAATGTTGTACACAACGATATAGGGGACATGTCATTCGATGCCTGCTATTTTATTATCAATTATTTTTCTAATCGATCTCCGTCAGGAGCGGCTATTAAATGGAATAGTGGAGGAGGTCTTCGAGTAACTAACTGTAAGATAAATTTTTCAGGAAACGCAAAATGGTTGAAAGGCATAGATATTAATCCTCAGTCTACAAGTATTAATACTTCTGTTTTCGTTATTCAAGGCAATTCAATAGAGAATTGCAAAGATGGAATTATCTTTCACAACGATGGTATTCAATCTCGTATAAGTAAAGTAGTTATTCAGGGAAATGAAATGATGGTTACCGATACCGCTATCAGGATAGATGGTACCACATCAGCTGGAGGTTATGACAGTAGAAGATTTGAAGGGTTCGTTATCAACGCAAACAAAATAGACGGTCAGTACGGAGTTGTCGTTAATGGTGCTAGTTCTGTTAATGTGACTGGAAATGAATTTAACGTATCTAAAGGTACGGCTATCTTTGGTGTGTCTTGCTATTACTGCTCTCAAAGCGGAAATACTCTTAATCCTATGGGTCATGATGTACGAGTATATCAAAACGGACAAACAGACCTTGATACTACCTACTGTAGTGAGGTTATGAAGTTTGATAGAAGTATTCCTTCAGGAGCTACAACATCTAATTATGTGTCTCTATTCAAATTAGGCCATCTACAAAATTACAGAAATTGCAGATTTAGATTAGACATAGATGCTACAGCGGAAGGATATGGCGCAACCTACATCTCTCATAATAGACTTTTTTCGGCTGGCGCCACAACAGGTATAGTCACTGTTATTGGAACAGATTATGTGATGACCCCAAATGTTATAGACATTCAATACGTTATTTCAGGAAATAACTTGGAGATAAAATCTAAAATAAATTCAGGCGGAAATAACGCAACATCTTTGCATGGAAAAGTCACATTGACTATTGAAGGGGGACGCATTTACAGCGTTAATCAATTTTAAAAAAATGAACACTTTACAATTATATAGACAGGGAGTTAAGACTATATTGGTGCCGATCGACGAAAATACAGTCTATTTCGACGAGTGTATGGGGCGTTTTGATATACAATGCCAGTTCTTTTCGCCTGTTGTCTTGGACATTAAAATAGACGATTATATCCTCTTAAATGGTGTCCGATTTTCAATCAATGTACCTTATCAGGTTACACGGTCGGCGGTGATTCAGTACAATATAACTTTTGAACATCCTAGTTATTGGTTAAAGGACATAACGTTCAAGCATCTTGGTACTATTGAGTTCTCCTACTTCGGTACACCAAAAGCTTTTGTCCAGTTGATTGTAGATTGCATGAATATCGATGATAGTGGATGGATGGTTGGATATTGTGAGGAGTTGGAGGAAAAACTACTTGATTTTTTTGCCGATGGACAAGGCTATAACTGCCAAACAGCCTTAATAAAAATTGCTCAAGATCTTGGGTTGGAATTTTGGTTTTCGGGTGACGGAAAGACGATAAACCTTACCAAACAGGCAGGCCAGCAAACAAATATCGGATTTTCATATGGCCGTACAAAAGGATTGTATTCGGTTGAGCGGGGCATTTTGGAAACTCCATTGTATAATCGAATTTATGGATTTGGTGGTACCAAGAACATTCCAGCAGATTATCGGAATAAAGCAAAACGGTTAACATTCAACACTGGAATGATTGAACGTCCCCTTGCTGCAGGTGAACGTCGTAGGGAAACAAGTGTCGTTTTTGACGATATCTATCCAGAGCGAACAGGCACATTGACTGCTGTTTCGGCAGATTGGCTTTCGCTTACTGATACTTCTATTGACTTTGATCTTAATGGAAACCTGATCGAAGGGGAAACGGCTAAAGTAGTTTTCAAGACAGGTGAACTTGGCGGTAAGGAATTTGAAATTTCTTCGTACAATAACAGCACAAAGACCATCCGGATTAAAACAAATACCGAACAGGATGGATATGTTACGCCGAACGCAACGTTTACCCCTAAAATCGGAGACAAATATACGTTAGTCGGAATCAAGCAGCCACAATCTTACATCAATGATGCTGAAAATCGACTGTTTAAAGAAGTAGAAAAAAGCTTTAAAACACTCACAAGACCTCCGTACCGTGTTGAAATTGACGAAAAGTATATGCGTGAAAATGCTTTTACTTTAAAGTCAGGTGACCGTGTACGATTGACAGATGATAAGCTAAGCATTGACGATATGATCCGTGTGACTTCCGTATCCTTTCCTTTGGTAAATCCTAACAAATGTACAGTTGTTATAAGCGATAAGATTACATACACGCAGGAAACGCAAGCGTTGATTGATAAAGATAAGGTCAAGGAGCAGGTAAAAGTAGTCAATCGTCAAAAATCCGAGGAACAACGCAAGCAAGCATTGCGCATGAGAGAGTTGCAAGCATCCGTATTTGACCCTGATGGCTATTTTGATAGGGGGAAGATTAAACCCGAGTCGATTGAAACTCTTATGCTTTCGGTTGGGGCCAAATCACAAAACTTCTATTTGGATGGTGTTCGCATTATTCCAAATGTAGGTGACGATCCGAATGCGATTCAGATCACTGCGGGCAAATTGATCCATCGAGAGGTACAGATCGAGGGACTTGGTTATATCTGGGAACTCGGAGGAATGACACAAGAGGGATTGGACCCGAACAAATCATACTATCTATCTGCTAAGTGTTCACGAACGCAGTTAACAGGGCAATGGGTACTTTCTGAGACACCGATCAATACGGAATCAGAAGCAGGTTTCTTTCATTTCAATTGCGGTTTGCTGTATAACGTTTTGGAAAATAGACGGGATTATGCGTTTACCAATGGAATGACTTATATCAACGGTGATACGATTCGCACTGGGAAGATCGGAGCTGAATTTATTGACGTAATAGGCTTGTTTGCACAGATCATTACTGTAGGAAGTGACGGTTTTGTAAATGCTGGGATTAGTGGATTGTCGGACCGGGATGAGAAGTCGATTCGTTTTTGGGCAGGAGCTAATGAGGAAGATCGTTATAGCGCGCCTTTTCAAGTATTGGACGATGGAACATTTAAGGCTTTGGCAGGTATTATCGGCGCATTCAACGTCATGGAAAACGCAATATATTTCGGATCTACCAATGAATTGAACGCAGATCTTTACTTCACACCTCGGTCACTTTACTATCGCACTAATATGGCTGACGAAGCAGAGTCAACAGCAGTAAAGTCTCGTAAAAGCGTAATAGTAAATGTTAGTCCAACATCGCAACTTGCTATGCAGGTAAGGTCTCAGTCATTGAATACTGATCCTTCAAGGCGTGCTCCTAATGTTGGATTCTCAACGGAAGCGTTTGGTTCGCCAAATAGCGACGATGATATAGCGTTAAGAGTACCTCAGGGTAATGTTCAGGTAGAAGGCAGTTTAGGGTTAGATACTGTTATTCAAGTTAATGCTTGGAAAGAATCTGCTGGAGGTTTTAGAACACTTAGGCTTACATATAAAAAAGGATGGTTGGTAGAAAGATTTTGGGAATCATAAAAAAAAGAAAATGACAGCAAAAGATAGAATAGAAGAATTACAGAAATCCGTCGGTGCGAGTGCCGACGGTATTATCGGAAAAGTAACGTTGTCGAAGTTTGCTGCTAAATTCGGAAAGACTCGTGTACAGACAATACATTTCTTCGCCAATATTCACCATGAAAGCGGAGGGTTTACAATCGTTCGAGAGAATATGAATTATACCGCTCCACGCATCATGGAAATTTTCGGTATTGGACGGCATTCGGCAAAAGTTACCGTGGCAGAAGCAGGACGATTGGCTGGCAATCCTTGGGAACTAGCCGAACGTGTTTATGGATTGGGTAACCCGCGCAAGGCCGCCGAACTGGGCAATACTAAACCTGGTGATGGATGGAAATATCGTGGAGGTGGATCTCTGCAAATTACGGGCGGTAGAGACTATGATCGGTATGGTGATAAGGAATTATATGACAATCCCGATTTGATCGGAGAATCGGCATACTATTTTACTACTGCAGTTCGTGAGTTTGACGCAAAGAATATTTGGACTAAAGCAAAGGATCTTTCGGAGGAAAGTATACGTGCAGTTTGCCGTGCGGTAAATGGGGGATATAACGGCTTAGACGACCGTAGAGCCAAAGTGAATTATTATGCTAGTTTGTGGAAGTAATGGCAGAGGAAAAAGACGATTTCATCGACAGAAAGATTAATGGTGTAGGAAAGTTTACACAATGGATAAAGGACAATCCAATGGCTTTTCTATGTGCCTTTGTGTCTGCATTACTGATATTGTTCATTTGCTTATACATTGAAGCAAAGAATGAGAATATTGCTTTATTGAAGTCTACTAGCCAACAGGTGCAGGATGAGATTCGTAAGCAATTGCCAGCTGAACTTAGGCCGGCTGTAGAAAAAGAAGTAAGCAAACAAACAGCACCTATGCGTGAGCAGGTAGACACGACTACCAGTCAAATTAAACAGATCATCAGGGAGGTAATAAGATGAAAAAATTAGTATTGTTATTGATGCTATTAGGGTCGGTTACCCTGATCTCATCAAATGGAAAGCAAAGGATTAATAAGCCTGATTTAGTAAATAGCTTGGACAGCCTGAAACAGTCGGTTATCGAGCTTAATTCAATATTGAAGTATGCTAAATAAACTAATTGCATCGGTGGTCATAGTGATCACCTTTGCTTCCTGTGGGCTGTTCCGAAAGTCGACAAAGCATGTTGAAAAGTCTTCTTTGGAGGTGGTAAGTAAGCGCGATAGTTCCCTTAGTGAGAAAAGGCAAAAAGATAGCCTACAGCGCACGGTAAAGGTTGATAGGGGTATAGTAATCACTGAAACTGAAACAACGACAGTAACAGATAAAAAAGGCGGTAAAGTAAGTGGATCGGTACCCGTTGACAAGGTTAAGTCGGGGGCAGAGATATTGCTAAAAGATTCGGCAGGGTTTAAGATATTAGTTCAGCTCGATACGCTTAAGCAAACTTTGACTGTAAGATCGGAATCTCCTGGTGATAAAGTTACGCAGCACACTAAGCAAACTATTACGGAGCATAAGGATGCTACCGAGTCCAGAGAAAAGCAAGGAAGTGAAAAAATTGAAAAGCAGGTTGCCACGTATCAGGATCATCGGCAAAAGGAATCGACCAAGATTCAGGATATCCAAAAGGAGCCCAAAGGATCAATGATGATTTGGGGAGCTATCGGATTGCTGATACTTATTTGTGGTTTAATTTGGTGGATAAGAAAGGTGTAATTTGGATATGAAAAATAAAATATTTAAGATTGTAGAAATTATTAAGCTAAGAAAAATGTTTCCTAATCTTCCTACAGACAATTTATATAAATTTTTTTTTGTTGGTTTTTTATTCTTGATTGGACTCATAGTTTATACAGAAAATAAAGAAAACTCATTATTGACAGAATCTTACGATAAGTATTTTATTGAAAATGTAAGACAGGATATTCAGTACAAAACTTTAAAAGCAGATTACGATAAAATAAATAATGATATAGATTACTGGAAGAGACAAGGTAGTGGTGTTTATATTAAAAAAAAGGATAGTCTAAAAAATTTAATATCTCTTTATTCTAAAAAATTAAAAGTCTTTGAAGAAAATGATAGTGTACTTTCTGAAAATTTAAAAAGTGCTAATGAGAAAAAAATCGAATTTGATAAGCAAAAATATTTAAATAAATGGTATGTTGGTATTTTAGGATTTTTAGCGCTTTTAAGTGGAGCTTTATGGTTTTTTAGATTACAGATATACCAAGATAGAATACTAAAAGAAGATTTGAGAATAAAAAAGCAGAGTTAAACTATGAAGGTAAATTGTCCCAGATGTAGATCATCATTTGCTAGTCGTAATATGAGTATAAGGAATGTTAACAATATTACAATATCTAATAACATTATGACCGAAATATGTCCAAATTGTAATTTCAGTTATAATCCCAATATTAATGGTGTTTACAATTTTGACAGTGATGGTGTCATGTATCTTGTTAAAGATCTTGATAATTTAAAATTATCTTCAACTGTTATTTCTAAAATAAAGGAGACAGCTTTTTTAAATATTAAAACAGGTGATGATCTTATAAAAGTTGCAAGATCAATTGATAAATCATTGTATGATAAAGTAATTTCATATTTTAAGAAAGGGATAGTATTTACTACTGTTTTGTCAGCTTTAATTAATTTCCAATGTCTTTTAATCAAACCTCATATTAAAGCCGCGAGGGCCACAATTGATTTAATAGAAAATGTAAATAAAGCCAATTTAATACCTGGCTCGGCAAGGAGATCATTTATTGATTCGCTGACACCTCCGAAAAAAACTATAACTATTTCTAAACCTCAAGATCGAAATATTGAAGAAATAAAAGGAGAAAATTTAATTAACAAATTGAATGATAATTGATAATTATTTATAAGATTTTTTTCAAAGTAGGCAGAATTTAACAAACCTTGAGATCCCTCCCAGACTCAAGGTTTTTTTTATTTTTTTCAAACGAATCAGCTCAAGCATTTGTCTTTTTATTGACAATCGATTCAATTTAGGAAGTTTAGTTTCGATTGATCAATTATATGGTCGGGTATAATCCCTGGTCATTTAAAGCCTAGGTTTAGAGACTAGGCTTTTTAAAAAGTATATTCCGATCTATATAGGATCTGTTTATAGCTTAGTTAGAGGGTAATCGAAAGATTGCCCTTTTTTTTAAATTAAAATGAACTATTTCTTTCAGAATAACGTTCATTAAGAGGTTAAGTTAGTTTGTTTTGGTAGTAATAAAGGTCGGGAGCTCATGTCTTCGGCCTTTTTTTATAAAAAATTATAAAACGAAAGCAGTGAAACTTTGTTATATTCATAGTTTTTAAAAGTAGTTTAAACATTTAACATTAGCCTTGGGTTCCCCACTCAAGGTTTTTTTATTTTGTTGATTAAAAATAAATTTCTATATTAGACTTAACTGCGAATCCGTCAAGTTCCAGGTTATCCAAAAGCCTTGAGCGCTCGCTTAAGGCTTTTCTTATTTGATTTTTTAAAAAAAGATAGCTAACTTTAGGAGAAGTTTAGGTTTAACACTGATTTGTTTTAGAAAGGCCAGGAATTGATATCCCCTTGGCCTTTTTTCTAATTACAGCGTAGGAATTTCCCCTGACTTGATCAATTCTATAAATATATCAGCTTCATCTTTGGTAAGCCACGAATTATTATTGAAATGAACGCGCCAGCCCTCAGTGGTGTAAGATATACTAGTTACAAACCTTCTATTGATGTACACATGAAAATAGCCGCCCATAAGTGGGGAAATATCTACAACTTGTGGAATGCCATCGACTTCGAAACCTTGGAATATCATTTGACAATATTACTAATAATATTAGCAATATGTCAAGTAAAAAGTTTAAATAGCGTCTTGTATATCGGGACGGTTGGTATCTCCTTTGGCTCCGGTTACACGGAAAACTTTATGAGCTCCGAGTTCACCTTCATAAGGAATCATTAGTTGCTGAACGTCTTCCTTGGTGCTAGCGTTTAGCCAGGCATCGCGACGATCGGGAGGAATGATCAAAGGCATGCGCTTCTTTTCATTATGGATCTCCTCGAGTAAAGGATTGGCAGCTGTCGTGATAACTGAAAAAGTCGGATAGACATTGTTAGTCTCGTAATCTTTGAAATTTGAATATACAACACCGATAGTGAAAATTTCCTTTGTTGGTGTGTATATGTAATAATTCTCAGTGTCTTTTTGACCAGCTACTTTATGAGGTTCGTAAAAGCCATTGACGTAGAGTAGACCACGGGTTTTGCCGATGTAGTTTTTATATGAAGCCTTTTCAAAAATAGATTCTGATTCGGCGTTCAATGTGTTAGCGTATTTGGCTGCATCATCTTCAGTTTTTACCCAAAATGGAATTAGCTTCCATCGAGCAGGCACAACACTTTCCTGGTCCTCATTTAGTGTTACCGGGAGGTAGGGGCGGGTAAAGCCACTCACATGAAAGATTTCCTCATTTTGGTAATGAACGTTTTTTCCTTGTAAAGCGTCTACTAATTGCTTGGTGCTTGGAGTGGAAGTATGATAACACATAATTTTGTATATTTAATTAAAAGTAACAAATAAAATGCGATTTGAAAAGGTTACTCACTCAATCTTAATAGAGCTACAGCGAAATGGCTATAATGTCCTTATTGCCCCAGCCGATTGTGAAGACAATAGTAATGTCACATGGAAGGCGATAGAGGTACCTAATGTTATGGATTGGCTGGTTGCATTGGATTGTGAAGGTATCACGGCCGTGCCATTCCAAGAACCGAATATTTTAGTTATTGAAGATGCATTGAACAATATACGTGATGAGGACCTATTTGGAAGCGTATTTATAGAATTTTAGATTATGAAAACATTGCAACAATACTTTAATGAGGTCGGAGAGTACGGCCGTAAGCTATATTTGAGAAATGAAGCAATCCGCACTGGCAGTTGGGAACTGTACGAAGCGACTGTAAGGAAAGAATTTCCCGACGGTGCAGATGAAGAGATAAGAGAAGCCAAGGAGGCTGGAGAAAGAGTTGTCCTAATGACCAAAGATAAGCTTCGGGAGTGGATTACTAAAAACAAAGTCAATATGATTACTTCAGATCTATACGTCTTGGATGAAGGAACAATATTGGAGGGATCTGTCGAGTCTGCAGAAGCCCTGAAGTATGTTCTCGGTGATGGATTAGAAGATATTATCGAATGTCACGTTTCACCAATGGATGTGCTTAATTTGACAGATCACAAGATTTATTGGATTGAACCAATAGTAAAAGCCTAGATTGTACCCTCTTCAAAATCCTTCGATTTAATGTCTTAATTTTGCATAAACAAATAAAATAAATTATGATAGTAAAATTTACAAAACCATTAACAGAGGAGGAAGTCCTTAAAATTCAAAAATTCATCGCTGATAATAGGTCAGAATTTAACGATTTATATCCTGAATTTACAGAAGAAGATGAATCCAGCGTTGTTTTCAATTTATTGGATACTGCTAGTGATCAAATAAATGGAACATCTTATCGAATTAATTTGGGATTGGGTAGTGATAATTATCCAACTATATTGCGATCTTTTATAACAAATGAATTAGGCTATAGATTTTTGTAGTTACATAAAGCGCCCCGAATACTTTAGTCGGAGCGCTTCTCTTTGTTGTTTGGTGAGGAGCATTAAATTTTATATATTTGAAGTTAAGTTAACCTATATAAAATGGATTTTATTACTAAATGGAAAAAAGCGATTTCATGTTCGCTTTGTATTATTTTTATCGTCCTTATTATCGTATTTGCCCCATTCGATCCGGATAAATGGGGAACTGTTTCTGATTGGGTAATGGTAATTGTCACAACTGTTACAGCAATATATTTAGTTAAGACGTTTCGTGCGCAACAAGAAATCAGAAAAACCGAACTCACTCCACAT
Organism: Sphingobacterium sp. UBA3519; assembly: GCF_002377215.1. Lineage (NCBI taxonomy): Bacteria > Pseudomonadati > Bacteroidota > Sphingobacteriia > Sphingobacteriales > Sphingobacteriaceae > Sphingobacterium > Sphingobacterium sp. UBA3519. The sequence goes on from NZ_DFPI01000023.1 coordinate 38,516, forward strand.
TTTGAGCTATATCTAGAAAACGGTAAATATATGCTCCGATTAAAAAGTAACACAGCATTTAATATTAAAGGATATCCTGCACAGGTGATAGACAATATAAAACCAATTCCTATTTGGCATAGTTATATGGACCCTGTTCATGTACATGCGAAACCAGCTAGTAATGTCGGGGACAAACTGATTGAAAAAACGAGGATTGAATACGAAGATGTTAGTAAAAATAAATATCAACAAACAATCTACCACACAGAAGATGTATTAGTAATCTTTCCTCCACAAGAAATATAAATTATTACTGGAGCCGATCAGAAAATTAATCGGCTCTTTTTCATTAATTTAGATATCGCACTTCTCTCTTTTTAATATTGAATATAAAATCGCTCTTTTCGCCTCCAAATTTTGTTGAAATCCATTACTCCAAATATTACCAGTAGTAGATTTGCAATATGGATGTACTGTTATCTCGGCATAACCATTTGAATCAACCACAATTAAACCCCAGTGATTAGGTAGATCCTTTTCTCGGATCAAACCTTTAGGAGCTACATAGAACCTATACTTTCCCATACCAAGAGACGGATCTACGCGAAAAGGTTTCTTTCTGTCTCTTAAAAAATCAGACATAGAAACTTTACATTCCAGAAGAACCGATTTGTTAAATCCACCAAAGCCAATAATATCCGGGATCTCCCCAGTGTAAACCGCGGGCATAATCTCAGAATAGACAATGGGATATCGGAATCGCTTCTTTACAAAATCGATTCCGATATCAATCAACTGGGCATGCGTCATAATTTATCTGGAATTTCAATACGCATTCTCCTCAAATCGGCCTCAAAATCCTCAATATTTCTATATGGAATATTGGTTGCGAAAAACTTTCTTTGAAATGGAAAGTTATCGTGAATAAACCTCACTTCTGATTTATCAGCCGAAAATATCAATATATCCAGATAATCACCTTGGGCATTTCTAAATGCATATTTAGTAAATAAGCAATCATCTTTAATTACACGATTCTTATAGTTTTTTAAAATTTCTTCTAACATAATAATTTGGATTTTAGACCAATCAAAGATCAAATCGTATCTAGAATTTAAGGACAAAATGCGAGGCATCAATTTCCTTTATTCGTTTAAAAATTCTGATTGCTATCTCAGGTATTATTGCATTTCCATATCCATGTAAGGATTCCCTAACCAATTTAGAGGGTACCCCATCATCCACGCATAAAACTGGGGGTTCACTCTTCCAGGTACCCCCCCCCCATAATCTGTACAGATGCTCCGGCAAACTTCCAGCTGATCGGTGATGACGTTTCTTGAACATAGGAAAAGAAAGTTTGTCTCTGTTGCAGTCGGATGAAACTGGGGTAAGCAACCAAATACACCCTTGATCTGTGATGGGGGGCACCGACATCTGACGCACGGCAAACTCTCCATTCTGCATTGTACCCCATTCGGGATAGTTCGGTGAGTATTGCGCTAAAGTCTTCCCCTCCGTTAGTTTTAAGAATGTTAGAGACATTTTCGGCAATAACATATCTTGGTCTGATTTCTGAAATAGCTCGGCACATGTGATAGAAAAGGCCAGTCCGTTCGCCTTGCAGCCCCTGTTGACCTTGACCGTCTTGTTTTGCAATGCTTGCGTCTTGACAGGGGAATCCACCGGATAAGATGTCAATTCTATCTCTGTAAATAGTGAAGTCTGTTTCTTTGATATCTCCATGACTGATTGAGTTTGGAAAATGATGTTCTAAAATTTTTCGTTTACTTTCTATCCACTCACAGTGGAATATGTTTTCTATACCGGATTGTTCTGCTGCATAATCGAAGCCTCCGATTCCGCTGAATAGTGATCCGTGGGTCATTCCTTTCTCCTTTCTAAACTTCCAAGTTCAAGGCAAACCACCGAATTATTACGAGAATGGCTAGACCGAAAAGTCATCACCTCATCTATCACACGGGATAGTTCGCGAGGATCGATACACTCTATCGACGCTGCTTCTTCCAATGTGAGGATATCGCCTATTATTAATTCGATGATTTGTCCTATTTCCTGGGGTGTCATGCTGTTTGTTATATAAGCTTTACCCAGCCATAATCAATCTCAGTTCCGTCGCCAATGTAATAGCCCATTGAAATGGCTAGCATTGCCTGTTTGTGGGTTATTTCAGGTATCGACAGACCTATAGCACTATAAGAGAATCCGTCAGCATTGTTAACTACTTCATCAACCCACCTAAATTCAACACCCACATGGTTTTTACCTGAAAAGTGTCTAGTAATCTCAATTTTATCATACTTGCTTAGGTCAAAAAGTATAATTGCATCATTATCACTTAATGTTGAAATTGGTTTTAACTTAAGAGTGCAACTATCCAAAATAGCTTTAGTCATATATGTGTGGCCAACTTTGGATAAGACAGACGGCCCATTTAACGTCCAAAATCTTACATTTTGTCCCCAATACAGCGCAAAGAATTTTGCTTTGTTTTCTATCGTGTTATCCATTACTCTTTTCTCCTTTCAGTGTGTTTAAAATGTAGTTGGCGCCAGTTCGACAGCCTACATTTAGGGTTGTTTTATGTAGCTCATTGGAGTTCAAAGGATATTTCCAGTTGATATCTTCCTCAGTAGGTAGCTCTACTTCTTCAAGCCAGTAAGCTGCATAGCTGCTTATTGCAAATCCAACGTTGTATAATGTGATGAACGGCTGTCCGTCGGCACTTATGCAGACAACCATTCCTTCTTTCTCCGGCAACCGATCCTTAACGCTTACCTGTCTAAATAGCTTATCCATTCCCTTTGGTCTCCTTTCCTAAACAGCATTTTTTAAATTTTAAGCCACTTCCGCAAAGAAAGCGGTCATTTCGGCTAATTGTTGATTTATTGGCAGGATCATAATATCCTATTATTCGTTCTCGTTTGCTACTGGCATGAGCAAGAGCGGATATACCGGCATACATTGCGGCTATTCCAATAATATTTGACTTATCCATTGTTAGTCTCCTTTCCTTCGAATTCCCATAGTGATAACTTACCTTTTACATTCAAAATAGGCTCGTCAAACAATACAGGATTGGCTAATACCCAATTATAGATAACTTTTGGGTCGCTTGGCCAACCTCTTGAATGCTCAGCCCAAATACTACCATGGTTGA
>NZ_DFPI01000007.1:0-32783 GCF_002377215.1 Sphingobacterium sp. UBA3519
ACGTTTAGGACGCAAGTGTTTTGAATTGTATAGTAATAATAATGTTAAATAGAAAGTCCCATGATAATAAACCGCAGAGTTCCATTTAAATTTCTATTAAATGAAATTAAGGTACAATTGTTTACAGTTGCCCTTTTGGGGGTTACTTTTGGTCTATTACCATATTATTTACCAGATTATGCGCCGGATATTTCCATTCACATAGCGACAACATTGGGTATTGCGATCTCGATTCTGTTATCGTATAAAATCAACCAGTCCTATAACCGGTGGTGGGAAGCCCATACCATCTGGGGAGCAATCGTCAATGACAGCCGTTCTCTGATCCTGCAGCTCCAGCTTTATGTGAAAACTGAAAACGTAGATGTGGCTAAAATTTCCCATTATCAGATTGGCTGGTGTAGAGCTTTAGAAAGAGCATTGAGGCGGCAGGATATTTGGCCTGTTCTAGAAGATTTGCTCAGCGGAGAGGAAATGAAAAAGCTCCGAGAACATTCAAATGTCCCCTTTGCGATCAGTCAATTACAGAATGGATGCTTGAAAAAACTTTATGATGAAAACCTGCTGAATGAATTTGCTCTGCTTCAGATTGAAAAAACATTAAATGATCTTGTAGCATCGATGGGAAGAGCAGAGCGGATTAAAAATACCGTTTTTTCACCGACATTTGGTCAGATATTGCATGCCGCCATCTATTTGTTTGCGGTTTTTCTAAGTCTGTCATCCTCGTTCCACTTAAACATTGTGCTGCAGGTTGTCATTCTTATTTCGGTTTCGATGATGTTTTTTTTTCTTGGAAATGCTAGCGCATAGGCTTCAGGATCCTTTCAGCAACAGCCCTACGGATACGCCTATGACCGCACTTTCACGAACGATAGAGATCAATATCCGTCAACTATTCAATGAGAAGGAAATCCCAGATCCAATTGAGCCGCAGGGATTTTATCTTATGTAACCTTAAAGCATTGTTTTATGAAAATTTTTGGTAAAAATACAGAAGGCTCTAAAAAGAGAGACCTTTCAGATCAAAGTCCAAGCGAACAGAATTCCGAAGGTTTTGTACGTGTCAGGGGAGCCAAGGAACACAATCTCAAAGATGTTGATGTCGATATTCCCAGAAATAAGCTTGTCGTATTTACGGGGATATCGGGTTCGGGTAAATCTTCTCTTGCATTCGGTACGATCTATGCGGAAGCACAGCGAAGATACCTGGAGTCAGTGTCACCCTATGCAAGACGTTTATTTAATCAAATGAATGTTCCTGAGGTCAGTGCCATTCATGGACTGCCCCCGGCTGTTGCCCTGCAACAGAGCAGGGGAGGTACTACCGTCCGCTCTACAGTGGGAAGTGTAACGACTATTTCCAATTTATTGAGGATGTTATATTCCCGGGCAGGGGATTATCCGCCCAAACAGTCTATCATCTATGCAGAAGGATTTTCTCCCAATACGCCCGAAGGAGCATGTCCTGTATGCCATGGTATCGGACGCATTTACGATGTCACAGAAAAATCGATGGTACCGGATGATTCCCTGACAATACGTGAACGGGCAGTAGCTGCCTGGCCATCGGCTTGGCAAGGGCAAAATCTCCGGGAGATTTTGATGACTTTAGGATTTGATGTCGATAAGCCGTGGAAGGATCTGCCGAAAAAAGACCGGGACTGGATCCTGTTTACCGATGAAACACCTACAGTACCCGTATATTCGGGGCTGTCTGCAGCGGAGGTACAGCGGGCGGTGAAAATGAAATTGCCGCCAAGCTATATGGGAACTTTTACCGGTGCCAAACGTTATGTTCTGCAAACATTTGCAAATACCAACAGTCCGATGATGAAGAGGCGGGTATCACAGTATATGCTGAATACGGAATGTTCGGAATGTCACGGAAAGAGATTAAAAAAAGAATCATTGGCTGTAAAATTTGAGGGTTTCGACATCGCTGATCTTTCCAATCAGTCGTTATCTCAGCTGATGGCCATTTTTACCCCATATGCGGAGGGTAGATTTTTATCTAATGATAAAGATAAACATCCAGAGAAAGCTATCGTTGCCCAAAATATTGCGGTAGATCTTGTTGCACGGCTAAAAATCATGATTGATCTCGGTCTGGGCTATCTTTCGCTGGAGCGGAGCACGCCAAGTATTTCTCCCGGTGAATTACAGCGGTTAAGGCTGGCGACACAGGTACATTCTAATCTGTTTGGCGTAATTTACGTTCTGGATGAACCGTCAGCGGGTCTTCATCCTGCAGATACAGAAGCCCTGTTGGCTGTTTTGATAAAATTGAAAGATGCGGGCAATTCAATGTTTATCGTAGAGCATGAGGTTGATATTATCCGACATTGTGACTGGGTTGTGGATGTTGGGCCACAGGCGGGAGCCAATGGCGGAGAGATATTATATAGCGGTCCCCTGGAAGGACTACAATCTGTAGAACGGTCGGTAACCCGTCATTATATTGATCCGGTTCCTGTTACCAAAGAGGTTGTCAGGACAGCTGAGCACTGGCTGCGAGCCAGTAATATCACCAGAAATAATATCCAAAACCTGGATGTGTCAATTCCCTTGGGCGTTCTCACCAGTATTACAGGTACTTCAGGGTCAGGTAAAAGCAGTCTGGTAAGTCAGGCGCTGGTAGACTTGATATCGGATTATTTGGGACAGGATATGGAGGAAAGCAGCGATGAACAGCCTGAACTATCACAGGAAACCAATATTCAGACTTCAGGTGTTATCACAAACGGCATGGAACACATCAAGCGGCTGGTAAGAGTTGACCAAAAGCCAATCGGCAGAACACCACGTTCAAATCTGGCAACCTATACGGGGCTGTTTGACAGGGTAAGGCAATTATTTGCTGAAACTGAGCTAGCTAAAAAAAGGAAATATGATGTGGGACGTTTTTCTTTTAATGTAGCCAAGGGACGATGTGCACACTGCAAAGGAGAAGGGTTTGTTATGGTAGAACTGTTATTCCTTCCCAGTGTTTATACACCATGTCCGACCTGTAAGGGAACCCGATATAATGACAAAACACTGGAAGTAAAGTATGACGATAAAAATATTGCCGAAGTTTTGGACATGACTGTGGATCAGGCCTGGGATTTTTTCAGCAGCGACAGGTCTTTAAGGCAAAGTCTTGAAGTCCTCAGACAGGTCGGTTTGGGTTATATACGTCTTGGACAGCCAGCCACAGAATTATCTGGGGGAGAAGCACAGCGTATCAAATTGGCATCGGAACTGCAGCGTACGCAAAAAGGGAAAACTTTATACGTTTTGGACGAACCGACGACAGGACTGCATCCGTCTGATGTGGAAAAGTTGATAGGTCAGCTGAATTTTTTGGTTGATGCCGGAAATACCGTGATTACGGTTGAACATGATATGCATGTTGTGGCCTCCAGTGACTGGGTGATAGATCTGGGACCCGGTGCGGGTAAAGATGGCGGAAAGATAATTGCTGAAGGAGCTCCCGCGGAAGTAGCTAAGAATAAGCAAAGCAAAACAGCTAAATATTTGGCTGCCTATGTTTAAAAAATGAAAATTAAAGGACGCGATGTCCGCTATTAACAAAATAAATATGTCGTATGAATACAGACTTAATTGGACTCATTGCAGGTGTCTTAACTTCATTTGCAATGATGCCCCAATTGATAAAGGTAATAAGAACCAGAAATGCGGATGACATTTCAATCTTAATACTTATTGTTTTACTTTCAGGTCTTTCCCTCTGGGTCTGGTATGGAATCATGAAAGAGGATTGGCAGATAATCCTATCGAATTCCTTTGCCGTTCTGGTCAATTTATCCCTCCTGGCTTACTGTATTATTTCCAGAAAGGGATTTAACAGGTGCAGATCCGAAATGTATGGCATCCTGCTATCAAATCTGGCGGCTGCGAAAATTGGGATTAAGTAAATTTTATTTGGTCAATAGTAAATATATAAAGACTTAAGTATGAAATCTTATCGGATAAATCACGTAAATTTAAGCGACAGTTCTAAATTGGATTCCAGACTGGAGCACCGGAGGACTTTTAATCTTCCGAACTGTGAGCTCAACATATTTGAAACATTTCATAAAAGTGACAATGTAATACTTTCATATAGTGGTGGATTGGTAGTTTCAAGTATGATGAGAGGTGAAAAAGTGATGTCCGAGGAATTCAAATCGTCAGGCACCTTTTGAATGGAAACTTGATTTTTCGCATCAGCATTCGAAAATAGTATGGAGCTTGTAACAAGTCTCAATAAACTTGTTAACCTTATTATGGAGGAAGGTTTTGCAAAAGGGGCAATTGCGGACCTCTCTCTTAAAGTACTTCTATTAAGGCTTCTTCAGACCCAGAACCGTTTGTCAGTGAACAGCAATCAACCAATGTATGACAATAGAATTCAACCGGCGATCAATTACGTGCATAAGCACCTTACGGAAAAAATAACTGTTGAAAAATTGGCAAGAGAATGCTGTTTGAGCCAATCATCTTTTTATCAATATTTTAAAAATATACTGGACATAACTCCTTTGGAATGTGTTCTGCGTACGCGCATAGACCATGCAAAAAAAATAATGGCTGACAGTTCCGTTACTGTGACTGAAGCCTGTTACGCATCAGGTTTAATAATGTGAATCATTTCATTAAAATTTTTAAAAGGCTTGAGGGGCTTTCTCCGGGCCAATATAGACACTGATTAACGCAAAGTGCGCGTTAAATAGGTATGTAATTGGTTAAGCTGAGAAATTTAAAAAAGGTGGGACATTTATTCGATGTCCCACCTTTACTTTTTATTTTCGCTCTACGTGAGTTTACGAACGGTTTTTTATCATGCCATGTGGATCGATAATACACTTTTTGCTTGAACCATCCGAAAAGTCTTTATAGGCTTGTGGTGCTTCGTCAAGGCTGATAACCTGCGGGTTCATGATCGTTTTCATGGAGATACGGCCCCTTAGAATGGCCTGCATAATTTGATAATTGTAACGTCCAATTGGAGCCATTCCCGTTTGAATATGAAATGACTTAAGCCAACCTTTTCCCCAGTCGACAGTCAGTTTACCGTGCTTAGCATTCTCATCACGTCCTCCTGGGTCAGAAGGAGTATAGATACCTGGAATCCCTATACCTCCGCTTACGTGAACAACATCGAAAAGATCATTGATAACTGCGTTGGGATTTTCTATTTTGTAGTCTTCATCACCATGTCCATGTGCCTCATAACCTACGGCATCCACACCGGCATCCACTTCTGGTACTCCGAGAATCTGTTCGATCTATTCTGCTACACTGGCATCAAGGGTAAGATCAACAGTTTCCATTCCCGCCTGTTTGACAAGTTCCAACCGCTCCTTGTTCATATCTCCTACAATAACGCAGGAAGCTCCAAGAAGCTTTGCTGATTCTGCGGCGCAGCGTCCCACAGGTCCAGCACCAGCAATATAAACGGTTGATCCTGTTGTCACACCAGCAGCGTGACGTAAGCTTTTTTGGGTTGATTTTTTAGATATCTAAAAAATTGAGGGAGAGAAGATTTTTTCTGAACAATTAAGGGAGGATTTTGCTGATTTTTTGCAAAATCCTCCCTTAAATATAATGGTATTATCTTAGGCTATTTGGCAGCTAAAATGTCCAATTTTTCAATAGACGGAGGTGTTGCCAATAGGTCTGGTGCATTTTCCATTAATGCTTTTGCGATCTTACCGCCAAGGTGTGCCTCTCTACCTTCTTCGTTTGAAAAAGTATCGTAAATACCGAAGGTAGAAGCATCAATACGGAATGCATACCACGTAACGGTACCGGCTTCTTCAAGAGCAAGCGGTAATGCTCCTGTAATAAAATCTTCAACGTTTTTTTCTTGGCCGGCCTTTGCTTCCAACCGAACTAACAATCCTAATTTTTTCATTTTTTTTATTCTTTAGTTAAACAATTCTTTCATCAGACCAAATTAGAAAAACCAGCGCTGCTTCGTTTATTGGTTTGGTTCAATAAGTTATGAAAAGAGGTCAATTTGAGTGGATGTGGTTGGGGCTATACCCAAATTCATTTTTAAAGGCTGCACTAAAATTTGACAAGCTGCCATAGCCAAAGTCGATAAAAATTTCGGAAGGTGTGACTTGATTATTATGTAACAATTCTTTGGCCTTGTTAAGCCGTTTTTGCCGAAACCATTTCCCTGGAGATTCCTGGTATATACTTATAAATTTTCTCTTAAAAGTAGAGGCACTCATATTGCACAGAAAGGCTATTTCGTCAATATTCAAGTTCGTATAAAGGTTCTTTTCAATTACCATTTTAAATGATAATTCTCTTTCATTGATTAGTAAATAATGTAAGTAATCTAAAAATACCGTCCCATATTTATCCGCCAGATAAAGCATTATTTCTTCAAATTTCAGTTCCAAAATCTTTTGAGAGATAGATTGTTGCAAACCAAAAATTTGTTGGAGCGAATGAATATAATGGATGATAAAATTGTCTTTCTCTAAAAGGAAATAAGGTATATCCGTTATCTTTTTATCTGAGGCATTCTGACTGAAAGAATGGGAATGTTTCAATAAAAAATCGGTGATGTTTTTGTGAGAAAAGAAGAAGAGTAAACAACGGTATGAACTTACACCTACCAGTTCGGTAACCAAAACATTATTAGATGTGATAAGTAGCGATTGTGTTTCATTGATTGAAATGATATCATTAGAAAAGTGAATGTTTTTTTGACCATCCAATAAGAAACTGAATACATTTTTATCCAGGCCAATCTTGTTTCTAGAACCGTTCTTATACACTTCGTAATTGAAAATTTGCAAATCCGAAGTATGAGTTTCGTTATGTTCCCAGAGATCTTCGGGAAGGTTTGTAATGTCCATCGTCAAAATTAAATTGATTTTTTACGGAGTGTTCTTTGGTTGTGTCACTAAGAAATTCGTTCCAAAAGCGATTTTAGCCATTTGAGTTTTTCTTGCTGTAAGGAGGGTACTTGATAACGCCTTACTACCTGACGAATAGATAAGCTCAAAAAGCTGTTGCTTTCTTTCATCCATCTTTTTCGGGAATATTTCCAAAAGTTTTTCCGAAACCTTTTCTGCAAAGCTATCTAAGCTTGTAAGGTCTTCTTTAGAAATATCCCAAAGATCTGCGGGAAGCCGAATCTCATCTTTTCCAAAATCTGTCCCTTTGTATCCGAGCCGGTATTCGGCACCGAGCAAGGTAAGACATACCATAAAAAGCTTTGTTTGCGTTTTGAAAATATACCGGCTTGCTTTTTTATCCAGATTAAATAGTTCGGCTACCAATGGTTCCTGATCTGTACAGCTAAACATAATGCCCACTCTTCCATCGGGAAAAATAATGACTTCTTTATCTTCATCGGTATGATTGGCACATAGCAGGAAACTCTCCACAAAACCGGAGAGCCGTTCGTCAGGAACAATTTTTATGTACTCAAAATCTTGCATCGTTTTTATGTGCATTTGACCTGGGAAGAAATATTGGATATTCTTAATCAATCCGTCAGATGAATTATATATGCAAAACTAACAAAATAAAAAAACAGTCTAAAATACACCACCACACTCGGCAAATGCTGAGTGTGGTGGTGTAAGATTTTACCATTAATGAGGTCGTATGGGCTGTTACAACTTATAGATTTCTTTTAATGCTTCTTTCAATGCCAAAGGTTTTCTTCCCAAAAGGTTTTCCAGATCGTTTGTTACCTCTTCAAACTGGTGGTTTTTCTGATCTTCGGCAAAACCGACGGTTAGTAAAATGGCAAATTCGGGAACGCTAAACTGCTTTAGTTTTTTGGTAAACTCTGTTGGGTCGGCATTGGTGTAAGAAACCGATTTGCCTGATAATTCCGAAAGAGCCTGAGCTACATCGGTGTAAGAATACAACAGAACTAACACTATAAAAAAGACATTATGAAAACGCTAGTAAAAACATTCGCAGCAGCAGCCCTAATCGCAGTATCTACATTCGCTATGGCAGCTGAAGGGCCAGGAGCAAAAGCAACAAAAACAAACGTTAACCTTTCTACAGCAGATTTCGCTTTAGAGCACTATGTCGCGGTAACTACCGAAGGAGAATCTGCAGGTGTAGAACAATTGTTCTCCGAGGATTTCAACCAAAAAATCCAAGCTTCCAATGCACAGAATCACAGCCGTAACGCTATTGTTAAATCCTTGAAAAAACAAAAAGGCGAGAAGCTGAACTGTGCGGTAAGCACCGAAATCCTTGAGGAGTCGGCGGATTATATGGTAGCCAAAGTGACGTTGACGTTTGAAAACTTTACCAAAACAGACCTAGTGACTCTTGTACGTGAAGGTAATGACTGGAAAGTATCTAAATCGATCAATTCGTATAAATAAGAGCCATCTCAAATAAATATATAAATGTTGTAGAGCCATGTTGAGAGATGTGGCTTATTTTCTAGCTATTTCATGATCGATCATCTCTCATGGCTTATGCTAATAGCATCATTTGCGTAATTGGGTTTGCGTTATCCTGTAGAGGCTGACAACAATAATAGCTGCAGCGACCGTCAGCACATGATGTGTTCCCCTGATAGAATAATGTATAAATCCACCGAGCCCCTGCAACATTAACACAAATTCATTCAAAAAGATTCCAACAAGTAAGCCATAAACGCCATAGTGAATGCCTTTTTCGATTTTTAACATACAAATCTGAAAAGCATACCCAATTAAAAAGAGTGATATTACCACCAAAAGGACGAGGTGAAGATAAGCAATAACAATTGGTCGAAATCCATAAGCTTGTTGGCTCAGAGCAGGTATGACCGATATGCCTTGCAATATCAGTTTGAGAAAAATGGCAAACAGGACACATAACCAAATTTTAGATGTATCGGGGCTTAAGCGGAGTGAAATATTGCTTCGGACCAGTCGGACGACTCGTTGTGCTAATGTTCCCCACAGGACAAATTGCAATCCGACTGTAATGACTATAATAATATATAGCCACAGGGGTAAACCCTTCCACCATAGAACAGATAAGAAATAGGTTGGTATAACAGTCATGACATACACGAGCGAAAAACGCGGACTTATTGGTATTTTACCAGTACGTTTATACAGCCAACTGGCAAACAGAGCAATACAGCCAAAGAAAAACCAGCCATTATACTGAAAATGAAGATAAAAATAGACTGATGCAAGCTGTTTTAATGGATCCAGTTGGTGGCTCACTTTGAGATATGCCAGAAAATAGGTCCCTAGTGAACTAAATATATTGAAAAATAGTGCCGACTTAATTAAGATCGAAATGGCCGGAGGAAGCGTCGATGATTTAAGATCCCGCACTAATTGAAAGCAGAACCAATAAGAGACAAGTATCGATAAAAAGGATAATATAATCGAACATAGGTTATAGCCAGCAGCTGAAAAGGAAATAAGCATGCCTATCGAAACCGTCCAATTAGCCCATAGGATATGCTGATATTTCCTGCACAAAATCTGATTGGTTTTTATTCCCAGAACGGTCATTATGAGAAAAATCATAAGAGCTTGGGATACCCAGGCGGAAAAAGCAAAATGCGAATGCGCATGCATGAGGTTTTTCTGGTCGATCCAAGGAATGGGAAATAAAAATTTTAAGCGCATAATCAACCCGAAAATACCTACAATAAGTAAATTGAATAGGGTGATGACGATCCATTTCCTGATACTTAAATAGCTACTGATTTTATTCATACATTGATTTCTTTCCGATAGCTGAAACATCGTTGTTTCAAGCTTCAATCAATACCATCGGCCGGAACAAAAACTTTTCCGCGGATAATGTTCAATTTATCTTCCTTGTCCATTTGCTTCATTGTCCGGATGATTGTTTCTACTCTTAACCCGGTCATATTAGCCAATTGTTGGCGCGTAAGCATAAGTCGGTTGCATTCCTGACAAACGAGTCTCTTGCTTTCATTTAACTTTTGGATCAGATTGGAGAGGATCTCCTCCGGTGAACGATTGTAAATTAATTTGATCATAAAGAGTTTAAAGTGTAGTTCGCGCGCCATCTTTTGTGATACCAAACGATGTAGGTTGCCATATTCATATATGATTTCGATGAATTTTTTCGAACTGATCTTCAGTAATGTACATGAACTGTCGGTAATTGCCGTCACTGTATAAACGCCATTGTCCAATATCGCTACTTCTCCAAAGCCCTCATTGGCACAGATAACATTGTGGAGGACCTCCCTACCGTCTGATAAGAAATTAGAAAGACGAACTCGCCCGCTTAACAACTGATAATAAAATGTGGCCATGCTATCCTCATGAAAAAGTATTTCACCAATATCGGCATGTAGGCTGCTCGCTCCCTTTTCGAGAAGTATTGCGGTTGGAATCATCGTTCGATATAAGTTAGTTTTTACTACACAGCGTAAAGATATAGTAGTGTCACAAAATAGATCTTGATGTTGATCACGGGAATGAGTGATGAAAATCAATATGGTGTTAATGTGCTTATATATAGTGTTTTATTGTTTTTGATTGATGGTTTGTTCTCACCGGAATCATTTTATGATTTGCCTCATAAAATGGCTACACGCTTCGATAATACCTTTGGATTAAGTAAAACACAATCAAGTTTGAACACAAAACCAAAATAAGATGAGAAAGCTAATTGTATGTTGTTTGATGGGATTATTTATCTATTCCTGTTCCTCAAACAATGGCGAGAAAAAGACCGTTGCCAACAGTGTTAATGAATCTGGGGCTTCGGCAAATGACGCCAGTGGATATGATCCTCACCGCGGTGAGGGAAAATTTGACAAAGTGGAAATCGCTGACCATTTGGATGCACCAATGGCCGCAGCCGGAAAATTGATTGTTGACCTGAAATGTGCTTCCTGCCACAAGCTAACCGACGAGAAACTAGTCGGGCCAGGATGGAAAGGTGTGACACAACGGAGAAAACCACAGTGGATCATGAATTTTATCACTAATCCTGATCCGATGATCGATAAGGATCCGGAATTACAGGCGCAACTTGAACTATGCATGGTCCGGATGCCTAACCAAAATCTAACGGACGAGGAAGCCCGAAAGGTATTGGAGTTTATGCGACAAAATGATGGTGTAAAATAATAAAAGCTGAATAAGAATCAACAAAGCTGCATAGGTATTAACCTTAAAATAAGAATAGAATGACTTTAACAAAATACATATTGACGAGCCTAATGGCGAGCGCGATGTTATCGACTTTCCATGCCTGTAAACCCAAAGGAGCGGGAGCCGCCGTGAGTGGTGATGCCGCTGAGAAGGTATATGTTGCCCCAGGGAAATACGATGAATTCTACAATTTCGTATCCGGGGGATTTAGTGGGCAGCTCTCCGTTTATGGACTTCCATCCGGCAGATTATTGCGTGTAATACCCGTTTTTTCACTAGATCCCGAAAAGGGCTGGGGTTTTAGTGAAGAAACTAAACCGATGCTCGAAACGTCCCATGGCAATGTACCTTGGGATGATTTACACCACGTGCAGCTTTCGAAAACCGATGGAAACTACGACGGCCGCTGGGTATTTGTCAATGCCAACAATACCCCCCGTATTGCCCGGGTGGATCTGACAACTTTTCGTACGGCTGAAGTACTCGAACTCCCCAACAGCGGTGGAAACCACTCTTCGCCGTACATTACTGAAAATACCGAATATGTTGTTGCAGGAACGCGATTTTCGGTTCCGCTGGACGGTAAGTCGGGCGATGTACCTATCAATACCTTTAAAAAGAATTTTCGCGGAACATTGAGCTTTGTCAGCGTCAATAAGGATAAGGGCAACATGGAATTGGCTTTTCAGATTGAGACACCCGGTGTAAACTATGACCTGAGCCGAGCCGGTAAAGGGACTTCTCATGGTTGGTTCTTCTTCTCCACCTACAATACCGAACAGGCAAATACATTGCTGGAGGTCAATGCATCCAAAAATGACAAAGACTTTATATTGGCCGTCAACTGGAAAAAAGCCGAAGAGTATTTGAAAGCCGGAAAAGGGAAAAAGGTTACCGGGTTGAAGTATGCCCATAACACTTACGACGAGAAATCACATACCGCAAAAACATCTTTTAATACAGAAACGATCGTATTGAAGGCAGAGGAGCTGGAGGGGCTATGCTACTATATCCCTTGCCCAAAATCTCCGCACGGTGTCGACGTTGATCCTACAGGCGAATATATTGTAGGGTCGGGTAAACTGGCTGCGGTCATACCTGTATTCTCGTTCGCTAAGATACAGAAAGCAATCCAGGAAAAACAATTCGAAGGAAAATTCGGTGGTATCCCAATTATCAAATACGAATCTGCGCTGTACGGCGAAGTCCAAAAACCTGGCTTGGGCCCACTGCATACAGAATTTGATGGCAGAGGAAATGCAATCACGTCATTCTTTGTGTCTTCCGAATTGGTGAAATGGAATATTAAGGATTTAAAGGTGCTCGACCGTACACCAACATTTTACTCAACAGGCCATTTAATGATACCTGGTGGAGATACCAAAAATCCAGAAGGCAAATATGTCATCGCCTATAATAAGATTACGAAAGACCGCTTTCTCCCTACAGGACCGGAGTTGGCTCAGAGTGCCCAATTGTTTGATATCTCGGGAGACAAAATGCAATTGTTGTTAGACTTTCCGACCATTGGTGAACCACATTATGCGCAAGCTATCAAAGCGGAGAAAGTGAAAGACAAAAGTGTGAAGATTTTTAAAATTGAAGAAAATACCAGCCCATTTGTTGCCAAAGGAGACAAAGATGCACGCGTTGAACGTAAAGGTAACCAGGTACATGTATATCTGACATCCATCCGTTCACACTTCACTCCGGACAATATCGAGGGTGTACAACTAGGCGATGAAGTCTATTTCCATGTGACCAATATTGAGCAGGACTGGGATATGCCGCATGGCTTTGCTGTCAAAGGCGCAAAGAATGGAGAATTGCTCATTATGCCGGGAGAGACACAGACATTGAAATGGGTTCCAGATAGAGTAGGTGTATTCCCGTTCTACTGTACGGATTTTTGTAGCGCGTTACACCAAGAGATGCAGGGGTATATCCGTATCTCAAAAAAAGGAAACAATGTTCCGTTGATTTATAGTCTGGGAACCAATCAACCGCAAGAGAAGACCAATTAATATAACCTACAATGATGAAAACTACAAGTCACCTGTCAGCAGTACATCGGATTCTTTTGATCCTGAGTGGCCTGGCCCTGGTAGCGGTCATCTTCCTACCCATCTGGCGTATTGAGCTCGACGCAGCACAATACCCAGAAGGGCTAGAACTACAGATCTATAGCAACAAGTTGGCCGGACAAGTTGATATTATCAATGGACTGAACCACTATATCGGGATGAAAACGCTACATGCGGAAGATTTCATAGAATTTAAGGTCTTGCCCTATATCATCTTATTTTTTGCGCTTGCTTTTTTGCTTACCGGTTTCGTGCAGAATAGAAAACTGCTCTATGGCTTATTCTTTTGTTTTCTGCTTTTTGGAGTCGCAGCCCTGGTTGACTTTTATATCTGGGAATACAACTATGGGCATCAGCTCGATCCATCTGCACCGATAAAAGTTCCCGGAATGTCTTATCAGCCACCACTGATCGGATACAAACAGCTTTTAAATTTTGGCGCCTATTCTATACCTGATATCGGGGGATGGATCTTTATACTCTGTGGAATTATCTTGGCCTTTTGTACAGTGCGGGAGTGGCAAAATAATAAAACCCTAAAACTAAAATCATATGAGAAACTATAAATTATTTGCGTTGATCTGTAGTAGTATATTGCTGGTTCTATGTAGTTTGCAGGCCTGTCAGGGCAACAATAAACCCAAGCCTATTAAATACGGTAGCGAGCAATGTGCCCACTGTAAGATGACAATAACGGACGCGCGTTTTGGTACGCAGCTGCAGACAAAAAAGGGACGGGTCTTTAATTTTGATGACGTACAATGTATGATCGCCTTTGTCAAAGGGAACTCGGTCAAAAAAGAAGAGATTGCCGTTTATTACCTGCCGGATTATGTTAGCCATAAGCTCGTACCGGCTGAAGGTGCATATTATCTCAAAAGTGAAGCCTTGAAAAGCCCAATGCGAGGCAATGTTGCTGTATTTGAAAAACGGGTGGAACTGGATAAGGTCAAAGCAGAGATCGGTGGCACGGTGATGACCTGGAATGATCTGTGGAAATAAATGAATAACAATGAAGAATCTAGCTTTAGCGTTGTACTGTGCAATGGCTTGTCTTTGGCTCGTAAACGTGCCTGTATCGGCGACAACCATCCAGGTAGGAAAGGGGCAGTCGGTCAGAACAATAAAGGCTGGCTTAGCACAAGCGAAATCAGGTGATACCGTTTTAGTAGCGGCGGGTGTGTATAAGGAGGGGAATATTGTTATTGATAAGGCAATTTTCCTGAAAGGCCTGGGAAAACCTGTGCTGGACGGCGAGAAAAAATATGAACCGCTCTCGATCAAATCACCGCAGGTTACTGTTCAAGGCTTTTTAATACAGCATTCGGGACATTCTTCCATGAATGATATTGCCGGTATTAAAATTTACAATACAGCGCATATCAAAATTTTTGACAATGAGCTCGTGGACAATTTTTTCGGGATTTATGCGCAGAATGCTACAAACGTTGAAATACGGGGCAATATCCTCAAAGCTTTTGGTACAGCGGAGCAGCTGATTGGTAATGGTATTCATGCTTGGAAATCAGATAGTTTAAGTGTTGAAAATAATGAAGTGTCTGGACATAGGGACGGTATTTATCTTGAGTTTGTGACCCATACTCGAGTACAGGGCAATCTTTCTGAAAAAAATCTGCGCTATGGTCTCCATTTTATGTTTTCCCATGAGAACAGTTACATCTCAAACACCTTTCGCAGCAATGGTGCAGGTGTAGCTGTTATGTATACCAAGCATGTCCATATGGAAAACAATAATTTCGAAGAGAATTGGGGCGATGCCGCCTATGGATTGTTGCTCAAAGATATTTCCGATAGTCAGATCATCAACAATCAGTTTAGCCGCAATACCACGGGTATTTTTATGGAAGGATCGAATCGTATCCATATTGAACATAACAATTTTAAGAGCAACGGATGGGGGCTCAAGATTCAGTCGAGCTGTATGGACAATGTGCTTAAAGACAATAATTTTCTTCAGAATACCTTTGATGTTGCCACCAATGGTACCCTTACACTCAACAGCTTTGTGCATAACTATTGGGACAAATACGAGGGATACGATCTGGACAAAGACGGATTTGGGGATATCCCTTTTCGTCCCGTAAGCCTATTCTCGATGATGGTTGAGCGCTATCCTTCGGCGATGTTACTTTTTCGAAGTTTTATGGCCATGTTGTTCGACCGGACTGAAAAGCTATTACCAAGTCTGACACCCGAGGGGCTTAAAGACGATAAGCCTCGCATGAAATCAATAAAAGTATGATTAGTATCCAGCAGTTAACGAAAAGCTTTGGAAAATTCAATGCATTAAAGGGCATTGATCTGACCTTGAATGGCGGCGAATGCGTTGCCTTAATTGGCCCCAATGGCAGTGGTAAGACTACTTTGATCAAGTCTGTCCTAGGTATGGTCATGCCGAGTGCCGGACGGATCACTTTTGAAGGACAGGACATTGGACAGCAATGGGCTTATCGGAACCATATCGGCTATATGCCGCAGATCGGTCAATATCCTGAGAATATGTCCATCAAACAGGTCCTGGATATGATCAAAGATATCCGTAAACAGCCCCAGGCGGATTCGGATCTTTATCAGGCTTTTGGCGTGGACAAGCTGTTGGAAAAACGGATGGCAACGCTTTCCGGTGGCACAAGACAAAAAGTAAGTGCCTGTATCGCATTTATGTTTGACCCCAAAGTACTCATCCTGGATGAACCTACAGCAGGACTGGATCCTCTGTCTACCGAAATTCTCAAGGATAAAATCAAAAAAGAAATCGGACGCGGTAAACTGATCATCATCAGTTCCCATGTGCTTAGTGATCTCGATGAATTTGTATCGCAGATTGTCTTTCTGCAGGAAGGAGAGCTGAAGTTTCATAAGAGTTTGCAGCAATTAAAAGAAGATACAGGTACTGAAAAGCTATCTAAAGCAATCGCTTATTTGATGCAGAACCGCGACCTGTCTAATTAGAGAAAAGATGAATAAAATTATACGCTACGTTTTTGTGGATCTCTTGCGCAACAAGACCATTTTATGCTACACCATATTACTCTTTGTACTTTCCATGACGGTCTATAGCATGGAGGACAACTATGAAAAGGGATTACTCAGTCTACTGAATATTGTGTTGTTTGTAGTTCCGCTGATGAGTATCATTTTTTCAGGCATCTATATCTACCAGAGTTCCGAGTTTATCAATTGCCTTGTCAGTCAGCCTTTGCAACGGCAAAGCATTTGGGGCAGCCTGTATGTGGGTCTGGCAGGTGCACTTAGTTTAGCTTTTTTTATTGGCGTTGGCATACCAACTTTTATCTATGCATTTAGCTCTTCGGGAATTACTTTGGTCGGTTGCGGACTGTTACTTTCTTTGATTTTCGTTTCGATCGCGATGTGGACATCTGTATTGATCAGAGATAAGTCGAAGGGGATAGGATTGGCAATTTTGCTTTGGCTTTATTTCACACTGCTTTTTGACGCACTGGTGCTTTTCATCCTATTTCAGTTTGCGGATTATCCCATCGAACATGGAATGGTTGCACTGTCCATGCTCAATCCCATCGATATCTGTCGCATCCTTATTTTATTACAGGTCGATCTATCCGCGATGATGGGCTATACAGGGGCGATATTTCGGGATTTCTTCGGTAATACATTCGGCATTGCGATCACCCTGTTGGTCATGTTGCTCTGGTGCCTCATTCCTCTAGGGCTATCTATTCGCTATTTTAAGAAAAAGGATTTATAATAATTTATTGACCATTTAATACTATTATCATGATTAAATCACCGTTATTGGAGGTTTTCAATATAGAACCTCGACTTAAACACCCGACCATATTTGATCACTTCGATGCCCTGGATTCGGGCGAGTCATTTATTATCAAAAACGATCATGATCCTAAACCGCTCTATTATCAGTTGCTGGGTGAACGTGGAAAGGATCTCATTTGGAATTATCTTGAATCGGGGCCCGAATACTGGCAGGTTCGCCTTGGCAAACCGCTCGAAAGCGAAACACTGGAAACCGTTGGCCATATTGCTGCCAAGGATATCCGCAAGGCCGAAGTTTTAAAACAGCTTGGGGTAGATTTTTGTTGCGGTGGTAAGCAGACGCTTAAGGAGGCCGCTCATAGTGTTGGTCTCGATGAAATTGAATTGCGCAGACGGTTAAACCAATCCGAAGAGCTTCCTATAGCCGGCCCACCGCTAAATTTTAAAGATTGGGATATCGATTTTTTAAGTGATTATATTAAGAATGTTCATCATCGGTATGTCCGGGAAAAAGGACCGATTATTCAGGAACTTGCACATAAAGTGGCCGATGTGCATGCACAGCAGCATCCCGAGCTGGTCAACTTGTCCCAAGAACTCGATGCCTTTCTTGATGACCTTTACCATCATTTGGATAAAGAGGAGAAGCAGCTCTTTCCGGCAACCAAGAATGAACAAGAATTGACCAGCAAACAGGTAGATCAGCTCATTCAATTTTTGATTTCCGAACACGAAGATTCAGGAAAGGAACTTCAGCAGTTGCGCAAAATTACCCAAAATTACACATTGCCAGCCAATGCCTGCAATTCCTACACGTCATTATTTTCACAGATCGAATCTTTCGAATCCGATCTTTTGCAGCATATCCACCTGGAGAATAATATTTTATTTCCAAAGTTGCTCGCGAGCTACGGTGTTCAAATGAATTAAAAACTAGAAAAGCCATGCGGATAAACCAGCATACCAAGATTTCAGAACTGATCAGCTGTAATGACTTAAGCATTGAAGCCATTGCAGCTATTGCCAAACCCTTGCGTAAGATCCGGATCCCGGTGTTGCGTCGGATACTGGCCCCTCGGGTCTCCATAGGCGAAGCAGCAAAAATTGGCGGATGTTCGGTTGCAGATTTTCGTGCTGCGCTGGTACCGCTCGGCTTTATTTGGATGTCAGATGGAGCTGAGAAAGTCAATGATCCATTCGATGCAGCAGAGCGGCCAAGTTGGATGGATGATGCAGCAGTGACGGTTGTATTCGATGTGAGACCCCTATTGGAAATGGGGCAAGATCCATTAAAAGATATTTTTCAGTTGTATCGCTCACTCGTCGCAGGAGGGATTCTTTGCATCAGCAATTCATTTGTCCCCATTCCATTGATTAGGCGTATGGAGGAGCGTGGAGTGCCAAGCTATAGCCACGAATGGGCGGAGGGCGAATTCAGAAGTTACTTTTATAAAAAAGATACAGTGCTGTCCGTTCAGCCTGCTGAGGGCGATCATATTTCATTTGTGCCGAAACGACTTTTTGAGCAGAAATTAGCGCGACTTTCCGCGCTTCAACTTGTTACATTGGATGTCAGGACATTGCCTATGCCGCAGCCCATGGAATCAATTCTTGAGGCCCTTGCTCAACTGAAAGCCGATGAGGTTGTCTATGTAAAACATCGGAAGGTTCCGCTCCATTTACTAGAAGAACTGGATCATTTTTCTTATCGGATTTTCATCCATGAACAACATCCTGGAGATGTCCATCTGTTAATTTACCCCGTTAAATAAAATGGCACATATTGCTATTCATAAGAGCCCAGACGCGTATGCTGTATTGCCGTTTTTTATC
Source organism: Sphingobacterium sp. UBA3519 (assembly GCF_002377215.1). NCBI lineage: Bacteria > Pseudomonadati > Bacteroidota > Sphingobacteriia > Sphingobacteriales > Sphingobacteriaceae > Sphingobacterium > Sphingobacterium sp. UBA3519. The sequence continues at coordinate 18,818 of NZ_DFPI01000007.1, forward strand.
ACTGCGGGCATTTTTTTTCTACTGTTCAGCTTCCTCTTGGTTTTTAGCGGGGGGCAGCTCTTTGGACACCATTTTCAACCAAAAGTGCTGGCAATCGTCCATAGCCTAGCACTAGGTTGGGGCACGATGGTGATTTATGGAGCGGCGTATCAGCTGGTGCCGGTTATTTTTGAACGTTCACTTCGCTCTTCCAAATTGGCATTTTTCAGTTATATCCTATTGACATCGGGAACCTGTGTGTTGATTTATAGTTTCTGGTATTTCAAGATCGGTTTACTCATGTGCGTTGGAGGGCTATTGATTACGCTCAGCTCCTACCTGTACTTCTACTTGCTGTGGATGACGACTAAAGATGTGGAGCATCTATTTGAACTACGCCTTTATTTTACGTTCTCGGCCTTCTGGCTTTGTTTTACAACCACCTTAGGCCTTTTGCTTGCCATTAATTTAGCCCATGGTTTTCTAACAAAAAGTCACCTCGATATCCTAAAGCTACACGCCCACGTCGGTATTGTTGGTTGGTTTTTGCAGTTGATCCTGGGAGCGGGAGCGAAGATGCTGCCGATGTTTCTCTTGGGACAATCCACCAAAACAAAGTGGCTTTATGTTTCGGTCATTTTGATAAACCTTGGATTGGTACTTTTTTTATTGGACGGATACAGCCATCCTGTGGGATTAAGATCTCTTACCTTTGGAGCAATAGTGCTATTGGGAGTAGTTTGCTGGGCCGTTTTTGTCGTGGATTGTTTTGTGCACCGGGCGCGTAAGGTACTGGATATTCCGATGAAACATAGTTTCATTTCCTTTTTGAGTTTATTGTTCGCGTTTCTCACCTTACCTATGGTTGTCCGGCAGGAGTCTGGTAATTGGGTGAATTTATATGCCGTATGGGTGTTTTTTGGATGGTTAACGGGTATTATTTTAGGGATGACCTATAAGACCCTGCCTTTTATGATCTGGAATTGGCGCTATAAAGATCTCAATGGCATCAAAAAAATACCTTTGCCCAAGGAACTTTATAGTCAGCGATTACTTTCTATACAATATTATCTTTACCTAGTGGCGCTTGTCGTCATGGCGGTTGCTGTAGCCGGTCGATTCAGGTGGGCATTATACTGTGCAGCCTGGCTTTGGGCAGCACTTGCTGCTGTTTATGTTGTCAATGTCGGAAAAGTAGTTTTTCATCAAAGAAAAAGTAAATAAACTACGCACCTCGCCTATATATTTAATGAAAGATACCATGAAAATTGATCTAACAAAACCGGAGGCTTCCGATCAGTTAAAAGCTGTTCAGGTATTGATGCTTGTGATGGATCCCGAATTGGGGATCAACATCGTAGATATGGGCTTAATTTATGATATTAATTTAACCGATCCCAGTCGTATTGTTGTTACCATGACGTTATCTTCATCCTATTGCCCGATGGGCGACTCTATCGTTCATGGCGTTGAAAAAACATTGCAACAGCAATTTCCACAGCGGGCAATAATTATCGAGCTCGTTTGGGATCCTATTTGGACTCCCGATCGGATCAGCGAAGAGGGAAAGAGCCTATTGGAACGAGAATGATTTCTTGAAGAATAAATTCACCTCCCTATTTCCGCTATTCGCCGAGTTTTCCCGATCGTTAGTCTAAAGCCTTTAGGCTAAGGGCCTATTGTGTTGTAGTTTTGAGTCAACAAATAAGAACAAAAGTACTAACACAATAAAAAAAACATTATGAAAGTATTAGTAAAAACATTCGCAGCAGCAGCTTTAATCGCAGTATCAACATTTGCTATGGCAGCTGAAGGACCAGGAGCAAAAGCAACAAAAGAAAACGTTAACCTTTCCACAGCTGACTTCGCTTTAGAGCACTATGTTGCGGTAACCACAGAGGGCGAATCAGCAGGAGTTGAGCAGTTATTTGCAGCTGATTTCAACCAAAAGATCCAAGCTATCAATGCACAGTCTAACAGCCGTAGCGAAGTGATTAAATCCTTGAAAAAACAAAAAGGTGAAAAGCTAAACTGTACAGTAAGCACTGATATCATCGAGGAATCGGCAGACTATATGGTCGCTAAAGTGACTTTGAAATTTGAAAACTTCGCCAAAACAGATTTAGTTACTTTGGAGCGTGTGGGCAATGACTGGAAAGTATCCAAATCGATCAATTCTTATAAATAAGAGCCATCTCAAATAAATATATATGTTGTAGAGCCATATCGTGAGATGTGGCTTTTTCCTTTTATTCCTAAACAATATTTCGGATATTTGGACAAAGGCCAGTTTTTAGTTAAAGGATTTTATCATGTCGGATATTCAGCGGTTAATAGCACAGATCAGAGCATTCAGAGATGCGAGAGATTGGGAGCAGTTTCACAATTCCAAGGATCTTGCGGTGGCATTGAGCATCGAAGCTTCCGAGCTTCTGGAACTTTTTCTGTGGAAAGGAAATGAAGATGCCAACCCTGACAAGTTGAAAAATGAGCTTGCCGATGTGCTTATGTACGCACTATTGCTTGCCGATAAGCACGGACTTGATGTTAAGGAGATCGTGGAGGACAAGATGAAACTCAATAACGAAAAATATCCTATAGAAAAGGCCAAGGGAACTGCTAAAAAGTATAATGAACTGTAATTAATAACGCATGTCAGAATTGGATATTAAAGAAGTTCATATTGTTCCCGTCGGTAGCACAGGAGAGGTTAAGGATACAGATAGCAAACTAGATTTTTATAACAGTGCACTTGTTTATCTGCTCAACGATAAAAGGTCAATCTATATCGGTGAATCTATCGATATCAAGAACCGCTTTTCAAGCCACAATAGACACGACAGCAAGAAAGACCTCTTAATCCGCCATGCGATCTATTCCCATTTGTTCAACAAATCCGTTACCCTGCATTTAGAAGCATTCCTGATCAACCTTTTTTCAGCAGAAAAGGGTCTGAAACTAATCAATGCCAACCTTGGCAATAACGGGCACTACTATCACCAGAAGAAAGAATATGAGGTATTGTTTCCGCAGATATGGAAACAACTCGAAGAACTTAAAATAGCGCGCACGTCTTTTGAAGAGATCATTAACAGCAACGTTTTTAAGTACTCACCCTACAAGAGTTTGAACCTAGACCAGCAGCAGGCAGTTCTGGCCTGTTTGAAAATGCTCGTGGACGACAAAAAAGGTATCTTTATACAGGGGAATGCAGGTACTGGTAAGACTATCATTGCGATTTATGTACTTAAATTGCTTGTTACGCCCATACGCTATTTTGAACAGTTTGAGATGAAGGATGAATTCTCGATGGAGGCATTCGAGTTGCTTAATGCATATCGAGACAAACATGGTATTACAGTAGAAAATGAAAAAGATCTTAAAGATCAAGTCGCTATTGTCGTATCGATGACCTCCTTGCGCAGTACCCTGCAGAAAGTGTTCAAAGATATTGATCAGCTCAGTTCGAGTATGGTTATATCGCCAACAGATATTTCAAAACGAACATACAAGGTGGTTTTAGTGGATGAGGCCCATCGCCTGCGCAGACGCAAAAATATATCCGGTTATGGAGATTTTGATAAGAGTAATATGCGTCTTGGATTTGATATCAACGAAGGAACAGAGTTGGATTGGGTTTTGAAGCAGTCGGAAAATCAGATTTTCTTTTATGACAACAACCAATCTATCCGTACGACTGATTTACCACCTTCAAGGTTTGAAGTTTTAAAGAACTCTAAGGCATATGATAGTGTACGCTTGCAGACGCAAATTCGCTCCGAGGGAGGAGACTTGTTTACTGATTTCGTCCATCGGTTGTTTGACTTGGAATTGTTGCCTAACGAAAGATTTGAATCGAATGATTTTGAGCTTAAGCTGTTTGACAGTTTTGTAGCGATGCGTGGTCAAGTTTTCCAGAAGGAAGCAGAGACGGGACTGTCTAGATTGGTTGCAGGCTTTAGCTGGGAATATAAGACAAAGGACAAAAAAAACAGGCATCTCTACGATATGACTATTGAGGGGATAGATCTTCGTTGGAATTCGACAGCTAAAGATTGGATCAATTCAAAAAATGCGATAAATGAAGTAGGAAGTATACACACCGTATTTGGCAATGACCTAAATTATATCGCTATTGTTTTTGGTAAAGAGATCGACTATGATCCTATTTCTAAAACTATCGTGGTGTATCGGGATGAATATAAAGATACGAACGGGAAGAATAGCACCGATGACCTGGATTTATTATTCTATGTTAAAAATATCTACAAGACGTTGATGTTTAGAGGGATTAGAGGCGTCTACGTTTATGTGTGTAATTCGAATCTTAAAGCCTATCTAAGTCAACATATGGAGGTTGTGACTGGAAATAGTGAAAACGATTTGAGTGTCACTTCTTCACAGCTTATTAGTTCTGAACCTACAGCGAGTTCTATACCGTATTATGATCTTGAGATCGCAGCAGGCAATTTTTCCGAATTGCAACAAAGTGAGACTTTGCAATATGTTCAAGTGGAAGAACGCTATCAGGATTCACAACGTTACTTTGCCTGTAAAGTAATCGGGGAGTCCATGAACAAGATTATTCCCAACGGTTCGATCTGTTTATTTGAGCGCTATCAGGGAGGTTCCAGAAATGGCCTTATCTGTTTGGTTGAATCCAGTAGTTTTGAAGATCGCGATTTTGGAGCCAATTATACCATTAAAGAATATTCGAGTAAAAAGACCATTACGGAAGAGGGCTGGCAACATCAGGAAATTATCCTCTTACCCAAGTCTTCAGACGACTCCTACAGTCCCATTGTATTGAAAGATGAGGAGGCTGTAGATCTCCAGGTGATCGGGGTATTTAGATCTGTTCTGAAGATTTATTTTGCTTGATTAATCATTTATACGCGGACCCGTAAATTGTTATTTTTTTGTCTAGCGCTGAAGCTTTCTTAAAGAATTCTTTGACGATGGATTGTAAGGCTATGGCATAGGCAATTCATTATATGTATGTCCTAGCTTTCTCTTATTACGTTCTCCTAATCGGTTATTCCTAGGTCCACAATTTATCTATTAACATTGTAATGGAATAAATTGCCAGATTGGATTAAGGATAAGCAGCGGAAAAGGAAAGTCCACAATTTGATAACAAAACTTAAAAATCATAATAAAATTGTTGTTAAAGGATCTTTCAAATATTCTATGTGGGAGCTAGCGACTTGATGTTGAGGAAAAACAGCTGCAACAGTAAGAAGGAATTCGAATATATAATAAAAAATATATTGCTATTGGATTTTGTATTATCAAAATGGTCAAAACAAACTAGATGCGTTTGCTCTGGAATACTTGACTTAAAGGCTAGCATTCCAATTCTGTAATTCTTATCTTTGCATTTTCTATAAACAATTTCGTATATTTAATAAGGATACAATAAACAAAAACGCTTATAACGGTATGAATCAAGACTTAATGTTTCGGTTATTTCGCTCCATTGAAGGGGAACCTAACGATGATATCGTCAAGGTAGCAGATGCTATTATCGATGCCGAGCGTAAGAAAGGGCATAGCAAATTGGCTGAGCGGTTGACCGGTATTCTAAAGCGAAATGTGCAATCAACGCAATCTTTAAAAGGAGAACTTAAAAATATCTTTGGTTCGACGATCGCGATTCCCACTGACAATAGAAAGAATATTCCACTTGCGGTAGAAATACCGCGCGAAACATTGCGTCACGAGATGGTACTACCCGGGGATATAGAAGGGAAAATCCAACGAATAGAAAAAGAATATGTCGCTCGAGAACGATTAGCGGCGTTTGGCTTGAAGCCAAAAAGACGCATTTTATTACACGGAGCGCCTGGTTGCGGTAAGAGCATGAGTGCCGAGCGTATAGCTTGGAATACAGGTTTACCGTTTTTGAAAGTACGTTTTGAAGCGATGATATCTTCTTATCTTGGTGAGTCCGCTAGTAATCTAAAAAAAATATTTGAAGCGATAGCTTCCTATCCTTGTGTCTTACTACTGGACGAATTTGATTTTATCGCTAAAGCTCGCGGGGATAAACAGGACGTAGGAGAGATGCACCGTGTCGTCAATATCTTACTAAACGTTCTCGAAGATTTCGATGGTCCCGGCATTGTTATCGCAACGACCAATCTACAAGGAACGATAGATCCCGCGTTATTCCGACGATTCGATGACATCATAGAATTGCCAAAGCCAGGCAATGAAGAAATAACTCGTATACTTAAAAATACGTTAGGAGCTATCAAAGTTGCCAAAGAAGTGAAATGGAATGAGCTCTCCAAAGATTTATTGAACTATTCCGCTGCGCTTATTGTAAAAATAGCTTTCGACGCTGCCAAAATCGCTGTGCTTAGTGGGAAACAGGAAGTAGATATGACGCATTTCCTTCAATCCATGCAAGAAAATAAAAACTATAAAACGTAATATGTAAAGGATATCGTGTAAGCCTAAATTAACCAACTAACTTATGCCCAAATTTCCACATCTTCCCTTGAAAGATTCTTTTAAAGGTGATTTTAAATTTCCACAAACTCCTCGACCTCCGCATCCGAGAACAGCAGAAAATCGTAACAATAACAGAAACCATGGTGCGTTTATAGGAGGCAATGCTAACTCTGTAAAGGAACGGTATCAAAACGAACTTGTTGGAAGAGCGCAAAAAGGATTACCTCATCTAGATGAAAACATCATCCCAGTATTCTTGCAAGTCGACCCTGACGGATTTGATGTTGAAGCATTGAAAGGGTTCGGTATAGAGATTATCGCCGAAGAGGACGAAGGATTTATTATTGGTGCGAGTGTAGACGGATTTAAGTCTCTTGAAAAGAAAATTAAGCAGTTTGTCGAAGAGGGCAAAGCAGTTAATACAGCTCAACTTTGGGATATAGTACTGGGGCAGAACTGGCGTGTCGAGCAGATTCTTTCTGAAGAGTTGCAAAAAAGGTGGGATCAGATAGGCGACGAAGATATATTGACCGTAGATGTGTCGATCGCTTGTTATTTGAAAGCGCCGGAGTATCCTGCAAGAGATAGGGAAGATTCAGATGAAAGATATGAACAGCGAATTGAAAGATGGAGAGATCGATATCAACAATATGAGATAGAAAAAGACGATTTTGAATTCAGTAGGCACGAAGATGTACAACGTTTTCTTGAAGTCTATGATGCGGAGATCATCAGCGGTTTCGTTTCCGAGGTAGACAGTTTTGGCTTTAGCGTACGTCTAGCTGGAACAGTATTAAAAGATTTTGTGCTTAACTATCCGTATGTATTTGAGGTGATTGAAAAGACGGAGATAGACTCCCCCGTGGCATTAGAAGGAGAAGGAGAGGAGTGGGCTATAGATGTTTTTCCACCGCTGGAAGACGCGCCAAAGGTATGTGTTGTAGACAGTGGTATTATGGAAGGACATCGATTATTAGCACCTGCAGTGCTTACAGAAAGATCTAGAAATTTCGTTCCTGATATACCCGATACTGTCGCCGATGAAGTCGTTAACGGTGGCCATGGCACTCGTGTTGCCGGTGCTCTGCTGTATGGAAATACAATACCAAAAGGAATGTATCAGCCCCCATGTTATTTGTATAATGCAAGGGTGCTAAACAGAGATAATCAGCTCTCTTCTCGCATTTTTCCGCCACAACTGATGGAAGATGTATGTGACACATTCGGAGATGCACATGTCTTTAATGTCTCGATAAACAATCGAGTCGCTTGCCGCACGACACACATGTCCCAATGGGCCGCCTCATTGGATAGACTAACACACGAAGATGGACATATATTTGTAGTCTCGGCGGGAAATATCAAAGATGAAAGCTTTCACCCAAATAACCCAGGTATAAAGAATCACCGATTATCCGGCAGAGATTATCCAGCATATTTATTAGAGAATGCATCACGCATTGCCGATCCTGCTCAAAGTTTGTTTTCCATCACGGTAGGATCAGTTTGTTTGGATACTTACGAAGATGATGATCACAAGTCTTTTGGTGATAGAGACCATGTGTCTTCTTTTTCCAGATGCGGGTTGGGGATGTGGAACTCGATCAAGCCCGAACTGGTCGAATATGGTGGTGACTGGGTGACGGAGAAGCGTGGGGACAACATGGTGGTTAAAGATCAGACTTGTCCAGAATTAATTGTATCCAAAGGTTTGGGGGTATCACGTGATTCCATCGGTACATCCTTTGCTGCGCCGAAAGTGTCCCATATCCTCGCAAGATTGGTCTTACAATTTCCAGGGAAAGAAACGTTATTTCATAAAGCTTTGCTTATCCAATCTGCACGGTTGCCCGAGCATGTTCGCAATAGGCCATCAATCGAAGATATTAGACACTATGGCTATGGTATACCCAATGCCGAACGTGCGGTGGAAAACTCCGCAAGACGGATTACATTCACAACATCAGGGGCTATTTCGCCGGGACAAGCCAATCTGTATTCCATACAGATACCTGAGGCGCTTCGACGACAAGGTGAAGATTATGATATTTTAATCGAGGTATCGCTGTGTTATACCGCTAAAATTAGACGTACCCGTCGTCGGATTAATTCTTATCTCTCCTCGTGGCTATCTTGGCAGTCTGCTCCAATGGGGCAACCCTTTGAAGCATTTAAACAGGAAGTATTAAAGAACTTGGAAGCAGGTGGTACGATAGAAGATGGTGGTCCGTTTGATCAACCTACTCGGATTTCTTGGGCTATAGATGAAAACCCTAATTGGGGTATTGTGAAGGGGATTAAACGGCAAGCAAATGCTAATCAGAAAGATTGGGCAACGGTGAAATCATACAATCTACCTGAGGAACTTTCTTTTGCCATTGTTGGGCATAAAGGATGGGAAAAAGATTTTGAAGAGGAAGTGCCTTATGCTTTTGTCGTAAGTTTTGAGGTGCTGAATGGTGAGATCCCTTTGTATGAGCTAATGGCACAGGTTAATGTGGAGGTGGAGCAGGAAAGTCAAATTGCATTGTTCTAAAAGATTATTGGCTTTATGAGATATTCGTTGGAGGATATTTATTGTTCCTGTGGTCGTTATAGTAATACAGCCAGTGTAGAATTCTTTCCAGATACTGAATGTCATAGACTGTATGGGAAGTATTTGGTTGGCGTTTTTGTCTACACGCGAGATGAGTGTCGAGAATTTGAAAAATCTATTGCGTTTGGACCCACACCTCGAACCCATGGTTTTGTCAAATTTGAAGATGTGTTGAAAAAGTTAGATCAAGACCTTAGAACAAATCTTCTTAATATAGGGTTTCCGACTTCGGAGATTATGCGTTTGACCTATTATCCGTTGGGAGATAATTATAGCTTTGCTTCGAGAGAGATAAAAGAATTACCTAAGCCGATTAAAGTTGATGTTGATTTTTCCGATACAGACGTTGATAGCTTCAGTATATTTATGTATGAGGACAAAATTAAGTCTGGTTATGCATTATGTCCTTTTGAGCACTATCAATATTTAGCATTACTCTTAGATAAACATGGCAAATTAATAGATAAAGAAAATTATAATCGATTATTCGTTGACTCGGCCACAGGCGACCTCAATTCTTATATATATTATTACTATTTAAAGAATAAATACCTTCAGGGTAGAGCAAGTGTATTAGAAGAGAATTGGTTTAAAGAGATGAACGAAAAAAGGACGAAAAAGCGTGTTGAAATTTTACATCGAGAACTAAGAAAGGCTTCCCTGAATATTAAAAATCTCGAAAAAAAATATCAGAGTGCTTTACTACAACTCATCAAAATATCTGCAATTTTCGAAGGTTTAAATTTGACCAATACAAAATATCCAATATGGTTAGATTATGAACGTTTTATTCATATCTTTTCAAGACATGTCTATGAAAATCAGCTTGGAGAACGTTTCTCCGACAAGACCTCTTTCCAGTATGATTATAAATCCATTATTCGTTTGATTAAAATAGTTTTGAATTTGGTGCATGATGAGATTTCTAAACATTTCTCTCAGAAAGAGAAAAGGCCATTTAAACGGCATGGTAAAAAAGCCGTTTATTATCAGGGCGATTATTTTGTCATTGATATTGATGCTAATGGCAGATTGATGACTTTTTATCCTTTATCGAAATGATTTTGTACTATTGCATTAGTAAGTTAGATTGCTTTCTATCTTTATTCTTTCAGTGAGTTTGATTTATGTGTTGAAGCGTTCAAAGTCGAATGGGTCTTTTTCTTTCATGACCGTATCGTTTGGATAATTAAATATAAATAATCTTATTGAATTATTCCTCTGACACAGTTTACTTTACAGTCTCGGTAAATAAAAATGCGAAGTCCTTTCAAACTCCGCATTTCTATAACTTACACACTTTATGAAACAGTGTCTTATCAACACACAGTAGCATTTTATACTAATACAGCTTGTAATCTTTCCTCTAACTCTTCAATTGAATTCCATTCGGTACAATTTATTGGAGGAGCTGATTCAAAATTTATCAGGGCTTTTAACAATGTCTCTACAGTGTCAAAGAAACCCTCATTTTCTTCTAATTTCTTTAAAGCATTGTAAGGTTTTTCTTCATCAGCTACATCACCAAAATAAGCTTCTTCAAAGTTTGGTAAAGAAGCAAGGAGTCTAGTAGATGTACCATCAGGTTTTGAATTTATAGCTTCTAAGATATTTGGGTTATTACCCCAAGCCGGATTCGCCATTTCCCGTCCCTTTTTAGTCGTGATCCTAGGTTTATCACAGTCATGAAGTACTGCATAGTCCGAACCGAAATGGTTTAACACTTTTATTAAGGATACAATAGTAGCTTTTCCTCTGGCTCTAATTATATTAATATTGTTATATAAATCAGGTTTTTTCCGTTTAACATAGTTGAATGCCGTATACTCAGTATCTCCTTCCACAACTATGACTTTGCCCCCAAAGAAAAATTCCGCCATGTATGGATCACATAAGTTTAAAAGCTTTAAATTTCTTTTATCATCGTCATCTAGATTAACTTTATCGGGTCTAAATACTGTAGTTCCCTTAATTTCTCCATTATCAGCCTTCTCAACTTTTATTATAGTTGTGTTATCCTTTGCAAAATCAATAAAAATAGGAGAATGGGTTGTTACCATTACTTGCCAATTTCCATTTTCTGGTAATTCATACAATAGATTACAAGCTTCTCTAATTGCATTTGGATGTAAACATATTTCTGGTTCATCTATTAATAGTAGATGAGGTCTTGTTACAGCACTGTCAGGCTTCGACTTTTGATTGTTTTCAGAAATAAATTTAAGCGCAGTCCATAACAAAGTTCTCCTTGCTCCACTCCCTTGCCGATCGATTGTGCTAAGATACCCATCAGATGGCCCCATAAGTAGTTGAGCATCTGATTTAAACAGATTTATTGCTTTATCCAAATTATCTTCAGCCTTTGCATCAAAATCGATCTTGTAGTTCGGAAATACTTTACTTATTAAAGTGGTCAATTCAGCGTTGACTTCGTCAATCTGTTCTTGGGCTTCATCGAGAATCTTTTTTTGCAATTTTTTTATTTGACCTAATAATTTCTGATAGTCATTTTCCTCTTCACCTTCCTCAGGGTTCGTTGTTTTATAATTTTTAACCCTCTCATTTAAAGCCTGCATTAGAAGATCTCTAATGGCATTTGCTTGCTTTTCGGGGGAATCAAATGCGTCTACTTTATGCGGCTCGGGTCTACGTGAATTGGCTACATTTGGAGCGCCCCAAGGAACATTCTCGCTCCATTCTTGGAGTTCCACATCCCAGCCTTGTCTAATCGGTTTCCCGACATTTTTCCAAGTGAATTTTTCTTTTACAATTAAGTCGCCATTGTCAAGGGTTTCAATCCATTTATCACCTGGCGCATTATCAAAAACTCGAGTGTGAACTTCGATTTCAGGTAGGTTATCTGGATCTATTTTATTGTTTGGAAAATCTTCGATACTTAAATCGGCTTTTGCCGAACCTTGTGACATCGCTAATTCATAAGCTCTTAGAATTGAACTTTTGCCAACATTATTTGCTCCAACTAATACAACGATTTCATTTAGATCTAGTTGGACGGAAGTTGATCCAATGCAACGATAATTTTTTATTATTAATTTTGTAAGTTTAGGTTTGGGAACGTCCGGATTGACTGAAACTAATGAAATTTCTTCGGCTTTTTTTGCTTTTGCCATTTTTTACTTTAAAATAGGTTAATAATATGATTTTAGCTTGTTATCTATGAATTACAAGATTACTTTTGTAAAGTAAGATCATCTAAGGTTATAGACACTTTTTTTATTTTTCCCGACTTACTAGCTGTTTTATCACTGTTGAGGTTAATCACAATAATATAGTAGGTCTTACCTTCGAAAATGACTCTATTTGGCCAATTTTTTTCGTTTTCTTCACACTGAAATTCAAAGTTTACAGCGTCTAAATTAAATACTACCAGATAACCAACCTGTTTATGGTAGTCATTAGCATATTTTATAATTTGAGAAAAGCCTTCGGCTATACGGTTTTTTTTGTAATTTTTGCTTTCGTCATAGATTTTGATCTCTAAAACTAAAGGGTCGTCAGTATGTAACATGCTTACTATATCTGCCCTACCGGAAGCAGACAATGGTGTAGAAAACGGATAGTCGATACCTTGGTCGTATAAATATAAACGTAGGTCTTCTTCCAGCTTATTTTCTCCAATATGACTATGATCATTATATAGACAAGCCAACTTTTGTTTAAAAAACCATTCGGTACGTAACTTATATTTTTCAAGCAAGTATAATACTGAACTGCCTTCGTCCAATTTGTCGTGCAGATAATTGGTAATTGGGTCTATAAATTCCTCAACGTAATTTCCTAAAGACTGCTTATAATCTGATGCACCTACTAAATCCATCGTATACTCTGTAATCTTTGACTGGGAGACTAGATGTTTTATTAGATAATACTTATATACTGCCTCGTGTTCTTCATTTTCAAAACTTGGATTCATTCGATAATAAAGATTTAAATTAGTAAAAGCACCTTGTTTAGGTACAAAAGGACTAGCTGAGATGTACGAATATAAAGTAGGAATGTTTTCAATTTTATCAAAGAAATATTTATGGAAGTTATCAAATTGCTCATAGCTTGATTTTATAAGTCTGTTTCTCCATTCTTTCAGATTCACACGTAGGTTATGGTTATAATACATCTATTTAAATAGTTTTTTTAGTTTATTAAATTCCTGTTCAATCATATTTTTGTTAAGACGTAGATTAGCATTGCTATCAATAAGTTTGATACTTTCTTTACAGTTGTGGCAATAGCACAACTCTTCTAATTGTATTGATTGTAGCATAATAGAGATACTATATTTGCAATTAGGGCAATCAAACTCGATCCAATTATTTCGAAAATTTATCATTTATTGAATTACTTAATTTTTAAGAATTGTAGATTTGGAAGTAAGACAAAGTTGTATTGAAGATTCATCGATCTGCTTAAAAAGATATAAATAAGCACCTTTAGATTTTGTGGTTCTTAGTTCTATCTGTTTTAGCAATGATATATTACCTTTTCGGTCTCCAAAAAGGTTGTATTTTTCTAAATATTGAGCGATTTCTTCAAAGGTTGCACTAAAATTTTCCTTATTAATATTTATAAGCGCAATCACTATTGCTTCATGAAGAGATAACTTATTTTTTAATCCGGGCATAATTACTCTCAATTCTAAAGTTACTTTTTTACATTGGGAGAGTTTTCCGGAACCTCCGAGACGATCACTATCCCCAAAGCCTTATCTGTTTCTCCATATTTCTTCACAAGTTTATTCTTACGAATAATTGTTATGGATTTAAAATTTATGTCATCAATAGCGGCTAGCTTACCTTCATAATTTTTACAATATGGCCTTTACTAAAATTTTGTATTTCTGTGAAGTTAACAAACTAGTCTATCTAAAACAATATGCTAAATTCAATTATTTTAAAACACTTGCGTCCTAAACGT
>NZ_DFPI01000002.1:0-2577 GCF_002377215.1 Sphingobacterium sp. UBA3519
AATCAACGGGGAGCAGGTCACTACGGCTACCGTAGGCATACCGGGTCAGCGTTAGACCTAAGTCACCGTACCGAAGCTTGCAAGGTCGCCTTTTTAGCAGTGGAGGTCGAACCTATCAAGCTCAGGCACAAAGAACGAAAGCTTGAAGCTGAGGTGGAATTTACGAGACGTCAGAAAGAGGTGACTATAAAACTGCGAAAGATGCTTGGAATGAAAGAGTAATGAATTCTATTGTGCCCAGATTAAACTTGGGCACTTATTTGATTGAAAAATTGTGACTCGCGTAACTTGGAAGAAACTCGTATAGGGTAAGCGTTTTAACTCCATGAAATGCAGCTGCGTCTGGAATCATTATGCGTTTTTTGGGAGCGCCGCCTGATGGCCTTTCATGGGTGATTATGGTGAATCCATGAGTCATGGCGTGTGCAATTAAAAATGCATCAGCTTTATCTTGACTTGCAAAATCTGTTCGAGCTTTTTCAGTGACGTCTAACGTCATGGACCAATTAATAAGTTTTGCATAGTTAGCAATCGAGCTGACCTCACTTTCAAAAAAAGAAGATGGGAGTTCTTCTTTAATCCACTGGCACAATGGATCTTCTTTTACGCATAGCTCTTTCTTTACAGCATTTATACTATATACAAGACCTTTACTATGAAGAGCTAAAAGAAAATCCCAAAAAAGTTTGCAATAATTAAAGTTATATGCAAAGTTTTTTGCCTCTATGAAGACGTTACTGTCTACTAGAAATTTTCCATTAGAAATCATAGAGATTCTCTTTTCTTATGAAATTCAACAATAGTATCTGCTTTGACATTTAACAGTACACCAGCCTCTCTCAAAGGAAGTTGCTGAGACATAGCACGGGAAATGATGATATTTGTCAACTTATGACTATTTCGAACAGGGAGTGTATTAAAAAAAGATCCGCTGCTATTTTCTTTTTTAGGCTTTTTGTTTGCTTCCTGCTTTATGAGCTCTAAAGTACTACCATCAATAAGCCCAAGCTGGATTGCTCTGATTGCACACGCAAAATCACTAACCTTAAATTTATGGGAAACTTCTTTTACTCGATGAAGATCATTTTCGTTAAATCCGCTTTCCCAAGTGGATAAGAACAAAGATTGGGGCATAAGGATTTCTGCAGATACTTTATTGCAAAACGCTTCTATGGTCTTTTCTGTATCCCATCCAGAAACACCATCGACACCAAGCCAAAGATGGGCAACCTCATGAAACAATGTAAAAACTTGAGCAGATAACGCATCAGAACCATTGACGAATACAATAGGTGCAACATTATCAGAAATACAAAAACCTCTGAACTCCCGAGCGTCTAACTTACGAGAGTTATTGTTACCAACCACCCCATTTTTAAAAACCAATATTCCAACGTTTTCGATTAATTTTGCTACTTTTGTGAAGTAGCTTTCAACTGTTACACCTTTTATTTCTCTTTGAAGGTTGAAGTTGATTTTTTTTACAATATCCTGCGCTACCGTTTCTGGGAGTAAATTACGTGTGTATTTAAATTTACCAATAAAATCAAGATGTTGGTCGTTGCCATTTTCTTTCAGATATTCTTTATACCATTCCAACTTGTATTCAATATCATTATAAACATCAAAAAAGTTTCTACCGAGCTCACGAGTATCAACTGCTTGGCGAAGATCTGGAATTTTAGGTTTAACTGGTTTAGGAGGATTATCCAAGAAAAGGAAGCCAAACGGAATCCCTCCAATTCTGGCTAATTTCTCAGCGCCGCTTTTGCTGACAATGCCATTAAAAAATTTGTTAATTTTTTTTGGCATGACCTGATCCGCAAGGGCTTCAAGAGAAAGTCCTTGAGAATCTGCAATCCAGTCAATCATCTTTCTAGATAACTGAAATTCGACTACGGCCATCAATCCACCAATTAAAATAATCCCGATGTTACAATAGGATTGTTGATTATCAACAAGGCTGCGTCAATTAGGTTTTACCTTTCAATAACTTTTTAGGTTTCAACATTTTACTGTGAATTAATACAGTGTGCTAGCATGGTTAACCTTCGCAGAGCCACATGTCAGCCTCATCAAACATCTCCTCCAGCATGCGATTCAGCTTTTCCCGATCACTTTTGCTGGCATTACTGTTAAGGCCGTTCGCCTGCATCGGTTTAACCTTCACCTCGGCGTCGGGAAAGATCCGGTGCACGCGTTTCGTCAGTTCAGCCAGGATTATCTCTCTGGCGCCTGCCAAACCATCAACATTACGCTTGTCATAAACCAGCTTAACGAACATTTAAGCCTCCGATAAATCACTGTGATTGTATACAGTGTTTATACTGTAAAAATAAACAGTGTCAAGGCGAGTGAATCGCGAAAGGGTGATGTATTTTTGTTACCCTTAGTTACAAATAGAAAAACCCCAGACCGTCAGATCTGGGGTTCTTTTAAAGTGCACGTGCATTTGATGTGCATATTTTTGTCTTTTCTCGGTCTGCGCACTGTCTGGTCAGTGTCCGTAACCGGCTGTTTTTATTACAACTGTCCGGTTGCAGTCCTATCAAAAGTGGTGGAGCTGGCGGGAGTTGA